>JAVVFG010000038.1:0-18308 GCA_032260445.1 Anaerolineae bacterium | reverse complement strand
GGGTTGCCACAGATAGCGCATTCGGCGCTAATCGTGCCGTCCGGTGCCACGTGCACGTGGAAATCTTTCTTGCCTTTGGCGTCGCTCCACTCATTGCCACCAAAGATACGGCGAAACACTCTGCGAAAGATCATGGTATCCTCTTCTGGAACAACGGTAACGGAAAGGGGCGGAAATCACAAACTTGTCTTTGACCTATCCCAGGAGCGTGAGCAGTGACAGGGGGTGCGGGCGAGGGTGCAACCGGCGCGCCGCGGCCCAATCGTTTTGACCGGGCAAAATACCGTACGCTATACTAGCGCGGGAACCACACTTTTCGTCTGTGTGCGACCATGCACACGGCATTTCATCACTGCAGCCAGTCTGAGAGGACGGCACTCGCTGCACCTGTCCAAGTGAAGAGGCCACGTCACGCCTGCCAGCGTGCGCTCAACTAGTAGCCTGCAACATCACCGGGCGCTTGTCGTGTGGAGTAGGTGAATGCGGCGTTTTCGCAACCTTCTCCTCGTAGTTGGACATCAACAGCAGATACAAGCCGGTTCTGCCGCAAGCCATTGGCTGCAGCACGTCGAAACTGGCGTGCCACACGGGCGGCAATGGCTGCGCGGAAGCAGTGGTACAAACTGAAGTATGCTCATTATCGCTCTTTTCTCTGCTTTTTTGCTCGCGTTGGTCACGCTGCCGGCGTACCGGTGGCTGGGCCAGCGCGCAACCTGGCTGTTGAGCGCGGCAACGGCCGTCCTCTTCGGCTGGTTTCTGTGGCAGGCACCGGCCGTCAGCACTGGCCACGTGCTTTCCGTAACCTACCCGTGGATCCCGCGCCTGAATGCTGCTTTCGCCCTCCGTCTCGACGGCTTAAGCCTACTCTTCGCGCTCCTGGTTACGGGCATCGGTGCGCTGATTATCCTCTACGGCGGCTATTATCTGGGTGACGATGCCGATCTCTCGCGCTTTCAGTCCTACATGTTTCTCTTTATGGGCTCGATGCTCGGCGTTGTCCTCGCCGACGACCTCGTCACCCTGTTTGTCTTCTGGGAACTGACCAGTGTCTCGTCCTACCTCTTAATCGGTTTTCGCCACGAGGATGAAAAGGCGCGTTATGGGGCGCTGAAGGCGCTGTTGATCACCGGCGGCGGTGGGCTGGCGATGCTGGCCGGGTTGGTCATGCTGGGCATGGCCGGCGGCTCTTTCCGCATCGGCGAGCTGATCACCCAGACGGCGCTGAGCACACACCCGCTGTACACAGCGTTCGTCCTCCTCATCTTGCTCGGCGCCTTTACGAAGTCGGCGCAGGTGCCGTTCCACATCTGGCTGCCTGATGCGATGACGGCGCCAACGCCGGCAAGCGGTTATCTCCATTCGGCGACGATGGTCAAGGCCGGGATTTACCTGCTGGCGCGGCTGCAGCCGGCGCTCGGCGGCACCGATCTTTGGCATCTCGTGGTGGGCATTGTCGGGCTGGTGACGATGTTGCTCGCCGCTTATCTCGCTTTCGGGCAGAACGATCTAAAGGCGCTGCTGGCCTACACGACGATTAGCTCGTTAGGCTGGGCGGTCGCACTGATCGGAATCGGCAGCTCGCTGGCTTTGAAGGCGGCAATGGTGGTGATTGTCGCCCACAGTGTTTATAAGGCTGCCCTCTTCCTCCTTGTCGGCATTGTCGAGCATGAGACGGGCACGCGCGACCTGCGCCAGCTCGGCGGCCTGGCGCGGGTACTGCCGGTGACTGCCGTGGTGGCGGCGCTTGTAACCATGTCGATGGCTGGCCTGCCGCCGCTGTTCGGCTTCCTGGCTAAAGAGACGCTGTTCGAGACAGCTCTCACCGCCACACCCGCCGTTCTGCCGGCGTTATGGGTAGCGGGCGCTGCCTTTGTGATGGCTATCTTCGCCGTGGCTTACAGCCTGCTCTTCTACTTCGGCGTCTTTTTTGGGTCGGATGCACCGTCATTTGACGAGGTGCATGAGCCGGCGTGGCCCATGCTGCTGGGGCCAGCCATTCTGGCAGCGCTGTCGGTCTTGTTAGCCTTCCCGCCGCTGCGTACGGCGTCAACCGAGTTGCTGGCGGCGGCGGCGAGCCAATCTTATGGAGATGCCGTCAGCGTTAGCCTGGCCCTGTGGCACGGCATTACGACCCCGTTGCTGATGACGATCGCTGCTGTTGCCAGCGGCGTGGTGCTGTGGGCTGTGCGCAAGCCAGTTCGCCGCTGGCAGGCGGGTGCCATCGCCCGCATCCGGCTCGACGTGCTTTACGATGGCAGCATCACACTCTTAAATCGCCTGGCGACTGGCTTAACTGCCCGGTTCCAGACGGGGACGCTGAGCGATTACCTGCTCATGATTCTCGGCGCGATGATTGTGCTGGTCAGCTACGCCATGATTACGGGGAGTGGGACCATCACCGTCTCTACGTCGCTAGCAGGGATACCAACGTTCGAACTGCTGGCGGCCGTTCTGATGATCCTATCGGCTGTCGCCGTCGCCGGGACCTCGACGCGACTCGGGGCGATCGCTGCGCTGGGGGTGGTCGGCTTCTTCATGACCCTCTTCTTCGTGATCTACAGTGGTCCCGATCTGGCCCTGACACAGTTGATGGTTGAGACATTGACCGTCATCCTCTTGTTGCTCGTCTTCTACTTTCTCCCGCGCGTGTTCGAAGATCGTAGTACGCGTCTGGCGCGCTTTCGTGACATCGCCATTGCCGCCGGCGTCGGCACGCTGGTTACCCTTCTCACGCTGATGGTCTCGCCACTGGAGGGGGGGGTGGTGGCTTCGCAATCCGAAGGACTGACGGTGTCTGAGTTCTTTCTGCAACAGAGTGTGCCGGCAGCCTTTGGTGAAAATGTCGTCAACGTGATTCTCGTTGATTTCCGTGCGCTAGACACTCTGGGGGAGATTACCGTACTCGTCATCGCCGTGCTCGGCGCCTACGCGCTTGTCAAATTGCGCTTGAGCGACGACCACGATGCGGAGGATGGCTCGTGAATTCACTCATCTTACGGGCAACGATTCGCCTGATGTTTCCCGTGCTACTTCTTTTCTCTCTGTTTATGCTGTTCCGCGGGCATAATGCCCCGGGCGGTGGCTTCATCGGCGGGCTGGTAGCTGCTGCCGCCATCCTGACACAGTTGCTGGCTGTCGGGCCTGAACAGATCCGGCAGTCGTTCCCGTTCACTTTTCGCCATCTCCTGCCGATCGGCCTGCTGACGGCCATCGCCGCGGGTCTACTGGGCATCCTGCAGGGAAAGGCCTTCCTCACCGGCGTGTGGGTGATCTTCACCCTGCTGGGTGTTGGCGAGGTGAAGATAGGCTCTCCCCTCCTGTTTGACATCGGTGTCTACCTGGTCGTCATCGGCATGACTGTGGAGATCATCGTCACCATGGCTGAGGAGGAATCATGGAAACTGTTCTAGCCGTGGTGGTCGGCACGCTGTTTGCCGTCGGCACCTACCTCATCCTGCGCCGCAGCCTCGTCAAGCTGCTGCTTGGCCTGTTGCTGATGGCGCACGGGGCCAATCTCCTCCTCTTTACCCTCAGTGGCCTGCGCCGCGGCGCGCCGCCCCTCATCGGGCCGGACGGAGGGCAGGAGACCTACGCCGATCCCCTGCCGCAGGCCCTGATCCTCACGGCGCTCGTCATCGGTTTCAGCCTGATGGCATTCACCCTCGTTCTCGCCTATCGCGCCGATCAGGTGGTTGGTACCGACGACCTGCAACGACTGGAAACAACCGATCGATGACCCACCATCTCGTCTTACCCCTCATCATCCCGCTGGTGACAGGCGCGCTCGTGATCTTGGCCGGCCGGCGGCGGCTCGCTGCGCGCGCCATCACCTTCGTCGGGATGACGACCGACCTCGTCTATGCGCTCTATCTGCTATGGCTCGTGTGGAACGAGGGAATTCAAGTGTCGGCGCTCGGCGATTGGCCGCTGCCGTTCGGTATCGCCCTGACCGTCGACCTGCTCAGCGCGACGATGCTCGTCCTAGCGGCACTGATGGGCTGGGTTGTCTTGCTCTTCACCTTCGTGACGATCGATCCGGAGCGCGAGCGCTTCGGCTTCTATGCGCTCTACCAATTTCTGATATTGGGCGTTAGCGGAGCCTTTCTTACGGGCGACCTGTTTAACCTCTACGTGTGGTTCGAGGTGATGCTTATTTCCTCGTTTGGGCTGATGACCCTCGGCGGCGAACGGGATCAGCTGGAAGGCGGCCTCAAGTATGTGGTCATCAACCTCGTCTCCTCCACGTTCTTTCTGATCGCCGTCGGCCTGCTGTACGGGGCGACGGGGACGCTGAACATGGCACACCTGGCGACGATCCTGGCGGAGGCCGAATCGACGCGGCTGATCTCGGCGCTGGCGATGCTCTTCCTGCTTACTTTTGGCATTAAGGCAGCCATCTTTCCTCTCTTCTTCTGGCTGCCGGCTTCGTACCACACCCCCCCGGCGGCCGTCACGGCGCTCTTTGGCGGTTTGCTGACCAAGGTGGGTGTTTATGCCATGTTTCGTGTCTTTACACTGTTCTTTGTGGAGCAGCCGCCGTACATTCACACGCTGCTGCTCATCCTAGCGGGGCTGACGATGGTCGTTGGCGTTCTGGGGGCTATTGCCCAGAACAACGTGCGCCGTATCCTTTCCTTCCACATTATCAGCCAGATCGGCTACATGATTATGGGGCTGGGATTGGCCGGCGTGCTTGGCTTGGCTGGTGGTATCTTTTATGTGATTCACCACATCATCGTGAAGACCTCGCTGCTGATGATCGGTGGCGCGCTCGAAGAAATCAGCGGTACGGGCGATCTCAAGCACATGGGCGGGCAACTGCGGGAGCGGCCGTGGCTGGCGTTCCTCTTTTTGCTGGCAGCGCTTTCCCTCGCAGGCATCCCCCCGCTCAGCGGCTTCTTCAGCAAGCTGACCTTGCTTTCGGCCGCCCTTGACCAGGAGCAGTATGCCATTGCTGCCGTTAGCCTGGGCGTGAGCGTGCTGACCCTGTTTTCAATGACCAAGATCTGGGCAGAAGTGTTCTGGAAAGCGGCGCCGCTCCCGGCGCCATCGCCAGCAGCGGAGCCTGCACCGGCGGCGGTCGCCCCTTACTGGAACCTGGTGGCGCCGGCTGCCATTCTGGTTACATTAAGTCTGCTGCTTGGGCTCGGGGCTGGGCCTGCCCTGGAGTTTGCCAGCGCAGCCGCTACCCAGCTCTCGGTCCCGGCAGAGTATGTTCAAGCCGTATTCGGGATACAGTAAATGGTCCGTTCCTTTCTCTTAAACATCTTTCTGGCCCTGGTGTGGACTTTTCTTCAGGGAGAGCTACAGGGCAGCAATTTTGCGCTGGGGCTGGTGCTGGGTTATCTGGTCATCGCCCTGAGCCAGCAGGTGCTTGGCGCGTCGGCGTATGTGCGCAAAGTCGGCCAGGTCATGCGTTTCTTGCTGTTTGCTATTTGGGAGATCTTTACCGCAAGCCTGGCTCTTGCCTGGCTGATCATGCAGCCCCGGCTGCGATTGCGCCCGGGGATCGTCGCCATCCCACTCGACGCGGAGACCGACATGGAAATCGTGGCCGTGTCGAGCCTTATCACCCTCTCCCCGGGAACGATGAGTCTCGACGTTTCAACCGACCGGCGCACCTTGTATGTGCATACCATCGACCTAGGCGATCCTGATGCGTTCCGCAGGGAGATCAAAGAGGGGCTGGAGCGCCAGGTGCTCGAGGTGATGCGATGAGCGAAGCCCTGGATGTTGCCCTGGTCCTCCTGACGGTATCGATGGGCCTGTGCATCGTCCGGTTGTGGCGCGGGCCATCGCTGCCAGACCGGGTTGTCGCCCTCGACCAGATCGGGATCCACGTCGTTGCCCTGTCTGCAGTCTACAGTATCCAGGTAGGGGAACTTGTTTTTCTCGACGTTGCCGTCGTCACCGGGCTGTTAGCCTTCATTGCCACCGTTGCCTTCGCACGCTATCTGGAACAGGGTCAAGATATATGAGCATTCGTGAATGGACCGTCCTGGCCCTCGTCTTCTTTGGAACTTTTTTTATGCTCGTCGCCGCGTTCGGCCTCAACCGCATGCCGGACCTGTACACACGGATGCACGGCGCGGCTAAGTCGACGACGCTAGGTATTACAGCGATCATGATGGCGGCAGCCCTTTACTTTTTGAACTCGGCGGCAGTCATGCGCGCGATTCTGGTGATCGTTTTCTTCTTCCTGACAGCGCCGGTGGCAACGCACGTCCTGGCCCGCGCCGCCTACTTCCGCCGCGTGCCGCGTTGGGAAGGGACGACTGTCGACGAGCTGTTAGGGCGCTACGATCGCGCCTCCCACGTCCTCGAGTCGCGCCAGGAAGGTGACATCAGCGATGGCTAGCCGCTGGCCACTACGGCTCGGCCGTGGCTGCGGGTGTTGGCGCCGGGACGAGCGCCCCGGTCAGCGCCTGGAGTTGCTGCAGCACCTCACCTAAGGCCTCTTGCTCGCGCCCATAAGTGGCCCAATCGCCCGTTTGCAGTGCCGCCTGGCCTGCCTCGTAATGGCTGTTGGCAGCGGCAATCAGCTCCTCGATCGTCGCGTCGCCGACAACAGCCTCTTCGCCAGGCGCTGTGACGGCCGGGGCCGCACCACTGAGATCGAGCTCGGCGACGGCAGGCGCATCAGATATGAGTGCTGTCAGGGCTTCGTCCAACGTCGGGCGCATGACGACCGTGTCCCCACTGGCCACGATGACGCGTCGCAGCTCCGGTAGCGCACTGGTCTCTGCCTGCAGGTAGATCGGCTCGACGTAGAGGAAGCTGTTGCCCAGCGGGATGACGAGGAGGTTACCGCGGATGACGCGGGAGCCACGCTGGTCCCACAGGGAAAACTGCTGGCTGATGGACGGGTCCTGGTTAATCCTGCTCTCGACCTGAATCGGGCCAAAGACTAGCTCCTGGCGCGGCAGTTCATAGGCTTGCAGCTCGCCGTAGTTCTCCGGCCGGTTACGGGCGGCAATCCAGGCAACCATGTTGTTCCGCCCGGCCGGCGTGTACGGTTGGATCAGGAGGAATTCCGGCTCCGTTTGCCCTGGCAGGGGGAAGATGACGTAGTAAGGCTCGACCGGGATTTGCTCCCCTTCAAAGTGCAGCTCCTCCGGGATGGCCCAGAGATCTTCCTGGTTGTAAAAGACCTGCACGTTGTCGATGTGGTAAATCAGATACTGGTGCGTCTGGATGTGAAACAGATCCTCTGGGTAGCGCACGTGCGCCTGCAGCACCTCGGGCATGGCGGAGAAGGGTTTGAAGAGGCCGGGGAAGGCATTGTCATAACTTTGGATGATCGGGTCATCCGGATCGACAACATAGAAGTTGACGGATCCATCGTAGGCGTCGACAGTTACCTTGACGGCGTTACGGATGTAGTTGATGCCGAGCGGTACGGTTCTGCTGCCGGTGGTGGAGGGCGTACTGTAGGGGAAGTTGGTGCTGAGTGTGTAGGTATCGAGCATCCACACGAGCTGACCATCGGCAACCACAAGATAGGGATCCTGATCTTGCCACAGGAAGGGGGCGATCTGCGCCACGCGATCCTGGATGCGCCGGTGGAACATCGCGCGCGTGTCTGGGGTGATATATTCGCTGAGAATGAGGTTCGATTCGCCGAAACGGAGGGCGAAAGCGAGGCGACGCACGAAATTGCTGATAGGCACGCCCCCCTCTCCGGCATACGTGCTGTAGACGTTGCCTTCGCTCATCGGGTAATCGAACTCAGGTAGGTCGCTGGCGACGTAGACGATGTCGGTGGTGAGCTCGCCGTAGTAGATTTCCGGCCGGGTCACCTGCAGGTCGATCGTGCTGCGCGGCGGCAGATCCTGGATGTAGAAGGCGGGGCGCCCTTGTGGCGTGACACGATCGACAGGGTTCATGACGATGCCATAGCCGTGGGTGAACTCGAGCCGCTGGTTGACCCAGGTGCGGTTCTCCAGCCCCGCTTTATCCATCTCGCGGGCTGAGAGCATGACCTGGCGCACTTGCCCATCAATCGGGTAACGGTCAATGTCGACGTCATTAAAGCTGTAGTACGGCCGCAGTTCCTGGAGCTGAGCATAGGTATCGAGCAACGGGCGGTAATCCCACAGCCGGATATTCTGCAGTGCGGCTTCATTGGCGTCGAGGTCGGCCGCGGTAATCGCTTGGTCAGGATTGAACATAAACTCCTGAACGTCGCTGAGGCCAAAGGCGGCGCGGGTATAGGCGATATTGTGTTCGATATAAGGCGCTTCGCGGGCCAGCTCGTTGGGTTCGACGGCATAGCGCTGCAGCAGCGCCGGGTAAAGATTGGCGCCCACGACGCTGACGAGCAGCCAGACGGCGAGCAAAATGAGGACAGGGCGCGGGTTAGGACGCCAGGCCATCCAGAGGAGCGCGGCGGCGACGAGCACCATGACCACGACCTGAATACGGAGGACGGGCAGGGAAGCGGCAATGTCGGTATAGCCGGCCCCAAAGACAACACCGCGCGGGCTAAAGAGCAGCTCATAGGTGTTCAGCCAATAGCCAGCGGCCCACAGCAAGGCGAGGAGGGCCAACAGGATTGCGCCCTGGCGGCGCAGCCCAGCGGGGATGCTGTCCCAGTGCCAGTTACCAGTGCGGAAGGCGGTGAGGTTGTTGCCCAGGTAAATGGCGCCAATGCCGAGCAGGGCCAACACAAACAGCGGCACGAGCCAGCCATGCACGATTTGCAGCACTGGCAATGTAAACAGGTAGAAGCTGATGTCAAGCCCAAAGACGGGATCGTCGAGCCCGTAAGGCACCTGGAAGAAGTAGCGCAGGAAGGTTTCCCAGCGGTTGGCAGCGGCCTGTCCCATCACAAAGGCCAGGAAAAGGGCGATACCGGTTAGAAGCCAACTGATGCCGGGTAGCGTCATCAGTTGTACACCGGAAGGCCGGAGGGCCGCGCGGCGCGTGTAGCGCCAGTTGAGCACCAGGAACAGCGCGGCGACGACAAAAAAGATGAGAAAGGTGACCACGCCGGCACCCCACTGGCGCAGCCAGACGTTGCGGTAGCCGACGGCGTCAAACCACATCCATTCGGTGTAGGTCGTGATGATCCAGCCAAAGCTGCTCACCAGCACGAGTGCCAGGACGACGAGCCAGAACCAGCGGCGTGTCCAGAATGGTTCGACGGGTGTGACGTTACGCGGCGGTCGTGGTGGTTCCTCGTCGTCTTCCCGGTTGCGGCGGGACTCGCGCGCGGCTTCTTCCATAAAGCGGCGAAAGGCGTCCGGTATCTCGTCGTCCCAACGGCTCATGAGGCTCTCCTCGGCAGTAACCGGCGTGCGTAGCACATAGGGGCCGGCAGTGGTGTTTGGCAAAGTTATTGACTCTTCCTACTATATGCTATCTGTTGCCAACGCGCCCCTTAACGCGCACCAGCCGGTGAGGATTCCTATGTCTGTCCAATCTCTATCGATCCAATTTCACACCAGCGGCAATGGGGCAGTCGTCGACATCACGCCGCAGGTTGCCGAAAGGGTGCGCGCTAGCGGCCTGACCGACGGCATTGTTACCCTTTTTTGCCCCTCAGCGACAAGCGCGCTGACCACAATCGAATACGAGTCAGGCTGCATCGAAGACTTGCAGCGCCTCTTCGACGAGATCGCCTCTCCAGAGCGCCATTACGCGCACAATGCACGCTGGGGCGATGGCAACGGGCACAGCCATGTGCGCGCCGCGCTGCTTGGCCCCTCACTGACCGTCCCCTTTAGCGCCGGGCGCCTGACATTGGGCACCTGGCAACAGATCGTCTTCGTCGACTTTGACAACCGCCCGCGCCGTCGCGAGCTGGTTGCCCAGCTTCTCGGCGAATAAGCACACCGGCGCCTAGCTCATTTGCCAGCCAGCCCGGCCGGCACTTTGTGACGCCGTTCACGAAGATTACATCTGTCACGCCATTCCCGTGACATCTGTCTCTCCCCCCAGAAGAACGACCCTCTATACTTCGGGCTGTATCCGTATAGACGCATACACTGATAACTGGATGCTGGAGAATGGCGATGGCGGCGCTGCCGCTTGACGAACTGAACGAACTACATGCCAATATCTGCCAGGCGGTGGCCGATCCGAAGCGCATTCTGATTTTGTATGCGCTGGCGGAGGAGGCGCGCAATGTGTCGACGTTGGCGGTCGATCTGATGCTGCCACAGCCGACGGTGTCACGCCATCTGCGTGTGCTGCGCCAGCAATCGCTCGTCGGCACCCGGCGCGAGGGTCCCTCTGTCATCTATTACCTGGGAGATGAACGCATCATCGAGGTGCTCGACCTGATGCAGCAGATCATGCTTGAGGCCCTGGAACGGCAGACGGAGTTACTGAGTGCCGCCTAGGTGCGTATTGGCACCGGCGAGCTGTGATGATCGTCACGCGATCAGTATGCTTTTTGGAACGAGTCGCGGGGCCGAAATCCTGTAGAGTTCCCGCTGGAAATTGGTCTTTGAGGAGACGAACGAACGATGCTTTCTGAGACGGCTTTTCGTGTTGGCGACCGGCATGTGCGGGTCAATCTGGAGCCTATCCCCTACCTGAAACGGGAAGTAGACGAGCGCATTTGCGACTTTGACGAGGTCATTCTCGGCTTCGACGGCGAGCTCGCCATGGAAGAGGCGCTGCGCTGCCTGCAGTGCCCGGAGCCGCAGGCATGCACGCTAAACTGCCCGGCAGGCAACGATATCCCCGAGGCCCTGTGGCGGATCAGCGAAGGACGGTTCGTCGAGGCGGCGCAGATATTTGCGGCGACAAGCCCGCTGCCGGAAGTATGCGGGCGCGTCTGCCCCAACCTGTGCCAGGAAGGCTGTGTGCTCAGCACGCGCAGGGGCGCCCCGTCAATCGGCAAGCTAGAAGCGTTCGTTGCCGACATGGCCCGTGAAGCAGGCGCGCTGCGCATTGACGTGCCGGCACAGAGAAGCGGCAAACAGGTCGCCATCGTCGGCTCCGGTCCGGCGGGGATTACCGTCGCCGAAGACATGGTCAGGCTCGGCCATCAGGTTACCGTCTACGAAGCGTGGCCCGAGCCCGGCGGGGTGCTGGTCTATGGCATTCCCAGCTTTAAGCTGGAGAAACATGTCGTCATGCGCAAGATCCGCGACCTGGAAGAGGCCGGCGTGTCCTTTGTCACCAATACGCGTGTTGGCGAGGCGATCTCGCTCGACGATCTTCAGAATGCTTATGACGCTGTGTTCCTCGGCACGGGCGCTGGCGTCGAAGCGCGCATGGAGATCCCGGGTGAGGAGCTGAAGGGTATTTACACCTCCACCGATTTTTTGGTACGGGCCAACGTGCCGGCGGCGATGCGCCCGCCGGAGAAGAAGTTGCCGCCGCAGATCGGGCGCCGCGTGGCGATCATTGGTGGTGGTGACACAGCCGTGGACTGTGCCCGCAGCGCCGTGCGCCTGGGTGCCACCGACGTGACCATCGTCTATCGCCGCACCGAAGCAGAGATGCCCGGCAACGCCAAAGAGCGCGCCATTTGCCTGGAAGAGGGTGTCAAGATTGACTATCTGCAGGCGCCAGTCGAGTATCTCGGCGATGAAAGTGGGCAGTTGCAGGCAATGAAGGTCGTGCCCATGGAGCTGGGCGAGCCCGATCGCTCCGGTCGGCGCCGTCCAGTACCCATCGAAGGGGCCGAATTTATCAAAGAAGTGGATACGGTCGTGCTGGCGGTTGGCTACTGGCCCGATCCCTTTCTGGGCGAGCGGGCCCCGGATCTGGCGACGCACAAATGGGGCCTGATTCTTGCCGACGAAGCAGTGGGCGCTACCAGCCGCGAAGGCGTGTTTGCCGCCGGTGACAACGTCCACGGACCAGATCTGGTGGTTACGGCGATCGCCGCGGCCCACACCGCCGCAGCCAGCATGGCGGCTTACCTCGAAGGCCAGCCAGTGCCGCAGCCGGCTGTGCCCGAGGCGCGACGATAATGTAGCCTGTTGCGCGCCTTTGTCTACGGCGCTTACAGAAGGAGCCGCGCTACGCTGAGCGCAGCTCCGCAGACGTTTCTTATCCTCCTTGTGGCAGACCGCCCGCTTTCGCAGCGGGCGGTCTGTTCGTTTTCGTAACTGGCAACGGGCAGCGGCATTAGGCAGCGCTCGCCTGCGGGGCAGTTAGGGCGCCGACCAGCTGCCCCAGGCGCATGTGCACCTCGCGGATGCCGTGGGCGAGTGCGCTTTCATACGCCAGGCCGCTGGCACGGATAAGACGCATCACGGCCCGGTTATCCGGGTAGATGGCGGCGACGAAGGTATCGATGCCGCGAGCTATGGCGTGCTGACCCAACTGGGCGGCAAGCCTTGTGCCAAGGCCCTGTCCCTGGAAACGGTCTTCGATGAGCAGAGCGGGTTCGGCCGTGCGCCCATCGCTGCTCACGTAGTAGCCGCCGCCGATGATCGTGCCCTCATAAACCACGGCGAGCGCACCGCCTCCATGTTCGTTGAGGCGGCAGATCTGCTCGAGCTCGGCGCGAGATGGCACGCGTGGCGAGAGATAACGGCGGTAGATGGTGTCGGCGGACAGCCGCTGGTGTAGCGCCTGCAGCTGGGCCACATCGCCGCGCCGGAGCGGGCGGATTGTGATTGCGTGCGCATCGATTGCGGTTGTTATGGTCATCGCCGTTTCTCCTGCGTTCTGTACCAGTCGTGTCTCAGGCGCTGCGAGCCGGACTGGCCTGCGGCGCTTCCATGTCAACCACTGGTGCTGGTTGTGGGTGCGTCCTCATCTCATCCTCCTCGCGGCAGGATCCGTCCTGCTGCTGCTAATGAACGCTGGACTATCTGCTTGCCGGCCTGCGCGCGGGCACGGACGGCGGCTCCGCGATGTGTGGCGTCAGGAGTGCGCCCGTGCTGTTTGGCACGGCGACGCAGTTGCTCGTTGATCGCTTCCTGTTTGGCCAACCACTCTTTATCGATGTCCATCGCAGGTCTCCTACCGGCTGTCCGTGTACCAACCTGCCCGTAGCATACGATCCATTCGTCCCTAAACCGTCGATCAGAGCGTCCCCACGGGCCGCAGTTGGCCCAATTTCGCCACGATGCGCGTTTGTTGCGCCCGCAACCGGCGTTGTGCGCGATTCAATTACAGGGAAAACGGGGTGTGTGCTTCTTTAGCGGCAGATTAGAGCGGGCCAGCGGCGCCAGTGGAGCACCTGGTCGACGGTGCTGCCGAGCACCACTTCCAGCAACGGCCGGAAGCCGTAGCCGCCCATGACGATGAGGTCGCAGGGGTGGGTCCCGGCCGTGTCGCGGATCAGTGCGGTTACGGGGCCCTGGCCGGTAACGTAGGTGGCGGAGACGCCGCGCGCGATGAGGTAAAAGCGCGCCTCGTCGATCACTTCCTCGGCGTCCAGCTCGTCCGTGCCTGCCGTCACGACCACTAGCGGCAGCTCCCACTTGGCGCTGAGATAGGTGGCGACAAAGAGGGCTTCTCTGGCTTTGGGGCTGCCATCATAGGCCAGGAGCGGGCGCTGCAGCGGCGACGGCGCGCCCGGCACGGCAAGGACCGGCCGGCCACAACGGCGAATGAAGGTGCTCAGCCCCGAGGTGAGCCGGCGTGATGGCTGCGAGCCGGGCAGATGGTGTAGCCCCATCACGACGAGATCGGTCCAGCGCGCGTGCTCGCAAATGGTGCGGGTCACCTGCCCGTGCTCGATCGTCATCTCCCCGGCGACGCTGGCAGCTTCTGTTTTCTGCGCGAAGGTTGCCGCGATCTCCTCGCCGCGGCGGTGCGCTGCGTCGCTCTCCGGCGACAAGACATGCAGCCCGTGCAAGCGCGCTTCTTCGCGCCGGGCGACGATCAACGCCTGCGCCAGGGCACGCTGGCCGCTCTCGCCGGCCGCCATGGGTACGAGGATGTCGCTAAAGAGAAAAAGCTCCATCCGTTCGGACACTGCCTGTTCGCGCCACACACCCGGCGGTGGGCCGGCGGATAGCGGTTCCGGGGTAATGGCGCCGAGCAAGCGGTCGCGCAGGCGCGTCCAGACTTTTCTCGGTTCGTCGCTGTAGCGGTAGACGACGCTGTTCGCGGCGAGATCGGTCGCCACTTCCCAGCCCAGCTCCTCCGCAAGCTCGCCCTGGTGGCGCACGATCCAGACGTAAAGATCGGTCTCGGTGCGCCCGGGAAAGTGGCGCAGGATGCCGCGGCGACGGATCACGTCGACGACCGGCAGATAAAAAACATCGTACCAGCCGGCGACCGCGTCGCCGAACGGGACAGGACTGTCTGCCTGCTGCCGGAGCCACTCGTGATACTGGTGGATCTGCTCGCGCAGCACGCGGTATTGGCCGGGCGCCGTCACCGTCAGGTCGGCGCCCGGTCGTAGCTCGTCAAGCTCCGTGTCTTCGAGAAAGGCGGCGTACTGCGCCTGGGAAATCAGCTCATCCTGGTTGGCATCCGGGCGCAAGGGGACGCGGCTTTCGACTTGGGTGACGTAGGCAGGGATGTGGGTGGCGTCGAGGCTGCGGGCAACCGAGACGCGGTGGTTGCCGTCGAGCACGAAGTAGGAGTCGCCGATCTGGAAGACGGTGATCGGCGGGATGTCTTCCACGCGGTCGAAAGCGGCGCGCACCCGCGCCCAGCGCTCCTGCCCGCTCTCGCGCCGCGGCAAAAAACTGCGTGTAAAGTCGCTATAGCGCCCCACGCTGCCGACAATAGCATCCAGCGGGATTTCCTGCAGCCCAAGCTCTATTGCTGCGCCGGTGCGCAGCTGCTCGCTGACCTGCCCGTAGCTGAGGAGCCGGTCGGAACGGCCGGTGAGGAGGGCAACGATACTTTCGAGCGTACCCCGCTGCCGCGCGCGCTGGAAGTCGCGGACGGCTTCGAGATAGCGCGCTGACTCTTCCGGTAGGGACACCGGCAAACTCTCCCGTGTGTAAGGCCTGCGGGACTGCCTGGCCAGCAGGCATGGCGGCTACCGCTACGCGACCTTGCGCTTCTCTAAACCGCGCCGGGGAATGCGCATGGGCAGCTCGTGCCGGCGCACGCCGTCAAACTGGTAGAGGGCGTTGGCCACAGCCGCAGCGGTCGGCACCAGGCCGATCTCGCCGACGCCTTTGGCCCCGTACGGGCCATACGGGTCTGGTACCTCGACGCCGATTATCTCGACCTCCGGCATCTCCTTGGCGCGCAAGATACCCATCTTGCGCAGCCGCGTGCTGGTGGGATAGCCGTCTTCCATCGCCATCTCCTCGGTCAATGCATAGCCCAGCCCCATGTGAACTGAGCCCTCGAGCTGGCCCTCGAAGAGGGTGGGGTTGAAGATTTTGCCGGCGTCGTGGGCGGCAACGACCTTACGCACATGTCCCGTTTCCTCGTCGAGCATGACGAGCTGGGTCGCGTAGCTGTAGGAGTAGTGCGTGTAAACCTTTTCGGCCATTGAACCCGGCTTGGTCGTCCAGTCCACGACCCACTCGCCGGTGTAGCTCTTGCCCACAAGGCCGGCGAGCGTCGTCGTTTCCAGGTCCTTCTTTAGCTGGGCGGAAGCATCGATCAGGGCGTTGCCGACGAGCGAGGTGGCGCGTGAAGCCGTGGTCATACCAGAGGTCTGCTCGGCTTCCGTATCCACGCGCACGTGCACCAGCGACGGGTCGATGCCGGTTTCGTTACAGACAACCTGCAGCGCGACGGTGTTAACTCCCTGGCCCATCTCGGTCCAGCCGTGGTCGATGACGACGCGATCTGCTGCTTCAATGGTGATGCGCGCGGATGAGGCGTCGGGCATGCCGTTGCCGATACCCGTGTTTTTGAGCCCGCAGGCAAGCCCGGCGTACTCAGCCGCATAGAAATGGTCTTTGACAGCGAGCAGCGTTTCACGCACGCCGGCGCCGGACTCGATGACCTGGCCGGTCGCCGTCATACAGCCGTCGACAAGGGCATTGTCGTAGCGGAACTGCCAGCGATCGAAGCCACCCTGTGCGCACAGCTCATCGATGAGGCTTTCGAGGCCGAACATGGCCTGGTTGACGCCGAAGCCGCGCATGGCGCCGCAGGGGATGTTGTTCGTATAGACTGCCAGAGCCTCGACATCGGTAACTGGCACGTGGTATGCGCCGGTGGCGTGCCCGGCCGAGCGCTCGAGGACCTTCATCCCCACCGAGGCGTAGGCGCCGGTATCGCCGACGAATTTCACTTTGACAAAGGTCAGCGTGCCGGCGGCGTCGCAGCCGATGCTGTAATCCATCCAGATGGGATGGCGCTTGGGGCTCATGCGGATCGACTCGTCACGGGTGAGGCGCACCTTCACCGGCCGTGCCAGCAGGTGGGCGCCGAGCGCGGCATGGCCCTGCACGGTCAAATCTTCTTTGCCGCCAAAGCCACCGCCGTTGGGAACGAGGGTAACCCGGATCTGGTCCTTCTTGAGGCCGAGAAGGCGCATGAGCTGTATGCGGTCGTCGTAGATGCCCTGGCCCTGCGACAGGAGGTGCAGACCCTGCTCGGTGGGCAGGGCGAGTGCCGCTTCCGGCTCCATGTAGCCGTGTTCGATACGCTGCGTCTGGAAGATGCCCTGAGCGATATAGGCGGACTGAGCTCGCGCTTCCTCTAGATCGCCGCGGCTGGTCACCGTACGTGACAGCAGATTACCGCCCTCATGCACGGCCGGGGCGTCCGGCGCCAGCGCCTGGTGTGGATCGGTCACCGGCTCAAGCACCTCGTACTCGACGGCGATCTGCTCGACAGCAGCGCGCGCGGTCTCTTCATCGCTGGCGATGACCGTTGCCAGCACGTCGCCGACGTAGCGGGTCGTCTCTCCCACGGCGACAAAGATGGGCCAGTCCTGGCGAATGAGGCCGATGAAGCGCTCGCCGGGCACGTCGGTAGCGGTGAGCACTCGGAGGACGCCCGGCACCGCTTCTGCGGCGCTGGTGTCGATCGCCAACACCTTGGCACGCGGGTAGTCACTAAACTTGAGCGCGCCATAGACCATGCCGTCGACGTGGATGTCGTCGACGTAGTGGTGCTGGCCCAGCACGAGGCGCTGCGCTTCGTACTTTGGCTGGCGCTCGCCGATGCGTCCCTTGCCTTGGGGCGGGAGGATCTCTTCCTCGTTGCGGATCGCTCCGGCAGCGTATTCGATGGCGTCGACGATCTTCTTGTAGCCGGTGCAGCGGCAGAGGTTGGGGGTGAGCGCCTGCTCGATCTCCGCTCGGGTCGGTGCGGCGTTGCCGTTTATCAGGCTATTGGCCTGGATGACGATGCCCGGAGTACAAAAGCCGCACTGGGTGCCGCCTTTCTCGACAAAGGCGTTGGCAAAGACGTTCTGGCGGTAGGCGCCCAACCCCTCGATGGTCGTGACCACGCCGCCTTCCACCTTGGCCATGTTGATGACGCAGGAGAGTACCGCCTTCCCGTTCAGGTCGACCGTACAGGCGCCACACGCTGCCTGCGGCGCACAGCCGTTTTTCGCCGAGACAATGCCCGCTGTCTCTCGTAGGTAGGTTAAGAGCGGTGTTTCGGGATCGCCATCAAACTGCTTGCGTTCACCATTCAGCCAAAATTGCACGCTTTCTCTCCGTTTGCCTCGGCCCGGGTTCGTGCCCTAGGGCACTTGCTCGAGCGGTTCGTCGCTGTAAATATGTTTCTCGCCGGCCATCATCAGGCCAAGCTCTTCAATGGTCACATCCTCGTTGCGCACGAGCCCCATGATTTCGCCGCCGAAGAGCACCACGATGCGGTCAGACAGCGCCTTGATTTCGTCGAGGTCTTCGGAGATGAGCAGAGTGGCCAGACCGGCCGAGCGCTGCCGGAGGAGCTGCGCGTGAATATATTCGGTGGCGCCAATGTCGACGCCGCGCGTCGGCTGCGACGCAATCAAAAAGCGGGGCTCGCGTGCCAGCTCGCGCGCCAGGATAAGTTTCTGGATATTGCCGCCGGAGAGGTTCTTCACCGGCGTTTCCTGGCTCGGCGTCTTCACATTATAGCTGCGGATGAGTTTGTGCGCATGGTTGGCGACGGCCTTGAAATCAAGGAAGAAGCCGTTGCTATACGGACGGCGCCCGTGGTCCTGGAGAATGGCGTTTTCGGCGACGGTGAAGTCCTTGATCACGCCGTCATGCATCCGCTCTTCCGGAATGTAGCCCAGCGCTTTGTCAAACATCTCCGCGGGGGTACAGTGCGATACGTCTTCTCCTTCCAGGAGGATGCGCCCTTCGCTAATTGGCCGCAGGCCGGCAATAGCCCGTGCCAGCGGCCGTTGTCCGTTCCCGGAGACGCCAGCCACGCCGACAATCTCGCCGCTGTGGACTTCCAGATTGATATCCTTGAGCACCGGCTTGCCGTCTTCGTTGAGCGCGGTGACATTCTCCAGG
>JAVVFG010000037.1:0-18328 GCA_032260445.1 Anaerolineae bacterium | reverse complement strand
GGGATGTCGGCCGACATCCCGCCCTACCTCTCCATCGTCGCCAACCGCGCCATGTCACTCCGCCCGGACGCCCGCTACGAGACCGCGCTTGATTTCGCCCGTGCGCTGGAGCGGCCCGGCAGCACATCGTCCCTGGCGGGCGCGCCGCGGCGCACGGAGCCGCTGCCGGCCCACGCCCCCGCCCGCCGCCTGCCAACCCAGGCCCGGCGTGCTGTGCAGCAGCGCACCATGTACGGGCTGCTCGGCCTGCTGCTCCTGATCCTCGTCGCCGGCGCCGCTGTGCTCGCCTGGGGTCCTGGCGCGCTCGTCGAGGGCGAAGAGGCCCGGGCCGCGGCCACGGCGACAACCCAGGCGGAGGTCATCGCCGCGCTCACCGCCGTGGCGCCCACGCCGACGCCCACCCTGGAACCGACGCCCGAACCAACGCCAACGCCGGCCCCCTTTACCACCGAGACCGGCTCGCGCATGCTCTATGTCCCCGGCGGTCTCTTCCGCCTCGGCAACGACCAGGGCGACCCCGACGAGCGTCCCTCGCGCATGGTGCGCCTCGACCCCTTCTTCATCGACGAGACCGAGGTAACCAACCGCGCCTACGCCCAGTGCGTATCCGATGGCGGCTGCACGCCGCCGGTGAGCAGCAGCTCTGCCTTCAACCGGGATTACTACGGCAGCGGGGAATTCAGTGACTATCCCGTGATTTATGTCAACTGGGAACAGGCGCGCCAGTTCTGTGAATGGCGTGATGCCCGCCTGCCGTCAGAGGCTGAGTGGGAGCGCGCCGCCAGCTTTGATCCGGAGCGGGGCGTGAAGACCGTCTATCCCTGGGGCGACGAATTTGCCGGCGATCTACTTAACTACTGCGACAGCTCGTGCAATGCCGATTACCGCGACACGACCTTTAATGACGGCTATCGTGACGTCGCGCCGGTCGGCAGTTATCCCGATGGCCGCTCCATCGCCGGCGCCTATGACATGCTCGGCAACGTCATGGAGTGGACCAACGATTGGTACGATCGCAACTACTACAGCAGCGCCTCCGACAGCAACCCGCTCGGGCCCACCGACGGCTTCTCCAAGTCGGTGCGCGGCGGCTCCTGGCTGTCCGACCGTGCCGAGCTGAGCGTCACCGCCCGCACCTTTTACGAAACCACCGCCGCCCGCTCCAACATCGGCTTCCGCTGCGCGATGGCTGAGCGTTAGCCGAAGGCTAGAGAAAGCCGCGCGGCTGCAGCGGCGACGCGATCCCCAGAACCCCACTCCCGCCCCGCAGCGCCAGGGCATCCTCCAACACGGCCAGCAGCGGATCCGGCAGCCCCACTATCTCACCCGCTGCGCGGCGTAGATGATACATCGCGAAGGCCGAGAAGACGGCAGCCGCTGCCCCAAGAGCCGCCCCGGTTGCCGCTGGCTCGCCCTCCGCCTCGCTCAATGCTGCACCGCTCAAGGCGCCAGACGCCGCCCGGCCCAACAAGGGGCCAGCCGCTATCCGGGCGGGAATGTCCGGGATTTTGTCGGCAGCCAGCTCGCCCGCTGCCAGCAGCGCAAGCACTGTGCCCACTTCTTTCGTACCGAGCCACTGAAAGGGACTCCCTTCGGTCGTGCGCGCACTCTGCTGGCGTAAATAGGCGGCGACGAGAGCGGGTGCCGTCATCGTGCGCATTCCGGCAACGGCGCCGATAGCCACAATACGCAACAAGGTCTGCTGGTTCATCGGTCTCCTCCGTCGGTCACTCTTAGCCGCTGTCCTGCGGCTGGCACGGTCAAAGGTTAAAGCGAAAGAAAATCACGTCGCCATCCTGCACGACGTAGTCGCGCCCCTCGACCTGCAGCTTCCCCGCGGCCTTCACCGCCGGGCTGCTGCCATAGGCGACGAACGTCTCATAGGGGATAACCTCGGCGCGGATAAAGCCGCGCTCAAAATCGGTGTGGATCACACCCGCGGCGCGTGGTGCCGTCCACCCTTTTCGGATCGTCCAGGCACGCACCTCGCGCTCGTTGTAGCTGAAATAGCTGATCAGGTTCAGCAGCGCGTAGCTTTGCCGGATCACCTGATCCAGCCCGCTCTCGCCGGCCCCCGCCAGCTCCAGAAACGCGCGCCGCTCCTCCTCGTCGAGCCCCGCCATCTCTTCCTCAAGGCGCGCGCACAGCGTGATCACCCCGACCCCTTGCTCGGCTGCCAGCCCCTCTACCTCCTGTAGATAGGCATTGCCATATTCCAGGCTCTCCTCGTCGACGTTCGCCACGTAAATCACCGGCTTCGCCGTCAGAAAACGCATCTCGCGGTTCAGTTCTACAAAAGCTTCTTCTTCAGCGCCGGGAAACGTCGCCGCCGGCTCCCCTGCCGCCAGATGGGCGTGCAGCCGCTGTCCCACGTCGAGCAGCGGGCCATACGTCTTACGGTCCCCCTTCGCCTGCCGCTCCAGCCGCTCCAGCTTGCGTTCTAGTTGCTCCAGATCGGCGAGCAGCAGCTCCGTCTCCACAATGGCGATATCCTCGCGCGGCGCTGGCTTTTCGCTGACGTGCACCACGCTCGGGTCGTCAAAACAGCGCACGACATGCACAATGGCGTCGGCGTCGCGGATGTTGCCCAGAAACTGGTTGCCCAGCCCCTCCCCCTGGCTGGCGCCACGCACCAGCCCCGCGATATCCACAAACTCGATCGTCGCCGGGATCGCCTCCGGAAGGCCGAGCAGACGGTGCAGCGTTGCCAGCCGCTCGTCAGGAACTGGCACCACTGCCCGGTTCGGCTCGATCGTGCAGAACGGGTAGCTAGCAACCTGCGCGTTCTGCGTGCGCGTCAGCGCGTTAAAGGCCGTGCTCTTACCCACGTTGGGCAAGCCGACGATGCCAATGTTGAGGGCCACGTCATTCCGCCTCGGCCAGCAGGTCGCGCGGCGCCACGAGAATCCCGTCCTCGTCCGCGTAGAGGTAAGCGGGCGGCCGGAAGCCCACTCCCGCAAAATGGAGCGGCAAATCACAGGCGCCGTTGCCGCGCTTGAAGCTCGCCCGCGGCGTGCTTGCCAGCGCGCGTATGCCGATCCCTATCTCCGCCAATCCGGCCACATCGCGCACAGAGCCGTAGATCACGATCCCCGCCCAGCCGTTGTCCTGTGCCAGCCGTGCCAGTTCTTCTCCCAGCAGGGCAGCCTGCAGCGAGCCGCCGCCGTCGACCACCAGCACCTGCCCTTCGCCCGGCCGGTCCAGCATCTCGCGCACCAGCAGGTTGTCCTCGAAGACATCGACGGTAGCGATCCGCCCCCAGAAGCTAGCGACGCCACCATAGTCCTGGAACAGCGGCTCCAGGACCTGCACCTCCTCGCCGAACTGGTCGCAGAGGTCCGCCGTGCGCACGCTCATGCCTGCTCCTCTGTGAACAGCGGGTGGTAGTTGGCGCCCATCGCGATCAGCGCCTCCTGCTGCTCCTCGTCAATCTCTAGGAAATTCTCGCAGGCAGCCAGCACCGGCGGCAGCAACCCGGCATCCCCCGGCGTGCACAGCCCGGTCACTGGCTGCGACAGCACAAAATTGACGGCGTTCTGGATTGTCTCCGCATCGGTAAAGGGCTCGTACCACGTATTGTGTGTCGGCGACTCGTCGCCGACAGGTCCTTTAGCCACGGTCTTGATGATCATCGTGCCCACGTTCTTTTCCGCGCACACGCGCAGCAGCTCCTCCGCATTGCGCCGGTACTCCGGACGCGCATAGAGGATGAAGTTGAGCGGGAAGAGAATCGAGTCAAAGTCAAAGCGCTGCAGCGCCTCCAGGAAAAGGGCCGGCGCGTCCAACCCGTGTCCCGTGATGCCGATATAGCGGGTCAGCCCGGCCTCCCGCGCGGCGATCATCGCCTCCAGCGCTCCGCCGGGAGCCGTCACCGCATCCAGCTCCTCCATCGTCGTCACGGCGTGTATCTGGTAGAGGTCAAAATAATCGGTTCGTAGCCGCTCAAGAGAGGCGCGCAGCTCGGCTAACGCATCTTCCTTGCGCCGCTCCATCGTCTTGCAGCCCAGGAAAAAGCGGTCGCGCATGCGTGCCATCCATGGCCCAAGGCGCGCCTCCGCGTGCCCGTAACTGGGAGCGACGTCAATATGGTTCACTCCCGCCTGCAGGACCTGCTCCATAACCGCATCGGCGAGATCCTGTTCATCGCTTTCGAAAGGGGAAAGGGCAAAGGCGCCAAAGATCGCGACTGTGCTCATGTGGCCTGTGCGTCCAAATTGCCGGGTATCCATTCCGTTACTCCTTTGCTCGTAGCCGTGCTATTGTTGCCCTATGCCGGATGATACGGTCGTTAGGTCGAATGATCAACCTGTCCTCGCCCGAGTAGAGCAAGTAACAACAGCAGCGCGAGAGACAGATCGATAGCGAGGGCAACCATCGTCGCCTGCGCCCCCCACGCGCCGAAGATCCGCCCCAGCAGCCAGGGCAAGGACATCGCCCCGATGCTACCGCCAATCATCAGCCAGGAGGTCACCCGGCCGGTGAGCGGCACGCGCCGCCCGGCGAGTGCAACCGTCGTCGGGAAGATTGGCGCCAGCGCCCAGCCAAAGATGACGCTGCCGGCCCAGACGGCCGCCTGTGGCCGCCCGAGCAGCAGTAGGCCTAGACCGCCCAGCGCCAGTAGCAAGTGCGCCGGAATTAGGTAACGCGGTCGCCACAACGCCGCCAGTGGAATCGAGACGAGGCGCCCCAGCGTAAATGCCCCCCAGTATGCCGAGTTCAGCAGCGCAGCTCCTGTCTCCCCTGCGATCTCCCGCTCCAGGGCATAACTATAGATCCAGCCGCCGAAGCCAATCTCCGCCCCCACGTACAGCGCCAGAAAGAGCACCAGCGCCACCAGGACCGGCGTATCGTCTGCGCCCGGTCGCACCCGCGCGCCGCCTCCCTCAAGGGGCAGCGGGCTCGGCAGCCGCACCAGCCACAGCGCCAGCGGCAACAGCGCCAGCGCCAGCACTGTATACGCCAGAGCGACGTACCCCGTCAGCCGGTACGAAGCGACGATCACCATCGGCGCCAGAAAGGCGCCCACACCAAACGCGAAATGGAGCCCGTTCAGAAACGGCGCGGCACGCGCCGGGTGCTCCCAGCTGATCAGCGTATTGACGCCGACGCCCAGCATGCCCTCGCCCGTGCCGGCGACGAACAGCGCCAGCGCCAGCAGCGGCAGCAGCCACGCCTGGGGAAACAGAAAGATCGCCGCGGCGAGGATCAGTAGCATGACCGCCAGCAGCGGGTGGCCTGGGTGCCGGTCGTAGAGGTAGCCCCCTAACAGCGCGCCGCCGACCGACCCCACCGCCCGCGCCGAAAAGAGAAACGCCAGCTCGTCGACGCTGTGGCCCAGCCGCCCGGCAAGAAATGGCAAGGCCGGCCCCAGCGAAGCCAGGACGAGACCCAAGCTGGCAAATACCGCCAGATAGGCCGCGGTCGGCTGCCAGCGGCCCGCTGTCCCCTCTCCACTATACCCGGAGACGTTCGGGGCGCTGTCCATTGCCCGGCGGCGTCCGTTCGCCCGTCTGCACGCGCCACAGCGCGGCGTAAATGCCGTCTTGGGCGAGGAGCTCTTCGTGCCGCCCCTGCTCGCGCAGCTCGCCGTTGTCCAGGACGAAGATACGCTCAGCGTGGCGCACGGTTGACAGCCGGTGGGCAATCACAATCGTCGTACGATCCAGCACAATGCGTGCCAGCGAGCGCTGGATCGCCGCCTCCGTCTCGTTATCCACCGCCGAGGTCGCCTCATCGAGGATCAGCACCGGCGGATCGGAGAGCACCGCCCGGGCAATACTGACCCGCTGCCGCTGCCCGCCCGATAGCTTTTGCCCCCGCTCGCCAACGATCGTGTCGTAACCGCGCGGTAGATTCATGATGAACTCGTGCGCTTCCGCCACCTTGGCTGCCTCGATGATTTCCTCCATGCTCGCCCCAAGCTTGCCATACGCAATGTTTTCGCGCACCGTACCATGGAAGAGAAAGACATCCTGGCTGACCAGACCGATTGCATGGCGCAAATCGTCCAGTTGCAGCGTGCGCAGGTCGTGGCCATCCAGACACACGCGCCCTTGCTGCACGTCGTAAAAGCGGAGTAACAGCTTGATGACCGTGCTCTTCCCCGCCCCGGTCGCCCCGACGATCGCTGCCGTCTTGCCCGCCGGCACATGCAGCGAGAGGTCGCGCAGCGTTGGCCGTTCGTCGCCGCGATAACAGAAGGTCACGTGCTCAAGCGCCACCTCGCCGCGTACCGTTCCCGGCGGCAGCGGCACCGTCCCGCTTACGATTTCCGGCTCGGTATCCAGCAAATCCAACGCGCGCCGCGTCGAGGCCATGCCGCGCTGGTATAGGTCGAGCGTCGTTCCCAGCCGTGTCAGCGGCCACAACAAACGCTGCGTCATGAAGACGAGCAGGCTGTATACACCCACGTTCAGCCGGCCGGCCAGCGCTTGGTAGCCGCCAAAAACCATAATGGCAATAAAGCCCGCCATGATCGCCATGCGGATCAAGGGCACAAAGGCCGAGCTGAGGCGGATCGCCCGCCGGTTGCTCTGCCGGTAGCGATCGCTCTCCTGCCGGATGCGCTCTGCCTCGTGCGGCTCCGCCGTGTAGCTCTTAATCGTCGCAATGCCGCTCAGGTTATTCCCTAGCTGACTGTTGAGCATGCTCACGTGCTCGCGCACTTCGGCGTAGCGCGGCGCCATCTTCCGCTGGAACCACAGCGATCCCCAAACGACAATCGGCATCGGCAGCAGCGCCATCCAAGCGACCTCCGGCGCGGCGGCGATGAACAGGCCGCCGATCACGATGACCGTGGTCACCACCTGGATAATGTCATTCGCTCCGGTATCCAGAAAGCGCTCTAGCTGGTTGATGTCGTCGTTCAAGATGGCCATCAGACCGCCGGTCGAGCGATCCTCGAAATAGGCCATCTCCAGCTCCTGCACATGGTTGTATGTATCCACGCGCAGCTCGTGCTGCAGCGTCTGCGCCAGATTGCGCCACTTCACCTGCATGAGGTAGTCGAAGGCCGACTCCAGCCCCCAGGCGCCGACGGTCAGCCCGGCGAGCAGCAGCAACTGGTTCGCCGGATCCGTGATCCCTGCCCGCGCTAGGAAAGAATCTTCCCGGTTGACCACCACGTCGACGGCCACGCCGATCAGGGCCGGCGGTGCCAGGTCAAAGACTTTATTGAGGATCGAAAAGAGCGTCGCGATGACGATACTGCGCCGGTGCCCTGTCGCATATTGCCACAACCGGCGTAAGGGATGTTGGGCGTTGTCTGTGCTCATAGTTGCGTCTTCTCCCCGGCCGGGTGATCGGCAGCCGGTCCGGTGATTCTAACGGACGCTCCCGGCCGGGCAAATGCAACCGGCGCGCCCGTTTAACGTATTGATCGACAGGGATCCTCTGGTAGGATACCTTTGAGTTGCATCTTGCTACTGGCGTCCGTAGGAGGAACTGATGAGTCTCTTAGGAAACTTAGTCTGGCTGATATTCGGTGGCTTCATTGCCGCGCTTGGCTACATTATCGGTGGGCTGGCGCTCTGCCTGACCATTGTCGGCATTCCCTTTGGCCTGCAATCCATCCGCCTCGGCATCGCTACCCTCGCGCCGTTCGGCAAAGAGGTCGTCGTCGACGAGGAGCGTGAGGGCGGGTTAGCCTTTCTCTTCGATATCATCTGGATCGTGATCGCCGGCTGGGAGATCGCTCTGGCACACCTGACCGCGGCTGCCATTCTCGCCATCACCATCGTCGGCCTCCCCTTTGCGCGGCAGCACATCAAGCTGATCCCCGTAGCAATCTTCCCCTTCCAGCGCTCCCTGCGCTGAGCACCGTCGACAAACGAGCGCGACCTCGCCCACACAACACGTGTCCGCGAGGTCGCGCCCTCAATTTCGGCGGCAGCCGCTTGTCTACCGGCTCTTCGGGCCTAACAGCAGGCCGATGAGGATACCAGCAACCAGAACGCCGATAACTACCACCCAGGGATATTCCTCGACGACGTAGACGACATCGTCCGGAAGGCTCGTGCTCATCTGCTCGTTGACGTCGTCGGCACGCGTGCCCACGCTGTCGCGTACCGATTCCGCGGTGTCCTGTGCCCGATCCTGGGCCTGGCTTACGCGCCGGCGCAACAGGTGCCGCAGGCTCTTCAGACGGCTCTCGGCATCCTCGAGGAAGGAATCTACTTCCTCTTCGGCAGCCTTGCGTGAGAAGCCGTAACGTTTGCGCAGCGCGCCTTCGAGCTTGTCACGCTGGCCCTCGATCTTCAGCAGATCGTCGTCTGTCAGGCGCCCCCACTGCTTCTTCACTTCACCGCTGATCTCGCCCCATTTACCCTGCAAAATATCTGTGCTCATAGCTGAACTCCTTCTCTTTTCTCAAGCCTCGCCGGGTCGGCAGACCATCCCGGTAACCACAAACGCTCAAGAACGGCTTGTCTAATCATTCATAGCCCGTTGCGTCCCGCACGCCAGGGACCATTTTTAGGCACCCTGACGCACAGCCTGTTGTCGCAAACGGCTAGCTGGCTGTAGGATAACCCGGCAGGCGCTTACCCTTCATGTATCTCGACACAAGGGATAGATATGAATCGGGATACATTAGCACGGTTTTCGATTTTATGTTGAGTTGGGAAGAGGGGATGGTAAGTGTCTGTGCCGTCGCCTGGGAGAACAGCTCGATTGTGGCCGCCGGCGAGCCGCCGCACGGCCTCGCGTCCCGCCCCTTTTTGCCCTAGCTACCAGCCTCGTCCGGCGAGATCATCTGCACCATGTCGCCGGCACGGATGCTGCCGGCGCGTAGCACGCGCGCGTACAGGCGCGACCGGCCCGGAAATTTCTTCTCGGAAATCTCGGCGAAGGCGCCCTCCCGGAAAGCACCGGCAATCGTGCGGCACGGCGAAGCGAAGCCGGTTACTTCGATTTCGACCTCTGGCCCCAGGCGCAGCCGTGCGCCGGTCCGTACCGTCTCCCAATCAAGCCCGGCAATCGTCAGGTTTTCCCCGGTTGCCCCTGGATAAATCGGATGGCCCGCTGCCTGCAGGGCCAGGATCTGCTCCAGCGAAAAGAGACAGAGAGCACGGTCCGGGCCACCGTGATAGCGGCGGTCATTCTGCCAGTCGCCGGCAAGCCCCTCTGCCGTCACCTGACCCGAGGCAATCGCTCGTTTCGGCACGCCGCCCTGCGAGATATTGATCTGGAAGATATGAGCCATTCTCGTCTCCTGAAAAGAGCTCGCCTTTCAGCCGGCGAGCCTGGCGCCGACCTGCCTGTCGCCAACCGTTGCCGCCGCCTGCTGCGGCTTGCGGCCCACGTGCACCGCAATCGTACCAAACATGAACAGCCGGTAGCTAACCTCCACCAGCCCCGCCGCGCGCATCGCCGCGGCAAGCGCCTCCGGCGCCTGGAACCGCTCCGTCGTCGCCGGCAGGTAGCGGTAGGCATCGGCATCCCCGGTAATCAGCCGCCCGAGCGCCGGGATTACCAGCCCCAGATGCAGCTGGATGAACGGCCGTAGCAGGTTGCGCTTCGGCGGGCTCGACTCCAGGATCACCACCCGCCCGCCCGGCCGCGTGACCCGAACCTGTTCGCACAGGGCGCCGGGCACGTCAATCACGTTGCGCATCAAAAAGCCGCTGGTGACAGCATCAAACTGGTGGTTGGCAAACGGCAGCGCCAGCGTATCCGCCCCCACCCAGTGCAGCACGCGGCGCGCCGGGTACGCCTGCCGTCCCGCCTGCATCATCTCCACCGTAAAATCGGCGGCGACGGCGGTCACGCCCGGCAGCTGCCGCACCGCCTCGGCGGCAATATCCCCCGTGCCCGTCGCGATGTCGAGCAGCCAGCCGCCCGCCGGCAACGCCGACTGCCCGATCACATGACGCCGCCAGCGCACGTCCTGCCCAAAGGTCATCAGGCGGTTCATGAGATCGTAGCGCCCCGCAATGCGGGCGAACATCTCCTGCACGTAGCGGGCGCGCTCCTCGCCCTCCAGATGGGCCACTACGCCTCGGCCTCGTCCGCCGTTGTCTCCGCCTCGGCGTGCTCCTCTGGCTCGCCAAGATCGCCGCTGCTGTCTTGGCCTTCATCGCCGTCTTCCGCTGGCGTTTCTGCCGGCAGCACTTCGCGCGCCTTGCTCGTCCCCGTCGGCGGTCCGATGATCCCTTCCGCCTCCATCACGTCCATGATCCGCGACGCCCGCGTGTAGCCAATGCGGAAGCGGCGTTGCAGCAGTGACGTCGACGCCTTGCCCAGGTCCCGCACCAGCGCGATAGCCTCCGGCACCAGCTCGTCTTCGTAGTCCGGAGCTTCCGCTTCCTGTTCGATGAGGTCTTCCCACAACGGCTGCTGCGTCGGCGGCGGGATCGTGCTCACCGTGCTCACCTGCGCGCTGTCTTCGTCCGCTATCCTCAGCGGCGTTTCCGCCTGCCGCTGTGCTTCCTCGTGGCTGATGCGCCGGAAGCGGCGCGCGCTCTTCCAGTAATCGATGACCCGGGTCAGCTCGTAGTCGCTGACAAACGCTCCCTGCAGCCGCACCGGCGCACCGGCATCCGGGCTCTGGAAGAGCATATCGCCCTGCCCCAGCAGCCGCTCTGCGCCCGTGGCATCGAGGATCACCCGGCTGTCCGTGCCCGAGGCCACGGCAAAGGCCACGCGTGCCGGGAAGTTCGCCTTGATCAGACCCGTCACCACGTCCACCGACGGGCGCTGCGTGGCGATGACCATGTGGATCCCTGTCGCCCGCGCCATCTGCGCCAGCCGCGTCACGCTGCGCTCCGTGTCCTCCGGCGAAACCATCATCAGGTCTGCGAGCTCGTCGATGAAGATGACGACGTGCGGCAGCGGGCGCCGCTTATGCTTCACGATCTTCTTGTTGTACTCGTCGATGTTGCGCGCCCCCAGCTCCGCGAGCTGTTGGTAGCGATTGTCCATCTCGCGCAGTGCCCACTGCAGCGTGGCGATGACCCGCTCCATATCCACGACCACCGGCGCTACCAGGTGTGGGATCCCGTTATAGCCCGTCAGCTCCACCCGCTTCGGGTCGACCATCACCATGCGCAACTGCTCCGGCGTATTCTGCAGCAGCAGGCAGGCGATGATGCTGTTGACGCACACCGATTTACCGGAGCCGGTTGCGCCAGCAATCAGCAGATGAGGCATCTTGCCGAGGTCCGCCGCCACTGCCTGCCCGCTCACGTTCTGCCCGAGGCCGATGCGCAGCGATGAGCGCAGGCGCGTGAACGCAGGAGATTGCATCACGTCGGAGAGCGAGACCAGCGCCTTTTGCGGGTTGGGCACTTCCAGCCCCACGTACCCCTTGCCGGGCACCGGGGCCTCGACGCGCACTGAGTGCGCCGCCAGCGCCAGCGCGAGATCGTCGGCCAGGCTGGCGATCTTGCCCACCTTCACTTTCGTCCGCTTCCCGTTGCGCCGCTCGATAAACTGCGGCTCGACGCCAAACTGGGTTACCGTCGGGCCTTGGTTGATCTCTACGACCTTGGCCGGCGCGCCGAAGCTATCCAGCGTATGCTCGATAACCTCCACCTGCTCGCGGATCGTCGCGTTGCTGATCTCCTGGTCGCCACCCGCCTCCAACATCTTGTCCAGCTCAGGCAGCTCCCAGCTCTGCTCGTAGACGCCGTTCCCATCGCTGATGAAAACCGGCATCGGCGCTGGCACTGTCTCGTCATCTTCGTGTGGCTTGGCCGTCTCTTTCGCCCGCTCCGGCTCTGCTGCGGCCGTCCGGTTCACCGTAATCGGTGTCTCGCTCGCCTCGCCCGCAGCCTCATCGGCCACAAGACGCAACCCCGGCCGTCGCTGTGCTGGCAGCGCCGGGGTATTAATCGGGATCGCCCTGTCGCCTACCGTCACCGCGCTCCGCTGCGGCCGCCGCGCCCACAGCGCCGCGATGAAGTGCGCTGCATCGGCGCGCGTCACACCAAAGAGGAGAATGGCCGAGATCACGCCCAGGAGCCCGAGAAGCAACGCCGCGCCAACGCGCCCCACGGCTGCCGCCAACACCCAGGCGATAAAGCCGCCAAAATAACCGCCTCCGGTCATCGCCTCCGCAACCTCGGTCACCGTCGCCAGACCGTTGTCTCGCGACACGGCGACGAGCGATGCCAGCGCTTCAAAGACAACGAACAACAGCAGCAGCCCGCTGAGCCGGAAACGCGGCAGCGCCGGCGCCTGATCCATCCCCCACAAAACCAGGTAAAAACCGAGCCCGCCCAACAGCACCGGCACGACGACTCCACCCCAGCCGAATACCTGCCACAAAGCCAGCGCCAGTTGCCGCGTCAGCGCCGCCTGGTTCGGGCTCAGCAGGCTGAGCACGAGGATCGCGGTCAAGAAGATGATGCCGATCCCCAGGATCAACGCTTTCTGCGCAGCGTTTAGCCCCGCCCGTGGTGTACGCGCCCGTGACGTCCGCTGCCGTGCCGGCTTCTTCCGCGTGGAGGACCGGGTGGATTTGCTGCGCGACGTGGTCCGCCGTGATGTCGTCGAGCGACGTTTCGAGGTTCCACCGCGGGTATGAGTCCGTTTTGCCATAGCTCAAATGTTCCTGAACGTTCCCATTATATCATGGAAAGATGTGAAAGGCAGGCGCGGTGGCGCTGCCGTTTGCACCAGCGCGCAACCCTGTTCTATAGTGGTGCCATGATCCAGCACCCATCCAGGGACCTCCCTTTTCTGCAGTTCTCTATCTTCCCGCAGGACGGCGTCCAGCAACACGCCGTCTTCACGCGCCATGGCGGCATCAGCCCGGCCCCCTTCCACACGCTCAACCTCAGCGTCTCCGTCGCCGATACGCGCGAGAACGTCTACGCCAACCGCGCCCGTGCCTATGGCATCTACGGCCGCGACACCGGCACTGTCGTCCATGCCCACCTCGTTCATGGCGCAGACGTCGCCGAGGTCAGCCGCGCCGACGACGGCACCTGGCGCCCCGAAGTCGACGGCATCATGACCGGCGAACCCGGCTGTGCTCTGACCATGAACTACGCCGATTGTGCGCCCATTTTCCTCTACGATCCCGTCCGGCGCGCCATCGGTCTCGGCCACGCCGGCTGGCAGGGCGCGATGAAAGATCTGCCTGGCACCCTCGTGCGCGCCATGCAAGACGCATTCGGTAGCGAGCCTGCCAGCCTCCTCGCCGCCGTCGGCCCCTCCATCGGTCCCTGCTGCTACGAAGTGGGCGAGCCGGTGATCAGCCAGGTGCACGACGCCTTCGCCGCACCCAATGGCCTGCTCGTCGACAACGGCGGCCCGCGCCCCCACTTCGACCTGCCCGAAGCCAACCGGCGGCGCCTGCTCGACGCCGGCGTGTCGCAGGTCGAGTTGAGCGGCCTCTGCACTGCCTGCCGTACGGATCTCTTCTTTAGCCATCGCGCCGAAAAAGGGCTGACCGGCCGTTTCGGCGTTATGTTTATGTTAACATGATCGAGTTTCGCCTGGAAACCCCTGGGCAAATCGAACGCGCCCTGCAGCGCCTGCTGCCGCGCGTGCAGAAGCCCGGCCGCTACACCGGCGGCGAGTACAATGAGATCGTCAAGGACTGGCGCGAGGTCGACTTCCGCGTCGCCCTCGCCTTCGCCGACATCTACGACATCGGCATGAGCAACCTCGGCCTCATGACCCTCTACGACATCGTCAACAAGCATCGCAACCTGCTCGCCGAGCGTACCTTCTGCCCCTGGCTCGACATGGAAGAGCAGATGCGCGCCGCGGGCATGCCGCTCTTCTCCCTGGAGACGAAACATCCCATCCGCGACTTCGACCTCCTGGGCATCAGCCTCCCCTATGAGCAGCTCTACACCAACGCCCTCAACCTCCTCGATCTCGCCGGCATGCCCACCCGCAGCCGGGAACGCGACGCCAGCTACCCGCTCGTCGTCGCCGGCGGGCACGCCTGCTACAACCCCGAGCCGATGAGCCCTTTTATCGACGTCTTTGTCATCGGCGAGGGCGAAGAGGCGCTGCTGAGGATCATCGGCGCCCTGCGTGCCACGCGCGGCGAGGACCGCGAAACGCAGCTACGCGCTATTGCCCAGCTCGAGGGCTGTTACGTGCCGCGCTTCTACGAGGTCGATTACAACCCCGATGGCACCGTGGCCCGCATCAGCCCCACCGTTCCCGAAGCGCCGGAGCGCGTGCTCAAGACCATCGTGCCCGTCCTGCCGCCCCCGGTCACTGACTTCATCGTCCCCTTTGTCGAGACCGTACATAACCGCGCGCCCATCGAGATCATGCGTGGCTGCACCCGCGGCTGCCGCTTCTGCCACGCCGGCATGGTCACCCGCCCGGTCCGCGAGCGCCCCGTCGACGAGATCCTCGACGCCATGGAGCGCATTCTTGAGAGTACCGGTTACGAGGAGATCAGCCTGCTCAGCCTCAGCAGCAGCGACTACCGCGACGTCCTCGAGCTTACCGAGCGCATCGGCGAGCGTTTCGGCGACCGCGGCATGGAGATCTCTCTGCCCTCCCTGCGCACCGAGACCGTGAGCACGCAGCTCATGGACAACCTCGGCGACAGCAAGCGCAGCGGCTTCACCCTTGCCCCCGAGGCGGCCACCGAAAAGATGCGCAACATCATTAACAAGTACGTCAGCCACGAAGAGCTGCTGGAAACGGCGCGCGAGATCTTCCGCCGGGACTGGCGCACCATCAAGCTCTACTTCATGATCGGCCACCCTCAGGAAACGCTGGAAGACGTGAAGGCCATTGCCGATCTATCGAAAGCCGTACTCGCCGAAGGGCGGCGCTTCCATAACAGAAAAGCCAGCGTCAACGCCGGCGTCAGCACCTTCATCCCCAAGCCGCACACCCCCTTCCAGTGGGAACCGATGGACAGCCTTGACAGCGTGCGCGCCAAGATCGCCCTTCTCCAGCAAGAGATGCGCATGCACGGCCTCCGCCTGCGCTGGAACGAACCCCTCGAATCCTACTATGAAGGCTTCCTCACCCGCGGCGACCGCCGTGTGGCCAACGTCATCGAGCGTGCCTGGCGCGCCGGCGCCAAATTCGACGCCTGGTTCGAGCAGTTTGACATGTCCGTCTGGGAAACAGCCTTCGCTGCTGAAGGGTTGGAGATCGACTTTTACACCCACCGCCGCCGCCCCATCGACGAGGTCTTTCCCTGGTCACACATCGACGTCGCCGTCACGCGCCGCTTCCTCACGGAGGACTACCTGATGAGCCGGCAGGGCCAGACGCGCATCGACTGCCGCCACCACTGCTTCGCCTGCGGCATCCTGCCTAAGCTCAAGGACATCCGCCGCGAGACGGACCCAGAAGCGTGGGAATGCCCACCCGTCACCAGGATATCTGCTCGCAAGCAGCGCCAGGCCAGCCTCATCCCCGTCGACACCCTGTAGCCGGCGCTTACTCCAGGACCATCAGGCCCCACGACTGCGGGTTCGTCAGCGTGCGGTTCGGGCTGCTCGACATCATCACTTCCTGCACCGCTTCCCCCGGCCGGTCGTTGTCGTTGGCGTTGAGGGCAATACCAAGCATCACCCCTTCTGCGGCGCTGACATTCAGGTCGCGCCAGGGAATCGCCGCCTCCAGCATGTAGCCGTTTTCTGTTTGTGAGGCATCAACCTGGATGCCATGTCCGGTGGCATCCAGAATGCGCCCGCCGCTTGTCCCTTGAAAGCGGAATGCGGAGGGTGGCAGCTCCTCAAAGTTTCCCGGCGACAGTAAGATCTGGAAGGTGTTTGGATTCACATTCGTCGCGTTCGCCGCCGGGTTAGTGTCAACCTGGATTTCCAGGCTGTCGCCGCGATACATCACGTTGCCCGTCTGTGTCTGCACGTGCACGTCGTCCACGACCGTGACGCCCACATAGAGGTTGTTCGCGTCCCAGCCCAACTGCCACGTCGCCTCGAGGTCGGCGCTGCCATCCCAGCCCTGAGCCGCATGCACGCGGTACGCCGAGACGATCGTCGGCCCGCCTCCCCATTCCTCCAATAAGCCGTCGATGATCGGTGGCTGCCCCATGCCCGCGACGGCGAAGTCGGGCTGTGGGGTCGGCGTAGGCGGTTCCGGCGTCGCTGACGCCGCTGTCGTCGGCGTTGCCCCAGATTCATCCGTCACCTCGCTTTCCGGAGGTGCGGTCGGGCTGAGCGCGCCAGTCGTCGCCGTCTGTTCGCCGCCGGGCACCGTGGGAATGGGCGGCGCCGCCACCGCCGTCGGCTCGGCCAGCATCGGGCGCACGACGAACCAGTAGCCCGCAGCGCACAGCGCCACCAGAACCACGACTGCCAGCCCAATACCGAGGATAAGTAGCCAGCGATTATCACGGCCGGGCGGCCCTTCGTGCCACGTCTGCCATTGGTCGTCGTAATTGTTCTGTCCCATGCTTCTCGACCCCCTAACTCAAGACCCGTTTCGCAAATTGCAGGAACCGTTCCTGGTTCTCGATATCCGTCTCTACCCCGGCGCCGGCGTGCCCCGCCTCAAACCAGTGTACCTCGATCGCCTTCCCCAGTGCTTTCAGTCGCGCCTCGTACGCTTCCACTGGGCGCGCCGGAGTCCGCGTGTCATGCCGGCCCTGGATAATGTATACTGGCGCCTCGACCCTCTCCGCATACGTAATCGGCGAACTCGCCGCGTACGCCTCGGCTTTCTCCGCGGGCGTCCCGCCAAAAAGCGCCACCTGATATCCCTTCAGCGTATCCGCTGAATCCTCATACATCATCGCCCAATCGGTAATCGCCACGCCTGCCATCCCGCCTGCCCAGAGATCGGGGTACTTCCCCAGGGCCATTAGCGTGATGTAGCCGCCATAGGACCAGCCCGTCACAAAAACCTGGTCTGGGTGCGCGATCCCTTCGCTCACCAGCCACGCCCGCGCCGCGACAACGTCTTCGATCTCCCACTGACCCGGATTCCCCCAGATCTTCTCCTGGAACTCCCGGCCGAACGTTGTCGAGCCCCGATAGTTGATGCTCAAAATCGCAAACCCGTGATCCAGCCACGCCTGGCTCCGTGGCTCGAACACCTCCGTCATCACTACCTCCGGCCCGCCATGCGTATGCAGGATCGTCGGGAACGGTCCCTCCCCTTCCGGCACCGCTAGCCACCCCTGGATCGCCTGCCCGTCGGATGACGCAAAGCTGATCGACTGCCACGGCTGGCCCGGCGGCACCTCGCCGGCGACGAGCACGGTGCGCAGCTTTTCCCCGCTGTTCCCGTCGAGCGCTATGATCTGCGCCGGGTGCGTCGCATCCTGCCACTGCGCCCAGATCTCGTCGCCCGGACCAAAGAACGTGCCCTTGCCCTGATAGAACGAGTACGTACCGTTGGGATGGTCGAGCTTCCCCAGCGTCCCGGCCTCCAGATCGTAAACGTAGAGCTCCTGCGCTGCCTCGGCAAAATGGCACAACAGGATCCGCCGGGCGTCGTCCGACCAGTCCACGGGATAGACCTCACCCGGCAGGTCAGCCAGCGCGAAGTCAACCCGCTCGCCGGTCCGCGGGTTCCACAGCAGCGGTCGCTTGCGCCCCGAGCGATTTGTCGTCCCCAGCAGCCGCTCGTCCACCGGTGCCGGCGAGAACATGAGATACCCGGTACTGGTCCCTTCCCCATCCCACAGCTCGCCAACCCGCTCCCCGCTGTCGGCATCGTACACCACCAGGTTGTAGTACTGCATCGTGGCCCGCTCCGTCGTCGCCACGACCGCCAGCGCGCCGTCGGCCGAAAACGCTGGACCGTCCGCCAGCTTCTTGCTGTGAAAGAGACGGCGCGGCGTGCTGAGCGCGCCGCTATCCGGATCGGCATCCACGACGTACGTGTGGAAGCCTTCGGCGTCGGCTGTGGTAAATCCAATCCGGTTCGCTTGCCGGCTGACACCGAACCCCCAGGACGAATAGGGCGGCAGGTCCGGCGTGACATCTTCCGCGCTGCCTCCGCTGAACGGCACGCGCACGTAATGGCCGATTTCGTTTCCCTGGTCGTCGTCAAGGTAATAGACGGCACGCCCATCGGTCGCCATCCACCCGAGCGAGATGCCCGTCTCCCGCTCCGTTAGCTGAGTCAGCTCGCCGCTCTCCACCTCCCAGCCATAAAGCTGGTTCTTTCCAGATTGGTTGCTGACCACTAACCCGCGTGCCGGGTCTGCTTTGGCCAATTCCGCCGACCAAAGCCGCGGCGCGCGGAAGCGCCGTTTCCAGGCTGCATTGTCGTCAAGCTGCAGTTTTTTCACGATTAGTTTCTCCTTGGGCAGGTTGGCAGGATTATACCAGCGGTGGAGCGTGGACACACCACTGGGTGGAATTCAAAATTACGCGGGGCGGGTGTCAGGTAGACGCGCCATCTTGCCCGCACGCAACCATCC
>JAVVFG010000036.1:0-18330 GCA_032260445.1 Anaerolineae bacterium | reverse complement strand
GGCGCCGGACGAGGACATCCTCGACGTGCTCAAGGCAGAGCTGGCCCGTTTCACCCCCGCCGGCGTTCCCGGCCTGCCCCGCTTCAGCGGCGGCGCCGTCGGCTATCTCGGCTATGACGTCGTGCGCTTCTTCGAGAAGCTGCCGCAGACGGCGGAACGCGTTTTGGACATTCCCGACGCGCTCTTCATGCTCGCCGATACGCTCGTCGTCTTTGACCATGCCCGTCACCGGCTGCTCATCCTGGCTAACGCCCGCGTCAACGGCGACACTGAAGCCGCCTATGTGGACGCCATCCAGCGCATCGAGCGCGTCGGCGAGCGCCTGTTGCGCCCGCTACCGGCCATCCCCCACCGTCGCGGCGTCCAGCGCCGTAACGGTGAGCCGCCTCCCTTGCTCTCCAACGTTACACAGGGGCGCTACGAGGAGATGGTCGCCCAGGCGCGCGAATACATCGCTGCCGGTGACATCTTCCAGGTCGTCCTCAGCCAGCGCCTCAGCCGCCAGACCGATGCCCATCCCTTCGCCGTCTACCGCGCGCTGCGCATGCTCAACCCGTCGCCCTACATGTTCTACTTCGACTTCGGCGCCTACGACCTGCAGGTCATCGGCGCCTCCCCAGAGATGCATGTGCGTCTCGAGGATGGCGTCGCCAGTGTCCGCCCCATTGCCGGAACCCGGCGCCGCGGCAGCAGCGAGGAAGAAGACAAAGCGCTTGCCGAAGAGCTCATGGCCGATCCCAAGGAGCGCGCCGAGCATGTCATGCTCGTCGACCTTGGGCGCAACGACCTCGGCCGGGTCAGCGAGTACGGCAGCGTCACCGTGCGTGACCTGATGACCGTGGAGCGCTACAGCCACGTGATGCACATCGTCAGCCACGTGGAAGCCCGGCTGCGCCCTGGCACGAATGCCTATGACCTGCTGCGCGCCACGTTCCCAGCGGGCACGGTCAGCGGCGCCCCCAAGGTCCGTGCCATGGAGATCATCGAAGAACTGGAAGGGCAGCGCCGCACGCTCTACGCCGGCGCCATCGGCTACATCGGCTACGACGGCAGCATGGATACCTGCATCGCCATTCGCACCATGGTCATGCACGGTGATACGATCACCATCCAGGCTGGCGCGGGCATCGTCGCCGACAGCGACCCGGCCCGCGAGCACCAAGAATGCCTCAACAAAGCCCGCGCTCTGGCGGTCGCCGTCGAGCGGGCAGAAAGAGGCGAATTATGAGCGGATCTGCCTTAGCCACCGGCTAACTGCGCAAGAGGAATGACTATGAATAGCAGCAACAGCAACAACAGACGCGTCGTCTTCAGCGGTATCCAACCTACTGGCAACATCCACATCGGCAATTACCTCGGGGCCGTGCGGCAATGGGTCGCACGGCAGGACGAAAAGGTCAACTACTTCTGCATCGTCGACCTGCACAGCCTTACCGTGCCGCAGGACCCGGAAGAGCTGCGCTACCAGACACGCTCCTTGGCGGCGATCCTCATGGCAGCCGGCCTCGACCCGGAGCGCAGTACCATCTTCATCCAGTCCCACGTCACGGCCCATGCCGAAGTATGTTGGCTGCTCAACTGCATCACCCCTGTCGGTTGGCTGCAGCGCATGACCCAGTTTAAGGACAAGTCGGCCAAACAGGAAAGCGTGCTCACCGGCCTGCTCGACTATCCCGTGCTCATGGCTGGCGACATCCTCCTCTACGATGCGCACGAGGTGCCCGTCGGCGAGGACCAGAAACAGCACGTCGAGCTGGCGCGTGACATCGCCCAGCGCTACAACAGCCTGTACGAGGAAGAATTCTTCGTTGTGCCCGAGCCGGTGATCCCCGAGGTCGGCGCGCGCGTCATGGGGCTGGACGATCCAACGGTGAAGATGTCCAAGAGCCTGGCGCACGTGCGCGGGCACGCCGTGCGGCTGCTTGACGAGCCCGATGAAATCAGGCGCAGCTTCAAGCGTGCCGTCACCGATTCCGGTCGCGAAATCATCTTCTCCGACGACCCGGAGAAAGCCGGCATCAACAACCTGCTGACCATCTACAAGGCGATTACCAGCAAGAGCGAGGCTGAAGTGCTGGCCGACTTTGCCAACGTGCGCGGCTATGGCGACCTCAAGGTACGCGTCGGCGAAGTCGTCGTCGAGACCCTGGCGCCCGTCCGCGAACGTTACGATGCGCTGATGGCCGACCCATCCGAGCTCGACCGGCTGCTGGCCAAAGGCGCAGCCCAGGCGCGTGCCGTGGCAACGCCGAAGCTCGACGCGATGAAGGAGATGATGGGCCTGGTCCTCCCCCGAGGTGCCTCATGATCGTCGTTATTGATAACTACGATTCGTTCACCTACAACCTCGTCCAATACCTCGGCGAGCTCGGCGCCGAGGTCCAGGTGTTCCGCAACGACGAGGTGTCGCTGCCCGAAATCGAGACCATGCAGCCAACCCACATCGTCATCAGCCCCGGTCCCGGCGACCCGAACGATGGCGGCGTCAGTAACGACGTCATTCGCACGCTTGGCGAGACAATACCCGTTCTCGGCGTCTGTCTCGGTCACCAATGCATCGGCCACGTCTACGGCGGCAAGGTCTCGCGCGCCCCGCGCCTGATGCACGGCAAGACGAGCAGCGTCTATCACCAGGGCCACGGCCTGTTTGCCGGTGTGCCCAGCCCCTTCCGCGCCACGCGCTACCATTCGCTCATTGTCGAAGAGCCGCTGCCCGGCTGCCTCGAAGTCATCGCCTTCACGCGCGACGGCGAGGTCATGGCCCTGCGCCACCGCGACTTCCCCGTCGTCGGCGTCCAGTTTCACCCTGAGAGCATCCTCACCGAGCACGGCAAACGGCTCCTGCAAAACTTTCTCGACGGAAGGACGGTAGACAATGCCTCTTAAGGCGGCGATTGCCGAGGTAATTAACGGGAGGGACCTGTCCCTCGAGCAGGCCGAAGCCGCGATGGACGTGATCATGCGCGGCGAGGCGACCGAAGCGCAAATCGGCAGCTACCTGACAGCACTGCGCATGAAAGGCGAGACGGTCGAGGAAATCGCCGGCAGCGCCCGCTCGATGCGCCGTCACGTCGTACGCGTCGAGCCCGCCGCGCACCACGCCATGCTCGTCGATACCTGCGGCACCGGCGGCGACGGCAAACATACCTTTAACATCTCCACGACGACCGCCTTCGTCGTCGCCGGCGCCGGTATTCCCGTTGCCAAGCATGGCAACCGCGCGGCGAGCAGCCGCAGCGGCTCCGCCGACGTCCTCATGGCCCTGGGTGGCAACCTCAATCTCGACGCGGAAGAGGTGGCAGCCTGTATCGACGAGGTCGGCATCGGCTTCCTCTATGCCATCAACCACCACCCCGCGATGCGCTACGCCATCGGCCCCCGCCGTGAGATCGGCCAGCGCACCATTTTCAATCTGCTCGGCCCGCTGACCAACCCCGCCGGCGCCACCCACCAGATCATCGGCGTCTACGATCCGGCGCTCACCGGGACCATCGCCCGCGTCCTTGCCGCCCTGGACAGCCGCGCCGCCTATGTGGTTCATGGCGCTGGCGGCCTCGACGAGCTCTCCCTCAGCGGTCCGAATCGTGTTAGCCACCTGCGCGAGGGACAGGTGCACAGCACCGAGCTGGATCCGGCAGCCATCGGCCTGGCCCCCGCGCCGGTAGAAGCGCTCGCTGGCGGCAGCCCGGAAGAAAACGCGCGCATTACCCGGTCAGTGCTGAGCGGCGAAGAGCGCGGCCCGCGCCGCGACGTGGTCCTGCTCAACGCTGCCGCTGTCTTCAGCATCGAAGACGGCAACTGGGAAAGCGGCCTGACCAGGGCAGCCGGGGCAATCGACAGTGGTGCCGCCCTCGATGTCCTGGAGCGCTGGATCGCGCGCACCCAGCACGCCGCGCGCCGTTCATTCTAACGCGTTCTTTGCATGGCCCGGTTAGCCTGGGCGGAGATAGTAACGACGTCGCGCAGCGCGACGAGAAGCAGGAGAGACAATGAGCGTTTCCAAGCTGGCCCGGCAGCGGGGCAAAATCCTCGACGAGATCATGGGCTACCACCGCGAGCAGCTGCCCAAGATTATGCGCGACGTGCCGCTCGCCGACGTGCGTGCCTTCGCCCGCACCGCCGGCCCAACCGTGAGCCTCACCGCCGCCCTGTCCCGCCCCGGCGTCGGCCTCATCGCCGAATGCAAAAAGGCGTCGCCGAGCAAAGGGCTGCTGGTGCCGCACTACAACCCGGTCGAGCTGGCGCGTACCTATGTCCACAATGGGGCCAGCGCCGTCAGCGTGCTCACCGACGCGCGCCATTTCCAGGGTAGTCTCGAGGACCTGCGCGACGTGAGCGAGGCGCTGGAGGGTGTCCACTCCCCGCTGCTGCGGCAGCGCGTGTCCTTGTTGCGCAAAGATTTCATCTTCCACCCATACCAGGTTTATGAAGCGCGCGCGGCGGGCGCCGATGCGCTGCTCCTTATCGTCGCCGTGTTAAGCGACACCGAGCTACGCGAGCTGTTAGCGCAGGTCGGCGAGCTGAAGATGGAGGCGCTGGTCGAGGTACACGACGAAGCCGAGCTCGCGCGCGCGCTGGCGCTGCCGGTGCAGATAATCGGGATCAACAACCGCAACCTGCAGACCTTCGAGGTCGATCTGCAGACGACAGAACGGTTGCGCCGGCTTGTACCCGATGGCATCCCCGTCGTCGCCGAGAGCGGCATCCGCACGCCAGAAGATGTGACGCGCGTCGCCGCTGCTGGCGTGGACGGCGTCCTCGTCGGTGAGTCGCTTGTGACGAGCAAGAATACGGCGGGGATGGTACGGAAGATGGTGGAAGCTGGGCGCTCAGCTCGCTGAGCGCGGCTGCACCCGCAGCACCGCCGCCCCCCGGATCTCACTGCGCTTGAGACGGAGCAGCACGTCGTTCGCTTCCGCGAGCGGGAACAGCGCGACCTCCGTGCGGACCGGGATCTCGGCGGCGAGTCGCAGAAAATCCACAGCGTCTGCCCGCGTAAAGTTAGCCACGCTGCGCAAGACGCGCTCGCCATAAATCGTCTGGTATGGCATCTCCGGGATCGGGCTCATGTGAATGGCGTTTATCGCCACCGTTCCCCCAGGGCGCACGTGCCCAAGCGCGAGCGGCACGATCCAGCCAGCCGGCGCGAAAATCACGCTGGCATCCAGCGGCGCGTCGATTTCCTCTTCCGCGCCGCCCACCCAGACGGCGCCCAGCTCGCGCGCCAGCTGGCGGTGCTCCTCGCCGCGCGTAAACACGTAGACCTCGCAATCCCAGTAGGTGGCAACCTGGATAGCTATGTGCGCGCTGGCGCCGAAGCCATACAAACCGAGGCGCTGCCCCGGCTGGATGCCGCTCTGTCGCAACGAGCGAAAGCCAATAATCCCCGCGCACAGCAGCGGTGCCACGGCAACGTCGTCAAACGCCTCTGGCAGCGGGTAGGCATACGCCTCGTCCACCACCATCAGCTCCGCATAACCACCATCGGCATGCAGCCCGGTGAACTCAGCCCGCGCACACAGATTCTCTTGCCCGCTCTGGCAGGCCGGACACTCGCCACAGCTCCGGTAGAGCCAGCCCACGCCGGCGCGCTCGCCCGGCGAAAACTGGCTGGCACCCTCGCCGAGCGCCTCGACTGTACCCACGACCTGATGCCCGGGCGTCAGCGGCAGGCGCGGCAGCTCGAGATCACCTTCCACCGTGTGCAGGTCGGTATGGCATACGCCACAGACGTGCACGCGCAGCAAAATCTGGCCCAGACCGGGCTGGGGGGTGGCTATCTCCTCGAGGCGTAACGGAGCCTCGGCGATTGGGGAGACGGCCGCTAGCCGTATTGCTTTCATGGCTCTGGTTGGACGGCGGCTGTCTGGCTCGTGACCACTTCTTCAGAAAAGAGGCCAATGTGGCCGATAGAATCGATGGGCGCGACGCTGATAGCGTAGTCGTACCCGGGATTCAGACCGGTGAGCACCACTTCGCCTGCTTCGGCAGCGCCAATGTAGCGTAGAATGCGCTCCTCACTCGCCTGGATACGAAACGCGACGGCATAGGACGCGGCATGCGGCTGGGTCGTCCACGACAGCAAGTAGGTGCCCTCGGCCGCCATTGGGGCAACGGCCGGCGCTGCCGGTACAGGCGGTGCTGCAACCATATTTGCCACCGCGGCGACCACCAGTTGCGTCATCTGCACGAGATAATCGTAGTCAAGCCGGTCTGCCGTGTCTGCTGCCGTATGGCGGATATCGCTATTCTCCTGTGACTCGCTGATGCGGATCGCCGGGATCCCCGCGGCGGCAAACGAGGCATGGTCGCCGCTGCGCCCCTGGCGGTCTAGCATCGGGCGTAGCTCCACGGGAAACTCCGGCAGGTATAGCCGCGTAATCAGATCAAAGTAGCGCGCAAGCTGGCCCGCGCCCGGGTTCTCCGGCGCCGCGAAGATCAGCATCGATCGCGGCACACCCGCCCGCCCGCCGACCGTATCGACGTTGATCGCTGCGTCGATGACCACGCCGTCCAGCATCACCTCCTGCACGTAGCGGCGGGTGCCCGTATTCTCTTGCTCGCCGCCGGCAAAGGCAATGAACACGATTTCCTGCTGCCAGCCGCGCGCGCTGAGCAATCGGGCCGTCTCCAGCAGGAGGGCTACCCCCGACGCATTGCTGTTCGCGCCCGGCGCCGGGACCGTCGGGTCGTCCGCATCTGAACCGCGCGAATCGTAGTAGGCAGTGAGCACCAGCAGCCCCTTGTGCTCGCCTTCACCGGGCAGGCGGGCGACTACATTTTGCTGGTTTGTCAGCCGTCCCCCATAGTCCATGGTGAACTCGTGGAAGCCAACCTGGATGCGCCCGGCGCCAACCCGCTCGAACTCGTCGTGGATCCAGCGGGCTGCGGCGCCAATGCCATACCCCTCGCGCTCGCGCGCACTGAGGGTGTGGCGGGTGCCGAAGTTCTGCAGCGTCTGTACGTAGGCGTAAAGATTCTGCCGCGAAACCTGCCCGATCAGCCCCAGCAAAGACTGGTCAACGCCGGGCACGGGCACATTCGCCGGCCCGGCGTCCGTGCGCAGGCTGCTGAAGGCGACGGCGTTGCCCGAATCGACCACTGCCGGCGCCGGCGTCGGCACCACCGGGCGCGGCGGGGGGCTCAACAGGCTGCAGCCCGCCGCCAGGAGCGGCAGAAGGATGGCGAGAAGAACCTTGGCGCGTGCCAATGGTAACAACGGTGGGTGCATTGCACCCTGCCTTTACTGGACTCTACTCTGCCTGTTTTGCCTTGCGGGCGCTGTACGATTCCATGAAAGTCCCGATCAGATCCACTGGAACCGGGAAGATTGTCGTCGTGTTTTGCTCGACACCAATTTCCAGTAGAGTCTGTAGGTAGCGCAGTGTCATGGCGCCAGGCTCGCCGCTCATGATACGGGCGGCATCGCTTAACTTCTCGGCGGCCTGCATCTCGCCTTCGGCGTGGATGATCTTCGCACGCCGTTCGCGTTCCGCTTCGGCCTGGCGCGCCATCGCGCGGATCATCTGCGTATTAAGCTCGACATCCTTCACTTCGACAATGCTAACCTTGATGCCCCACGGCTCAGTCGCTTCGTCAATGATGTGTTGCAGGCGAGCATTCACAGCTTCGCGTTCGCCCAACAACTGGTCGAGATCCGACTGGCCGATGACGTTGCGCAAGCTGGTTTGTGCAATCTGCCAGGTAGCACGGTTGTAATCCTCAATCTGGATCACCGCCGCGACGGGGTCGACGACACGGTAATAGACAACCGCATTGACCCGGACAGTCACGTTGTCGGCGCTGATCGCCTCCTGCGAGGGCACATCCAGGGTAATCGTTCGCAAGTCGACCTTCCTCATCCTATCGATCCATGGGATGATAAAGAACAAACCAGGGCCTTTCGGTCCCTGGACACGACCAAGACGAAAGATGACGCCCCGCTCGTACTCCTGCACGACGCGGATGGCAGATGCTGCTATGCCGGCCACCGCCAGAGCGAGGACACAGACCAGCGGTCCTACACCGGTTAACAATTCGAACATGGGGTTACTCCTGTTCCGGAACGCAATAGACCTCAGCCCCCATTATACTCATGCGCCGCGCCGGGGCACACCACCCCGCTAGCCTGGGGCAAGGAAGATTAGCGCGACGCCGCTGAAAGCGAGCAGCGTCCCGAGGACGCCGCGGCGGCTAACCGGCGTGCGAAAAATAACGAACTCGACTGGGATGAGGATGACTGGCGGCAGCGCCATCAGCGTCGAGGCAATCCCGAGGCGCGCCTGCTGCACGGCGACCATCGAGAGCCAGATGCCGAGGAAAGGGCCGGCAACCGCGCCCGCTACCAGGGCACTGAAGGCACGCCGGTCGCGCCACGCCCGCAGGCTTGGTCCGGCGCTCCCACGCAGCAGCGCCAACCCCCAGAGAACCACCACCGCCACGAGCAGGCGAATCATGGTCGCGCTGATCGTTGAGAAGTCGCCGGCAAGGCCATAGCGCGCCGTGACCAGGTTCAACGCCTGACCAAACGCGCCGCCCACGGCGGCAAGCAAGCCCCGCCCCACCTGCCGTTGTTCAGCCGGCAACACTTCGCGCCGTGGCTCTGTCACCACCCACGCAACCCCGGCGACTGCCAGCGAGATGCCGGCCATTTCCCAGCCGCTTATCTGCTCGGCAAACAGCAACCAGCCGGCAGCCGTGTTAATGATCGGCACCAGCGACATGACCAGCATGGACAGACGCGGCCCGATGAGTACGTAGGCGTAAAAGAGGAAGGTGTCGCCGATAACCAGGCCAATGACACTCGACAGGCTGAGCCAGCCCCAGCGATACGGCTCGGCATCCAGCGGCAAGACGGTCCCATGCAGCGCCAGGTGCGACAGGCCCACAAAGAGAAGGGCAAACAGGAGCCGGCCGCGGTTGACGACCTGGCTCCCAATGCGGCGCCCGCTGTAGCTGAAGAACAGGGCGGTGGCCGACCAGAAGAAGGCAGTAGCGATGGCGGCGAGCTGGCCGGTGGCTGGATTCACGTCTGCGCTGCGGCGGGCCAGGCCGCTGCGCTGCGACCAGGTACCTGCCGTGCTCCTTTCTGTTAGGTGAACTTAATGGCGTCCTTACACGCGCCTAGCTTTCCCCTGCCATGAGCCGTTCCCAGAGTTGCGGGTAATGACGATCGTCGATCAACTCGACGCTGTTGCCGGCCGGGTCGCGAAAGTAAAGCGAGTAGGTTCCCTGTGGCCAGCGCTGCTCGTGTTCAATGGCGATGCCGTGCCGCTGCAGGCGCTGCCGCCATTCGTCCACGCAGTCATATTCCATCGAGAGCGCAACGTGCCCCGGTCCTACTGTACCGTGATGCGGGATCGCGCTCCTGCGCACGCGTAGCTGCTCGCGGTCGAAGAGAATCAGGCTCGAATGGGGCCCCGCCTGCAGGAAACTGGTGTCGCTAAATGTCAGCGTTACCGGTAGCCCCAGGACATCGCGGTAGAATGCCGTCGCTGCCGCCAAGTCATCCACGTAGAGAACCGCTTCGGCGACGCCTTGAACCGTTGTCATCCTGCACCTCCTTCCGTTGCAAGTAGATGTGTGCGGATGGCTCGCACGTGCTCCGGTCCCGTGCGGCAGCAGCCGCCGATTAGCCTTGCGCCCGCCGCGCGCCAGCTCTCGCTCAAGGCACCGAACCTCTCCGGCTCTGATTCCCCAACCCAGATGCGCCGGTTGGCGTCATACGTCTCTCCCGAGTTCGGATAGACGAGGATTGGCTTATCCGTCACAGACCGGGCTGCCCTGATCAGCGATGGGATGAACCGCGGCGCGGTGCAGTTGATGCCGATGGCCACCACCTGCGGCAGCGCCGCCACCCGGGCGGTCGCCTCCACAAGCGGGGTGCCGTCGTTGAGATCGGCCTCGTCGCGACAGCTAAAACTCACCCAGGCAGGCATCGCCGGCGTCTCCGGAATCAACACGGCCAGCGCCTTCGCTTCCATACCGCTGGGGATCGTTTCACACGCCATCAGATCAGGGCCGGCTCCCGCCAGCAGATGCCAACGCTCCCGGTGGAACGCGACGAGCGCATCCTCGTCGAGACCGTATGCGCCGCTGTATTCCGAGCCGTCGGCCAGGTAAGCGCCGTAGGGACCAACACTGGCGGCGACGAGGGGTCGTAACCGTGCCGTCTCCGCTTCCACCTGGCGCCAGAACGTGTCGCGCGCCTCCTGGGCCAACCTGACCGCAAGCTGCAGCAACTCTCTGGCCCTCTCGCGCAACATCCCCAGCCGCTCAAAGCCGGCAATCGTTCCCTGGTAGCTGGCCGTGATAATGCAGTCCGCGCCCGCTTCCAGATAATCAAGATGCGCCGCCCGGATCGCCTGCGGATCGTCCCGCAGTAGCCGCGCCGACCAGAGATGGTCGCCCAGGTCATGGCCGCGTTGCTCGAGGAGCGTTGCCAGCCCACCGTCGAGGATCAGCATGCCCTGCCGTTCCAGAAACGGGGTTAGCGGATTGACGATCATCGATACCTTCCTCCACGCTGATTGTAGCACAGCTTGCCGCCGCTGCCGTGACGGTTGTTCAGAAGCTGACGACCCGCTACCCCTTGTCGCTCCCTGTGCTACAATTGCTGTGGGAGAACCAACACAGAAGGAGCACTGCCCGAACATGACCACAATTTTCCTGACCGGCTTCCCTGGCTTTCTTGGTTCGGCGCTCGTGGAGCGTCTCCTCGAGCGCTACCCCCCTGATGTGACCGTAACCTGTCTCGTGCAAAGCAAGTTCCGGCCGCAGGCCGAACTCCGCGCGGTCGCACTGCTGGCGGATCGTCCAGGCGAAGAAGGGCGCATCCACCTCGTGGACGGCGACATCACCGTACCCGATCTCGGCTTGGGCGAAGAGATGCCCGCACTGCAGGAAGCAACCGTCGAGATCTTCCACCTCGCCGCCGTCTATGACCTCGGCGTGGAACGCGACCTAGCCATGCGCGTCAACGTCGACGGCACACACAATCTGCTCCGATTCGCTCGGCGCTGTCCCAATCTCCAGCGGTTCCATTACATGAGCACCTGCTACGTCAGCGGCCGCCATCCCGGCATCTTTCGCGAGAACGACCTGAATGTCAGCCAGACGTTCAACAACTGGTACGAAGAGACCAAATACCTCGCCGAGCTGGAAGTCCAGCAGGAAATGGCCGCCGGATTACCGGCAACCATCTACCGGCCCTCGGTCGTCACCGGCGATAGCCACACTGGTGCGACCCAGAAGTACGATGGGCCATACTACTTCATTCGCTGGATCATGAAGCAGCCGGAAGAAGTGGCCGTCCTGCCCGTTGTCGGCCGGCCGGAGCAGGTCCGCCTCAACGTCGTTCCGCGCGATTACGTCGTCGACGCCATCGCCTACCTCAGCGCGCTTGAGCGCTCCGTTGGGAAGGTCTACCAGATCTGCGATCCCAGCCCGCCGACCGTGGCCGAGATGATTGATGCCATCGGCGCTGCGACCGGCCGGCGCATCGTCCGTGTACCGCTCCCCAAGGGTGTTGCCAAGTCCTCATTAGAACATCTACCCGGCGTCGAATCGCTAATGGGAATCGAGCCCGAATTGGTCGAATACTTCGTCCATGCTACCAGCTACACCTGTGACAACACGCAGCAGGATCTCGAAGGCAGTGGCATTACCTGCCCGCCGTTCACCGATTACGTCGCGAACCTCGTCGCCTTCGTGCGCGCGCACCCTGGAATCCCCTCGAATGCGATGGTCTGAGCTGGCTGCAGCTACTATCCGGCGGTGAGCGCTTCCAGCCTACTGACATAACCTTCCAGGACGGCGAACGCTTCTTCCACTGGCTCCGGCGAATTCATGTCCACACCGGCAAGCTGCAGGGCGTCCAGCGGATAAAGGCTGCCGCCCGCTTGCAGGAACGACAGGTAGTTGGCAGTCGCCTCCGCCTCGCCTTCTAGCACCCGCTGAGCCAGGGCGTGCGCCGCGCCGATCCCCGTTGTGTATTGGAAGACGTAGAAGTTGGAGTAAAGGTGGTTGGGGAACTGCGCCCAGGTGATGCCGATACGTTCGCGGTCAATCGCCACCTCGCCGCCGTAACCCTCCTCGAACAGATCGGCCATCAGCGCCATCAGCCCGTCGGCCGAGAGCGCCTCGCCGCGCTCCACCCGTTCGTGGATCTCCAATTCGAACCGCGCCAGCGTCGGCATGATGAAGAAATAGCGGTGGAAGTTGGACATCGCCTCTTCCAGCACGGCGATCTGGAACTGTGGCTCCTGCTCGTTCTCCAGCAGATGGGCGCGGACCAACGCCTGGTTGAAGTTCGACGCAACCTCGGCAGCAAAAAGCGAATAGCGGCCATAGATGAATGGCTGGTGCTTCCATGAGAAGTAGGAGTGCATCGAATGGCCCAGCTCGTGCGCCAGCGTGCTCAGGCTAAAGAGGTCGTCCGTGTAGCTCATCATGATGAACGGGTGCGTGCCCGGCACGCCGTAGGAAAAGGCGCCGCTGCGCTTGGCGACGTTAGGATACTTATCTACCCAGCGCTCTTCCTCCAGACCACGGCGCATGACCGCAACGTACTCCTCACCAAGCGGCGCCATTCCCTCGCAAATCCACTCCATGGCCTCATCGAACGATAGCTCCGGCGCCGCTGTGGTCAGCGGTGCTTTAATGTCATAGACATGCAGCTTGTCATAGCCGAGAGCCTGGCGCCGCACGCGCCAGTAGCGATGCCACAACGGCAGGTTGCGGCGGAACGTCTCGATCGTGTTGTGAAAGACGCTGGTCGGAATGATATTAGGGAACAGGGCAGCTGCCAGCGACGATTCATAATTGCGCGCACGCGCCATGAACACGTCCTGCTTCACACCCGTAGCGAGCACGTTGGCGAAGCTGTTCTTGTAGGCGAGGTAGGCGTCCGCATAGTTCTCCCACGCGCTGCGGCGCACGCTGCGGTCGGCGTTGGTGAGCAGCGCGCCGATGTTGCCCTGCGCAATATCGATGATCTCACCTTCGGGCTTGCCACTCGTCGCCGGCACAAAGGCGAGGTCCGTGTCCGCAAGAACGCGATGCGTCGCTGTCGCCGTGCTGAACGGATCGAGCGCCTGCTTCAATAACCCCTCTACCTCCGTGGAGCGGACGTGCTCGCGCCGCCGCAGGATTGAATCGAAGTAGTGAGCGTACATCGCCAGGCGCGGCTCCGCTTCCATCCATTCTTCAAGCCGCTCCCTGCCCAGCGCCAGGAGCTCCGGCTCGGCAAAGGCAATCGCCGCCGCGGCGCGGGCAAAGAGCCCGCGCGCGCGATCCATGCGCGCCGCCGCTTCCTGGTTCGTCGTCTCCACACTGTAAGCCAGCGACGCATAGGCCATGATGCGCGACCGCTCGCGCATCGCCTCCTCCATCATCGCCAGCCAGTCGGCCAGCGCTGGAGGGCTCTCATGCAGCCGGCCACGCCAGGCGCTGAGTTTCTCAAGCTGCGGCGGGAGAGCGGCGACCGCTTCCTCCCACGCTTTCTCCGTCGCGTAGATACTCTCCAGATCCCAGGTATCTTCGATTGGCACCTCTTGGCGTCGGCGCACAGTAACAGCCACGGTTATTCTCCTTTTCTTCTACGAGCCGTACGGCCACGCCAGGCCGTGCGGCCAAAAACACGGGCCGATTGTACCCGCTTTCGCTATAGTCGTCCGCGCCTCATGCGACGCGGCGCCGTCGAAAGATTTGTGTCAGGTTAGACCGGGACGGTGCCGCGGGCGCCTGTGTAAGATATCCGTAAAATGACCTGCAGTCTTACCGGAATCCAATGCACCCGTGGCAATCTGGTAAGCAATGTGACAGGATTTCTGTCGCGTCTTTTACACAGGGATTAGACTGGATGATGGTTGGCGGCGACATGCCAAACCGGCAGTATCCGGCGCTAACCAGAAAGGACACCTAGACATGTTACTCTCGCTTTCTTTGCTGGCTGTTGTGCCCACCGCGCTGTTTGGTAGTGGTCTGCTGCTTCTGCTGAAGTCGCGGCGCGATAAGCAACTGCAAGCTCAAGCAGTACGCGTACGGTCTCGCCGGACACACTAAGTAACCATCGCTTCATAAGAGGAGGGGTACAACAGAATGTTCGGTGGCTACACACTCTATCTATTGCTGGCGCTGCCCGGCCTGCTGTTGGGACTGTGGGCGCAGGCGCGCGTAAAGAGCGCCTTTGGCAAGTATTCACGCGTGGCGACCAGTCGTGGCATGACAGGTGCGCAGGTCGCGCGCGCGCTGCTCGATTCGCAGGGCCTTTACGACGTGGCCGTTGAGGAATCGAACGCGGGCATGTTAAGCGACCACTATGATCCCCGCAGCAAGACCTTGCGGCTCAGTCCAGAGGTTTATCGCACACCCAGCGTTGCTGCCGCCGGTGTCGCTGCACATGAAGCCGGTCACGCGCTGCAGCATGCCAAGGGCTACACGCCCCTTGCCCTCCGTAGCGCACTCGTCCCGGCTGCCAGCTTCGGCAGCAGCCTCGCCCCACTGATCTTCTTTGCCGGTTTCATGCTCGAGGCATTCGCTGGCTTCGGCATCCAGGTAGCCTGGGCCGGCGTCATACTCTTTGCGGCAGCCGTTCTCTTTACCCTCGTCACCCTCCCGGTTGAGTTCGACGCCAGCAAGCGCGCCAAGCGCGAGTTGCGCGCGCAGAGCATCGTCATCGGCGACGAGCAGCAGGGCGTGAGCACCGTGCTCAACGCTGCCGCGCTCACCTATGTCGCCGCCGCTGTTGCCGCTGTCGGTCAGCTCATCTATTACGTCATTCTATTGACCGGCGGGCGCCGCCGTTAAGCGCACTGCACGATACAACAATCCAGGAACCGAAAGCCCCCGGCCATACCGGCCGGGGGCTTCTTATTTCTTCTTTAGCGCCTCTTAGGCTACCTTGCCGTCTCGCTTGCTGCCTGCTGCCCTAATGCCAACGCGCCCAGGACTCCCGCCCGGTTGCCGAGCCCCGGCGGCACGATGTAATCGTCGATGCCCGCGATCAGCCGCGGCGCCTGTACGTACCCGTTGAGCACGTCAAGAACGCGCTGCCGCACCAGGGGAAAGAGCTGGCGCTGCTCCATCACGCCGCCGCCCAGGATGATCCGCTGCGGCGACAGCGTCACGATGTAGTTGACAATCCCGTAGGCCAGATACGTCGCCTCCAGGTCCCACGCCGGATGATCTGGCGGCAGTGTCTCCGCACGCTGTCCCCAGCGGTCGCCAATGGCCGGCCCAGCAGCCATCCCCTCCAGGCAATCGCCGTGGTAGGGGCAGCGCCCCGGGTATGGATCGCGCTGCCAATCGTGGGGAATGTGCACGTGGCCCATTTCCGGGTGGAGCAGCCCATGGATGAGCCGCCCACCGGCGACGGCGCCGCCGCCAATACCCGTGCCAATCGTCAAGTAGAGAAAAGTGTCCAGCCCCTGCGCGGCGCCCCAACTCCCCTCGGCCAGCGCCGCACCGTTGACGTCGGTGTCGAACCCGACCGGCACCTCCAACGCTCGCGCCACGACGCCGGCGAATTCGGTGTTGGCCCAGCCCGCTTTCGGCGTCGACGTGATCATCCCATAGGTTGGCGACGCCGGGTCCGGATCTAGGGGCCCAAAGGCAGCGATCCCGATGCCCGCCAGCGGCCCGTGCTGTTCCCGCTGCGCGCGGAAGAAGGCGATCGCCTGCCCAATCGTCTCGTCCGGCGCCGTCGTGGCAAAGCGTGTTTCCGCCCTGAGATCATCCGGCCCCGTGCCCACAGCGCAGACAAACTTTGTCCCCCCGGCTTCGATCCCGCCAACTAGAGCCATCTTAACTCCTGTTCGCACCCTGCACACATGCGACTTCCCATCACTAAATGAACTGCGACAAGCTGATCGGGTCGGATGGAGCCACCTGCTGCAGCCACAGGACCTCGTAAGGTTCGAGGACGATCTCCGCCCCCTCGCCCCACACGCGGCTGTCCAACCGGTTCACCAACACGCCCGAGAAGTTCATCTCGTGCACTCTGTGCCGCGGCACGCCCTGCGGCCGGTCGCTGACATTGGCCAGCACCAGTAACCGCCCGCGCGCGCTCGCGCGCAGGAGACCAAGCACCTGCTCATTATGTGTCCACACGGCGAAGTTACCCGCCTGTGCGTGTAGCGCGAACGTGGCCTTACGCGCGGCTACAAGCTGCTGCAGCCCGCGAAAGATGCGGCCCGTCACCGTCTGCCAGTCGTGCCGCAGCGCCGCCCGCTCCCAGTCCATCTGCGGCCGGTGCAGCCAGCGGTTATCGTCGGCGTGGTCCAGGTCGTTCACGTAGCCGTAGTCGTTGAGCAGGCCAAGCTCGTCGCCCATATAGATCAGCGGGATCCCGCCAAAGGCAAAAATCAGATTGTGCAGCAGGAGAATACGGCGGATCGCCAGCTCCACGCCATGCCAATCTTCCGCTTCCAGTGCCACCTCCAGCCCCGCCAGCGACGCCATACTGCCGCTGATACGCCGGTCGCCGGTGCGCGGATTGAACTGGAACGTCGCCCCGCGGGCAAAGGTTCCTGGAAACCGGCCGCTGTAAAAATCGCTCAGGAAGGCGCGGTGCAGCGGTCCCGACAGGCCGGCAGCCGCGGCGTCCTCGTCCGTCACCGCCCAACCGACGTCGTCGTGACCGCGCGCGTACGTGACCCACGCCGTGCGCGACGGGGCGCTCGGCATCTGCTGCAGCGCCCGGGTCGCGAGCACGGCCCGCTGTTCGGCGAGTGCGCTCCACAGAAGCACCATATACGCATTGTGATACGCCAGCTCGCATTCTTTGTTCGTTGCGATGCCCTGACCGAGATACGGAATCAGCCGGTCAGGGGAGACGATCGCTTCCGCCTTGAGCAGCAGGCCCGGCGCCGCCAGCCGTGTGCACGCCCGGAATGCCTGCAGCAGATAATGCGCTTCCGGCTCGTTCTGGCTGTCCGTGCCCAGCCGCTTCCACATAAAGGCGACGGCATCCATCCGCAGGATTTCCACCCCCCGGTTGGCGAGGAAGAGAATGATTGCCAGCATCTCGGCGAATACCTGCGGATTCTTGTAATTCAGATCCCACTGGTACTCGTTGAACGTCGTCCACACCCACTTGTCAATCTCCCGGTAAAAGGTGAAATTCCCCGGCGCGAAATCAGGGAAGATTTCAGGCAGTGTCAGCTCGTACTGATCCGGCATCGTCCGGTCTGGGAACATCAAGTAGTAGTCCTGGTGAACGGGATCGCCGCCAAGCGCCGCGCGCGCCCAACGGTGCTCCTTCGCCGTGTGGTTGCACACCAGATCGGTACACAGACTAATGCCCCGCTCCCGCAGCTGGCGGGCCAGCGCCTCCAGATCGTCCATCGTCCCCAGCCGCTCGGCCACCGCGCGATAGTTCATCACGGCATAGCCGCCATCGTTCGGGCCGGGGCGCGGCTTCAGCAGCGGCATCAGATGCAGATAGGTAACGCCTAGTTCCTCAAGATAGTCAAGCCGTTCGGCGACACCTGACAGGTCGCCCGCAAAGCGATCGACGTACGTCACGTACCCGATCATCGTCGCTTGCTGGAACCAGTCCGGCTCGGCTTCGCGGCGCAAATCAAGCAGCCGTAGCTCGGCCGGCCGCTTGGCATACCCCTCAGCCGTCAGGCGCACGCACTGTTCTAGCCAATCGCCAGGCTCCCCACCGTAGAGACGCCCCAGCGGGCGCAGGATATCCTCCCAGAACAGATCGAGCCGCGCCAGAAAAATCTCTTGTTCCAGTGGTTCCAGCCCGGCGAGAGGGCCTTCACGAAGAGCCGCTTCGATGGCCGGCCGGTTGATAGGGTCCATCGCCTTTCGCACTTATCCTTTGCCCAATCTGCAACCAATGAGCACTGTATGGCGCAAGGTTCACCACGAGCGGCCACTCATTGACCACCAGCTGTGGCGTCTCGGCTAACAAATCGACGAGCGCTCTGCCTGCGAGCTCGCGCAAATCCAGGCTCAAGCTCTGCCGTTCCTCCCCGAGATTAAAGAGACAGAGCACCCGCTCCTCGCCGAGAATACGCCAGTATGCAAGGATTGACTTCTGTTCGACCTCGGCCCATGCCATCTTGCCTTGCCGTAGCGCCGCGCTCTGTTTGCGCGCCTGCAGGAGAAAGCGGCTCGCCCACAGATACGATTCGGGATCGCGCTCGGCAGCCGCCACGTTCACCTGGTGGTAGCTGTAAGGACCCTGGTCGATCACCGGCAGGTAGGTTTTCTCGGCGGTGCTGAAGCCGGCATTGGGCGAGTCATCCCACTGCATCGGCGTGCGTACCCCATAGCGATCTGGCAGCCAGATGTTGTCGCCCATGCCGATCTCGT
>JAVVFG010000035.1:5348-18361 GCA_032260445.1 Anaerolineae bacterium | reverse complement strand
ATTCCAGGCGGCAAGGCAAATCCAGCGCCGCCTGTCGGTACGGCATTGGGCCCGCACGGCATCAACTTGATGCAGTTCTGCAAGGAGTACAATGCCAAGACCGCGGGACAGGTCGGCCAGATTGTGCCCGTCGAGGTTACCGTTTTCCAGGACGGCAGTTTTACCTTTATCCTGAAGACCCCGCCTGCAGCCGACCTTTTGAAGAAGGCTGCCGGTGTCGGTGGTGGCTCGGCTGTTCCTAACCGCGACAAGGTCGGCAGTGTTAGCCGCCAGCAGGTGCGCGAGATCGCCGAGATTAAGATGAAGGACCTGAACGCGCATGACGTCGAGGCAGCCATGAAGATCATTGAAGGAACTGCCCGCAGCATGGGCATCACGGTTTCCGACTAAGCAAACAGATAGTGTGGCAGGGCGAATAAGCCCGCTATGACCACGAGGAGTTACGATGCCAAAAAGAGGACGTAAGTATCAAGAAGCCGCGGCGAAGGTTGACGGAGACCGTATCTACAGCCGCGAGGAAGCCGTAAAGCTGATTAAAGAAACGGCTTACACTAACTTTGATCCCACCGTCGAAGTTCACTTTCGCCTAGGCGTTGATCCGCGCCACGCCGATCAGCAAGTTCGAGAAGTGGTTGTCCTGCCGCACGGTTTGGGCAAAGAAGTACGTGTGCTGGTCTTTGCCGAAGGTGAGGATGCTCGGCTGGCTGAAGAAGCGGGAGCTGATATTGTGGCCGACGACGAGACGATCAAGAAGATTCAGGATGGTTGGGTAGACTTTGATGTCGCCATTGCCGTGCCCTCGATGATGGGCAAGGTCGGTCGCCTCGGCCGTGTCCTTGGTCCCCGTGGGCTGATGCCTAATCCGCGAGCCGGAACGGTCGTCCAGGCGGAAGACCTCCCGGCGCTGATCGAAGAGACCAAAGCAGGTCGTGTTGAGTTTCGCGTCGATCGTACGTCGAACCTGCATGTGCCCATCGGCAAAGCCAGCTTCACGGAGGAGCAGTTGCTTGATAACCTCCGCTACCTGGTGGATGCTGTACGCCGGGCGCGCCCGGCGGCGGCGAAGGGCACCTATATTCGCAAGGTTGTCGTGGTGAATACCATGGGACCGCCAATTAAGGTTGACGTGTCCGAAATAAGTGCGTAAAATGGTACGCTGCTGCCACAAGTGGCGGCAGGTCTTAACAACCCATTCGGACTCTACCGAAGACAGTTGGTGTCGGCTGCGTTCGCAGCCTGACTTAATCTTACCAGCCGAGGTGGGGCTTCCAAGTAAGAGAACTCGCGCGTGCAGTCTTTGCTGCCTGCCTGTCGAGCATTTGGAATCCTCATACCGGGCTGGTATGAGGATTTTTGTTTTCTAGACGAGGAGGTGATAGCTCTTGGCTATTTCACGAGACCGCAAAGAAGAATTGGTGAACCAGTACGTCGAGTTGCTGGGCCAGAGCCGCGGTGTCTTTCTTGCTGAGTACACGGGTCTCACGGTGCATCAGCTCGAGAAGCTGCGCGCTGGCGTGCGCGAGGCCGACGGCGCATTTCACGTGACGAAGAACACGTTGCTGCGAAATGCACTTGAAAGCACCGGAAATCCGGTTCCCGCGGAGCTGCTCTTGGGACAGACTGCGACCGGTTTCGCTCTTGGCGAGATCCCTTCGATGGCGAAGACGTTGGTTGACTTCGCCGACGAGGTAGAGCAGTTTAGCCTGAAGGGCGGCATCCTGGCGGGACAATTCCTGACCGTGGAGGAGATCCAGGCGCTGGCCAAGCTGCCGTCGCTCGACGAGCTGCGAGCTCAGATAATTGGTCTGGTCAACGCACCTGCACAAAACATCACGTCGGCAGTGGCTAATGGTGTGCGCCAGCTCGTTAACGTGTTCAACGCCTACGCGACACAGGAAGAAGGTGCGGCTGATTCGGCCGCAGCCGATGCGGCATAATCTTGCTGTATATTGAAATTATCGATTGCTTAAGTCAAAAGAACCTTTCGGAGGATATTCACAATGGCTGATCTAGAAAAGATCGTAGAGGATTTGAGCGGCCTTACTTTGCTGGAGGCTGCCGAGCTGACCAAGATGTTGGAAGAGAAGTGGGGCGTTAGCGCCGCTGCCCCCATGGCTGGCATGATGGCTATGCCCGGCATGCCCGGCGCCGCTGCCGAAGAGGAAGAAGAGAAGACAGAGTTCGACGTCGTCCTCAAGGAAGTTGGCCCGAAGAAGATCAACGTCATCAAGGAAGTTCGTGCGCTGACGAATTTGGGCCTGAAGGAAGCGAAAGAGGTGGTCGACAGCGCGCCGAGCACAATCATGGAAGCCGTGACCAAAGAGGCCGCTCAGGACGCCAGGACCAAGCTGGAAGAAGCCGGCGCGGTCATCGAAATCAAGTAAGCACTGCGAACGCATAAGATGAAGAGGCCAGCTTGTCGCGAGGCTGGCCTTTTTGTTTCATTCGACGAGATGGTCACGCTGCTGTTAGCGTCAGCCTCGCCACGAAGACAGGAGCTTATCCGGCTGCTGGGGTACCCGACCGCGGTACAGGTGCCGGACGTGGACGAGGATAGCATTGACCACGCTGACCCTGCGCACAACGTTGTCGAGACAGCGCGCTTGAAGGCGGAAGCGGTGGCAGCGACGGTAATGGATCAGGCGATTATTGTCGCCGCGGATACGACAGTCGCGCTCGGGCGGGAGATGCTGAACAAACCGGCGAACGCCGAGGAAGCGCGCCACATGCTGCGACGGCTACGCGGGCGCACGCACCAGGTTCACACGGGAATCGTCGTCGTGACCCTACCCGAACGTAGAACAGCGGCTGCGGTCTCTACCACTGCCGTCACGATGCGCGACTACAGTGACGATGAAATGGAGGCGTACATAGCCAGTGGGGATCCGTTCGACAAGGCAGGTGCTTACGCCATCCAGAACAAGGCATTCCGGCCGGTGGGCGCGCTGGCCGGCTGCTTTACAGGGGTAATGGGGCTGTCGCTCTGCCGCCTGAGCCAGGCGCTACAGGCCGTTGGCATTCCGGCCGAACTGGACGTTGCGAACCATGACACGGCGCGATGTGCCACCTGCCTCGCGTACGTCGACACGCTCTTCTAGGGGCGGCGGGAGCCGCTGCAAATCGCTCAGTTACCTGAGACGGTGACCCGATAGCTTGAGGCAGCGTACTGATCTTCGCCGACGTGAAGGACGTAGAGGCCGCTATCCTCCAACTGGAAGTTCAGGATGATCTCGGACTGGCCTGGTCCGCGATCATTGACATATTCTAAGATGAGAGCACCTTCCGGGTTGAGCAGATTGAGAATCGGGTCGGTGCTGTCATTTGGGGCAACGGTGATGCTAATGGTGCTGCCGCCAGTGGCAACAAACGCCCAGAGATAGTCAGTCTTTTCGGGCATCGTGGTGGTACGGCTGCCGTTGCGGGGCAGAGTACCGGCGATTTCGTACTCGTAGTAATTCTCGTGCTCTACGTTTACATAAAGAACTGTATAATAAGTTCCTACTCCGTTAGCCTCACGGACGACGGCGCGGTAACTGCCGTCGGTGGGAATTGTGAAGCCGGCGATCACCTCAACTTCCCCTGTACCGGTAGCATCGCGGGTGACGAGGATGTTTCCCGCGGCGTCACGAAGCTGTAGGACGATGTCGCGATCAGGCTGGGAAACCGCGCTCAGGCTGATCACGTCGCCGGCCCGGGCCTCTATCTCCCAGCGGTGGCCTTCCTCCGCCGCCAATTCATCGATCTCCAGGGCGATCGGGTTGAAGTAGAGTGGATTACCGAGGCGCTCCCGGAAAGTAAGTGCACCGCGATCGATGATGGTGCCGCTCGGCTCAGTTGCCGTGGGCTGCGGCGTACCCTGGGCAGCCGCCGTCGCCGTGGCATCGGCCGGATCGAGGGTAGAAGTTGGCTCTGTTGTCCCCCCACGCGTGATAGTCGCGGTGAGCGTGGCGGTCACCGTCTGCGTGGCAGTTGCCGTGGGCGTCAGGGTGGCTGTCGCGACGGTAGCAGATGCGGTGGCGGTGAGAACAGGACTGGCCGGGGTGGTCGCACCGGGCTCTACCGTTGGCGTGCTACTCGGCGTTGGCGAGGCGGCCGGCGTAGACGTGGGCAACGGTGCTATGGCGACTGCGGTCGTGGTCACACCTCCCGGCGGGGTGAGCGTTACGCGCGCTAGTGGCTGCGGCTCGACGATTTCGCGTACCGCCAGGTACCAGACCTCCCGTACCGGCGCTGTCTTTCCGCAGCCGACGGGGCCCCGCCAATATTGCCAGCGCCCAGCGACGGTTATCGTTAACTCTTGCGGCAGCAGAGAACGCAGCAGCTCGTCGAATCCGCCCGCTTCTATCGCGGCGTTCTCATCAGCCAGAATCCACCCAGACGGCGAGCGGCGGGGCTGCGCATCGCAGACGACCACGGCCGGCAGCCGGAACTGGCCCATAACCTGGACGTATTGCCCGGCGAAGGATTCAGGTTCCTCTGCCAGCTCCGCAACGGTCACCAGGGTTGCGGGGCCCGGTGGCGGCGCAAAAGCGGATGCGCCGGCCCCAGACAGAAGCCCACTACCAACTTCGGCGCCGGCACATCCGGCAGTGATGAGGAAAAGGAAGATCAGGAGTGACCGTAAAGGTTTCATAGTATATGCTCAGCGGGCGACACCATCAGATTAGCAGAAGACGGTCAAACCTATTCTAACAGATTCCGCGTTCATCGGAATCCTGATCCGGCAGAAGACGCGATATTATCTGACCTGGAGTGTCCACAAATGGTAGCAGAAGCGGTAATGCCAACCCTCCGCTGATTACGGAGATAAGCGATGCGGTATGACGATGCTGTATACGGAACCGTGATGATTGACGAGCCGGTCTTACTGGCTTTGCTGGAGAGCAAGGCCATGCAGCGGCTACACGGTGTGCTACAGCACGGGATCACGGCGCTGGTCGGGATTACGCGTCCGGTGACGCGCTACGAGCACTCGGTCGGCGTGATGTTACTCGTGCGGCGCTTCGGCGGCTCGCTGGAAGAACAGGTTGCGGCGCTGCTGCACGATGTGAGCCATACCGCGTTTAGCCACGTCATCGACTACGTATTCAATAACCATAACGCACAGAGTTACCATGACGAACAGAAGTTGACCTACGTGGCGCAGACGGGCTTACCAGCCGTGTTAGAGCAATTTGGATTTGACTGGCGTCACATCCTGGACGAAAGTGCGTTTCCACTGCTTGAACAACCGGCTCCGCGACTGTGTGCTGACCGGCTCGATTATTTCCTACGCGACAGTCTCGATCTGGCGCTGGCAACACCTGACGCCGTGCGTGCTGTGTTGAGCCACCTGGTCGTACACGACGGCCGGCTGATGTGTGACGATGTCGCCAGCGCACGCTGGCTAGCCGAAACATACCTGGCAGCCGATAAGGCAAGTTGGGCGAATTTCCGTGAGGTTGGACTGTATGAGCTGACGGCACGCGCCTTGCGGCGGGGACTGGCGCTAGGGATATTGACCGAGCCGGACATTTGGGAAGAGGATGCCGTCGTCTGGGAGCGGCTGAATGCGGCTGACGACAGGCTCTTACAGGAGACGTTGGCTCTGGTCAATGCGGCAACTCGTTTCGTGTGGGATGAGGGAGCGCCGACATTCCGTGTGGGCACCAAGCTACGGACCATTGATCCTGAGGTCGTGCAACCGGATAAGAGTGTGCGGCCACTATCAGCGCTGGACGCTGATTTCGCCGGGCGTCGCGAGCAGTACCTGGAAGCCTGCAGCGGCCTCTGGCCGGTGCGAGTCGTGCCGGTCCCAGAGTAGATAATAGAAACCAGCAGGCGCTGCCGATTGCCATTCATGAACCTGGCCTCTATAATCCGTAAACATCATGATCGGGTCAATCCAGGGGTCCATATGAAACGAAATCTAGATGAAAAAGATCGTGTCATACTGCGCCATCTGCAACAGGACGCGCGGGCGAGTAACGCAGAACTAGCACGGCGCGTTCACCTGTCGCCGCCTGGCCTACAAAAACGGCTCCGCAAACTAGAGGACAACGGGGTGATCACTGGGTACGTCACCCTGGTTGACGGCGAAGCGCTGGGATATGACATGCTCTGTTTTGTGCAAGTAACCCTGCAGCGCCACGAGCCGCAGGCAATCGCCCGGTTCCGTACACTGGTACAGTCGATGCCGGAAGTGCTAGAGTGTCATCATATTACCGGCGAATACGACTACCTGTTGAAGGTTGTCCTGCGCAACCGCAAACACCTCGAGCATTTTCTGACGGAGACGTTAACGCCAATCCCCGGGATGGATAGACTGCGCACCAGTCTGGTTCTAAGCGAGATCAAGGCGACGACTGCAGTGCCGGTGCCGCCGCAGGATGAAGAGTAGCCTCCGCGAAGGCAGTCCCCTGCCGGCTACGAGTAGAGAAGGAAAGGACACGATGGACCGCTCTTTGATTCCCCAGACCGATCTTGCGGCTTCCCGCCTCGCTCTCGGCTGCATGAACTTGGCGTCGTGGGATAGGAACGCGGTTACTTCTGAGGAGAAACAGAGGGCGGTCGCGGTCGCCTCTGCTGCGTTCGAAGCAGGAATAAACGTCTTCGACCACGCCGACATTTACGCTTATGGCAAATCAGAGGCCGTATTTGCAGCCGTGTGGCAAGCGATCCCGCGCGAAGAAGTCATCTTGCAGTCCAAGTGTGGCATTATCCTGCCCGGCGATCCACGCTATCATGGGCCCGGGCGCTATGATTTCAGCTACGATCACATCATCGGGGCTGTTGAAGGTAGTCTTAGTCGTCTGGAGACCGACTACCTTGACGTCCTTTTGCTGCATCGCCCGGACCCTCTGATGGAGCCTGAAGAGGTAGCTGCAGCGTTTGACGCGCTGGAGACGAGCGGCAAGGTGCGCTACTTCGGCGTCAGTAACTTCAACGCGTGGCAGATGGAGTTGCTGCAGAACTACCTCGACCAACCGCTGGTGGTCAACCAGCTGGAGCTGAGCCTGTTGCACCCACATCTCGTCCACGAGGGAATCATCGTAAACCAGAGTGACGGGCCGCACGCGCTGGCAACGGGCGTTCTTGATTACTGCCGGCTGAACGAGGTGCTTGTCCAAGCCTGGTCGCCAGTAGCGCAAGGGCGCATGTTTGATCCCCCCGGTGACGCAGCCCAGGAGGTACAGGCTGTGGCAGAGCATATTGCCGCCCTGGCTAACGATAAAGGGACAACGCGAGAGGCGATTGCACTCGCCTGGATTCTGCGCCACCCGGCTGGTATCCAGCCAGTCATTGGAACGACGCGACCGGAGCGAGTAAGAGCAAGTGTCCTCGCTGAGGAGGTGACGCTTGGCCGCGAGGAGTGGTATGAACTGCTCATCGCCAGTCGCGGCGCACCGGTGCCCTGATGCATGCAGACAGACTGGCGCTCAACGCGAGGAACTCGGCGGGCAGCAAAGTGAACTACAGCAATGAATATCGAGCCTGAAACGCTAAGCCAGAAGGAGCGGTATAAGATAGTAACCGGCACGGTTCTGCCGCGGCCCATTGCCTGGGTGAGCAGCATGGATGCAGAGGGGCGCCTCAATCTGGCGCCTTTTTCGTACTTTACCATCGCGGCGACTGCGCCGCTTACCCTGCTTTTCTGCCCGCAGGTGAGGGCAGACGGGGGCGAGAAGGATACTCTGCGTAACATAGAAGCGACTGGCGAATTCGTCATCAACCTGACGAACGAAGACACGGCAGAGGCAATGAACCTGACGGCAACAGAGCTGGCCTATGGAGAGTCGGAGTTCTCGTGGGCTGGGTTGTCGCCGGCGCCGAGCAGCCGGGTAGCAGTGCCGCGCGTTGCCGAAGCGCCTGCTGCCTTTGAGTGTGTCCTGCAGCAGGTGGTGCGTGCCGGGAGCGGCGGTCCCGGCAGTGGTGCCGTAGTCTTCGGCGAAGTGCAGTCAATTTTCCTGCGCGACGATCTGCTTGACGAGAACGGCTATGTCCGTCTCGAGGTGCTGCGACCTATCGGCCGCCTCGCTGGTGCCAGCTACACCAGAGTTCGCGACATCTTCCATATGGTCCGGGTGGCGCCTCCAGTGAACAGGCGACGCTAACTGGCCCGTCTGACGGAGCGAAGGCATACTGATATAATCGCCCTACATGAGCTAAGGGCTATAGAGAATCGAGGTGAAGAATGACGACTAAGCACGACTATTTCGGCGCGCGCGCGCTGTTGCCAGGTCACGACAACGTTTACTACTATCGCCTGGCCAGACTGGCCGAAGAGGGAATTGGCCATATTCCGCGCCTGCCGTTTTCTATTAGAATCTTGCTCGAAACGCTGTTGCGCAATATCGACGGTTATCTGGTGCAAGCTGATGATGTGGCCGGCCTGGCAGCCTGGAATGCGGCGAAGCCGGCGAATGACGACATCGCCTTTATGCCAGGGCGTGTTGTTCTGCAAGACTTCACGGGTGTGCCCGCGGTGGTCGATCTTGCGGCGCTGAGGTCGGCGATGGCGCGCCTGGGTGGAGATCCGGCGCGCATCAACCCACGGGTGCCCGTCGATCTGGTCATCGATCACTCGGTTCAGGTCGATACCTTCGGCAGCAACGCTGCTCTCTTCATCAACGCCGAGCGCGAGTTTGAGCGCAACCGTGAGCGTTACGAGTTCCTGAAGTGGGGTAAGGAAGCGTTCCAGAATTTCAAGGTGGTACCGCCGGCATCCGGTATTGTGCATCAGGTCAATCTGGAGTTTCTGGCAAAGGTGGTCATGACTCGCGACGAGCCGGACGGTAGTGCCGTCGCCTTCCCTGACAGCCTTGTTGGCACGGATTCGCACACGACGATGATTAATGGTCTGGGCGTCTTAGGCTGGGGGGTCGGCGGTATCGAGGCAGAGGCGGTCATGCTGGGCCAACCGATTTACATGCTGACGCCGGAAGTGATTGGCTTCCGGCTCACCGGCGCGTTGCCAGAAGGAGCAACAGCGACAGACATGGTCCTGATGGTCACCGAGATTCTGCGCGCCCGCGGTGTCGTCGGCAAGTTTGTCGAGTTCTTTGGGCCAGGCATTGCACGGATCACCCTGCCCGATCGCGCGACTATCGCCAACATGGCGCCCGAATATGGGGCGACGATGGGTTTCTTCCCGGTGGATGAGGAAACACTGGCCTATCTCCGCCGCACAGGCCGCCCGGCCGACCTCGTCAAACTGGTCGAGGCCTATGCTCACGCGCAGGGTCTCTTCTATGAATCCGGCACACCCGACCCGGATTATACGGAGGTTCTGGAACTTGACCTCAACGATGTTCAGCCGAGCCTTTCTGGACCGCTTCGCCCGCAGGATCGCGTCCCACTGGCGGAGATGAAGCAGAAATTTCAGGAGGCGTTGCGCGCGCCGATCAACGAGCGTGGCTTCGCTTTGGACGAAGAAGGCCTGGACAGGACTGCCGTCGTTTCCAACGGGCACGATGTTAAAGTTGGGCATGGCGCTGTCGTCATTGCCGCGATCACCAGCTGCACAAATACTTCAAACCCGAGTGTGATGCTCGGCGCGGGGCTCCTCGCGAAGAAGGCGGTCGAACGCGGGCTGCGCGTCAAGCCGTATGTGAAGACGAGCCTTGCACCGGGGTCGAAGGTTGTAACCAGCTACCTTGAGCGTTCTGGCCTGCTTCCCTATCTGGAAGAGCTTGGCTACCATGTCGTCGGCTATGGCTGTACGACCTGTATCGGTAACTCTGGCCCACTGCCGGAACCTGTCGCGAAAGCGATCCAGAAGGGCGATCTCGTGGCGACGGCGGTACTGAGTGGCAACCGCAATTTTGCGGGGCGGATCCACCCACATGTCCGTGCTAATTACCTCGCTTCACCCCCGCTGGTGCTAGCTTACGCGCTCGCCGGTACGACGGATATCGACCTGCTCAACGAGCCGCTGGGGGAAGACAAGGCAGGCAACCCGGTCTACCTGCGCGACATCTGGCCGAGCAATGCTGAGATTCTTGAAGCGATTGAGCATTCCATTACGCCAGAGATGTTCGAAACCGAGTACGGCGACATCTACGACATGAACGAAATGTGGAACGCGATCCCTACAAGCGGCGGTGCTCTCTACGAGTGGGATCCGGAATCAACCTATATCCAGGAGCCGCCGTTCTTCCTGGACATCTCGCCAGAGGTTGATCCGATCGCCAACATTAGCGGCGCGCGCGTTATCGTCAAAGTAGGCGACTCGACCACAACCGATCACATCTCTCCGGCCGGAGCGATTGCGGCGGATAGCCCAGCGGGGAAGTACCTGCTGGAGCGGGGTGTCACGCGCCGCGAGTTCAACAGCTACGGCTCGCGGCGCGGCAACGATCGCGTCATGACCAGAGGCACGTTTGCCAACGTGCGCTTACGCAACCTGATGGCGCCGGGTACAGAAGGGGGCTGGACGACATACCTGCCGACCGGTAAAGTGATGCCGATCTATGATGCGGCGATGAAGTACGCCGAGGATGAAACGCCGCTAGTCGTGTTGGCGGGTCAAGACTACGGCATGGGCAGCTCGCGTGACTGGGCGGCGAAAGGCACGCTGCTCCTGGGAATCAAGCTGGTGATCGCCGAGAGTTACGAGCGTATCCACCGCAGTAACCTGATCGGCATGGGGGTCCTCCCGCTGCAGTTCCGGCGCGATGAGAACCCTGCAACCCTTGGCCTGGACGGCACCGAGGTGTACAGCACACTCAATCTCGACGACGAGCTGAAGCCGGGCCAGGAAGTGCAGATCCATGCGGTTCGACAGGACGGCAGCGAAACAGTTTTCTCGACAATCTGCCGTGTGGATACACCGGTAGAGGTTGAGTACTACCGCAACGGCGGCATTCTGCATACCGTGCTCCTTAACTTTCTCCAAGAACCAACTACTTAAGCTAAAGGCGAACATGCGCCTTCTCATTATCGAAGACGAACACAGCCTGGCAAAGGCCCTTGCCAAAGGCTTGCAGCGACAGGGTTATGCCGTCGATGTCGCTTTCGATGGTCAAGAGGGTCAAGAGCTGGCAGAGGTCAATCAATATGACTTGCTCATTCTTGACCTTAATCTCCCCGGAGTTGATGGCTTGGATGTTTGCCGGCATCTGCGAAGGGAACAGCCAGAACTCCTGATCCTGATACTCACGGCGCGTGATCGACTGCTGGACAAGATTGCCGGTCTGGATCATGGAGCCGACGATTACCTCGTAAAGCCCTTCCATTTTGAAGAGCTGTCGGCGCGCATCCGGGCTTTGCTTCGGCGTGATCTGCGGGTCCGAGCGCCGATACACCAGGTCGGAGATCTCAAACTAGACCCAGCCGGTCAGATAATCTGGCAGCGCAACCGCCGGCTAGATTTAACGCGCAAGGAATATGGTATCTTAGCGTACTTGATGCATCGCCCAGGCGAGGTAGTCAGCCAGGAAGAGCTATTGGAGCACGTATGGGATGCGACCGTGGACCCGCTTACCCCGGTAGTACGGGTGCATATCAACTCGCTGCGCCGCAAGCTCGGCGACGATGCGCAGCAACCACGCTACATTGAGACCATCGTCGGCGCAGGTTATCGCCTGCTTGCGGAGCCAGAAGACAGGGCATCGTGACGAGCCTAATGAGCCGGCTGAGTAGATGGATACATGTGCATCTGACCCTGCGATTGCGCCTGGCGCTTTGGTATATGGCTCTGCTTGCCGTTACCGCGGCGGCGCTCATCGTGGTCATCAACGGTCTGGCTGCGGCGCTCATCCCTCCAACTATTATCCCCCTGCACGCTCCAGAATTAGAACGGACAGAGGAGGTAAATTCACCGGCGTCTTCCAACCCGCTTGCCGTGGTTATACCTCAAGAGCGCGTCTCGCTTGTTGTTGGGCAAACGCTCGATCGTGTGCAGGCTATCTCTCTGTTCGCCTTGTTCCTCTTGCTCGCCGTTGGCAGCGGTGGCGCTTACTATCTTACGACTGTGGCCTTGAAGCCGGTTCATAGGCTCAGGAACGCTATTGCTTCCATTGAAGTCCAGGGTCTAGACCGACATCTGTCTATAGATGGTCCCGCAGACGAGGTTAAGGATCTCGGGGATGCTTTCGACGCGATGCTTGATCGGCTGAACCAGGCTTTCCTGCAACAGAGCCGCTTTGTGGCGAATGCTGCTCATGAACTGCGCACGCCGTTAGCTTCTATGCGCTCAAACTTGGAAGTTGTACACATGGACCAAGAAGCGACCCTCAGCGATTACCAGGAAATGGCCTCGACGCTAGACGAGATGCTTGGCCGGCTTGAACAACTGGTAACCAATCTGCTGCTTCTGGCTCGACAGGAGTATGAAAAAGCTGACGATGAAGTTTTGCTCTTACCGTTGTTGGAAGAAGTGGTGGCTACCCTTTCCACGAAGGCTGCACAATATCAGGTAGATTTGTGTCTCAATGGCAAGAGTGACCTTGTTGTGACGGGTGATCCTGTTTTACTAGCGCTAGTTTTTTCCAACCTAATCGAGAATGGCATCGGCTACAATCGGCCCGGCGGTTCGGTGGAAGTAACGATCAGAGAAGAAGGGGATTGGGCTGTTATCACCGTTGCCGATACCGGTGTGGGCATCCCTCTGGAAGAGCAGGGTGAGGTTTTCGAGCGTTTTCGTCGCCTTGATACGTCCCATCGGCGGGAAGGAGAGGGGGCAGGGCTAGGTTTATCAATTGTCGCTCATATTGTTAGCCTGCACCGTGGTCAGATTGAGTTGGAGAGTTCACCCGGGGTAGGGACTACTTTTTCTGTACGGCTTTCCCTGGCTTAACACAGACTTAACAGCCACCTTGCTAAACTAAAGACAGGTACGAACCCTTTAGTCAATCTAAGGAGGCAAAGACGTGTCGAAAGTGAAGCTGTTTTTTGTAGTCGCTGTGGCTGTTGCGCTGTTTGTTTCTTTGCTGGTAGCCACGTCCCCGTCAAGGGCTGATGATCCAGGCCTTGCCGTCACTGTTGAAAAAAGAGAAGTTCCGGAAGGCACAATCACCGAGATCACTGAGGTC
>JAVVFG010000035.1:0-5248 GCA_032260445.1 Anaerolineae bacterium | reverse complement strand
GCCGACTTTGTCCCCCTTGAAGTTAAGATAGAAGACGGCGTTCTGTCCATCGAGGGGCCACAAGCCCCGTCAAGGGCTGATGATCCAGGCCCTGCCGCCACTGTTGAAAAAAGAGAAGTTCCGGAAGGCACAATCACCGAGATCACTGAGGTCATCGACAGCCCTGCCATCGAACCGGAGGTGATGAGCACCCTCGTTTACACCAACGTGATTGAAGTGCCTGAAGGGATCATCGTCGAACAAGTGGAGGTCATCAACCCCTCGGCAGAGTTGTCCTCAACCGGCGGTGAGCCGGCTGGTTCTGCCGACTTTGTCCCCCTTGAAGTTAAGATAGAAGACGGCGTTCTGTCCATCGAGGAGCCACAAGCCGGCAACGTGGCTCCTCAATCCTGGAGCATATTCGCGGATGATCTATACGCCACTTGTGCCGCCGGGGCGAAGTTTGAATATTCGTCCAGTAATGGAACTTCATATTACACATTGCGGTGGAGCAGTGGAGGATCGAGCAATCAGAAAACGTGTTCGGGCACACAGTGCAACTATACGATCTCGACGGCGTGGAGTGCTCACTACACCTACGCAGATGCACAGATTCTGGCGCCTGACCAGGTTTGGGGGCCACCAGACGCATACCGTTGTAACTAACAACCCTCCGGGTGAACAGCAATACGCCGCTTTAGAAACGATAAGACCTCGCCGGTGCTGCGAACCGGCGAGGTCTTCTTTTCATGTCTGTGCTGCCTGGTCAGCCGAGCAAGCGAGCACCGAAGTAAATTAAAAGGATAAACACGATGACGAGGGCAACGGCGAGCGCAGGCAGCAGCCAGCTCGGCGCTCCAGTCGCCGGTGCAGCAGGAAGGCGCTCACGCGGGGCAACTGGCCTCTCTCGAGCCGGTGCGGCAGTTTCTTCCCGCAGACGGACGGCACCACCGGCTGGCTTGTCCTCATCCGGCCACTCGGTCGCGGGTTCCTCTTTCAGCCACTCAGGCAGGTCTGGCTCGGCCGGCATATGGCCTTCGTCGCCGGTCTCTTCTCCGGCGAGCTCGTCGATGAGCAACGCTTCGTCCTCTGCCAGCCACGGGGGCAGGGTATCACCGCTGGCCTGTGCTTCATAGTCGAGGGGATCGGCCGAGATCGGCGTTCGCGCTTCTTCCTCAGCCGTAATAGCCTTGGCCGGCTCTTCCGGTTCTTCAACTAGGTCTACTTGTCCTTCTTCTGCGACGAATTCGGGCGCGGTGTCCGCCTCATCGGCAGACGGGAGCCCTGCTGCTGGCGTGACCTCTGCTGCATCCGGTGGCGCCTCAACCGGTGCTGCCTCAGCGGCGCCGGCCAGAGCGTCTACCTCGGCGACTTCAGCGGCAACGATCTCACTTTCGGATTCGCTGGCCGGTTCGGTCTCGGGCATAGTCGACACGCCGGCCTCGAGCGCCTCCATCTCCTGCCGCGCGTACACGTGGTCAGGATCGAGGGCAAGAATCTTGTCGAGGAATGCCGCTTTCTGGATCCGGTTTGGGGCGAGCTTGCTCAGCAAAACCCAGCCAGGCACATAGTCGGGGTCATCCTTTAACATTTGTGCCAGCAAAACCCTAGCCTGTTCTTCTTCCCCATTCTTGATGGCAGCGAATGCCTGCTCCAGTTCTTCCTTCATGACCTTCCCCTTTCATGGTGGCACTAGCCCGGATGGCAACAGATTTTCTGCACGACTTAGGCGCTGTGGATTAGGCCTCGTCGTCGTGCTCGGCCGGCAGCTCCCGGATTTCGCGCCAGCGCTCTAGGGCACCCTGGCTGAAGAGCGCCGGGTCAAAATCAGCCAACGCTTCCCAACCCTCGACGCTGGCCAGTTCCTGCTCTTCGTCTGAGAGCTCAAGTTCAAGCTCGCGGCCGTCCGTATACATATGGAGGGTCAGTGACTCTTTGCCGTCGTCGATAACATCGCGAATGCAGAGCCTGTCGCTCCCTTCCGGATAGCGGATAAACGCCGCCGAGCATCGTTGGCAGTAGGGTAGGCTGGCATTGCAGAGATCCCGGTCGATAACAACCTTCATCCTTAACTCTCCTGTGCTGCGATGGCACGTGCTCAACTACAGCTTCTATTATACGAACCTTTTTATGAAAAGTCAGGGGTCGTGGCGGCGCGATCGCCCGGAATCAGAGAGCTTTGAACTGCTCGAATGGCTGCTGGCAGGCCCGGCAGTAGTAAATCGCGCGGCAGAGCGTCGGGCCGAAGCTGTTTTTCAGCACCGTGTCCGCGGAGTCACAGTAAGGGCAAGGAGCAGGCTCGTAGAAGGTGATGGCCACATTGCCGCAGTGGCGAGCGGGCGGTGAGAGCCCGAAGGCCTTCAGGCGGGCGCGTGTCTCGTCGCTGAGCCAGTCAGTCGTCCAGGGAGGAGATAAGACCGTCTCGACGGTTACTTCCGCAGCCCCGAGGTCGCGGACACAGGCTGCAATCTGTTCGCGCATCACGTCCAGCGCAGGGCAGCCGGAGAATGTCGGCGTCATCTTTACGGATACCCGGTCGCCGTCGACGGTGACGTCGCGGACTATGCCCATCTCCACGACGGAGACAACTGGGATTTCGGGGTCTTTGACAGATTCCAGCGCCTGCCACACGGTTATTTCGGTCAGAGCAGCCATCGTATCGCCTCCATCACCACGTGGCTTCTGGATCGAGCCGGGCGACTTCCTGCATCTCTTGCAGGAGTGGCGCCAGGTGCGTGGTGTGTACATCTCGCCCCTCTGCCGTCGCTAGCTCGAGTGTAGGTATCTTTAACCCTGCATCGGCAAGAAATGGAAGGACGAGCGCTTCCCAGCGTTCACGAAGGTGGGCCAAACCAGGTACGATGCCGGCTAGAGAGGGCTTGTCGCCCGCCGGCCATGGCCCGAAGAGCTGGGCCGCATAGGGCCAGAGGACGTCGAGCGCCAGTTGTGTCCGGCTGTGGCTCTCTGCCGTACCCAATCCAAGACGCCGGACCCACGTTTCCGTGTGGCGATAATGGTAGCGCTCTTCGGGGAGGATTCGGGCGGCGATTTCGGCGAGTGGCCGGTAGGTACTCTCCAGTAGCTGCTCGCCGCGGACTAACTCGAAGGCATCAAAGAGATACTGGCGCAGCATGGTGAAGGCCCAATCACCCCGTGGGAGCTCGACAAGGCGTACGTTACGATAGTCTCCAGCGGGGCGGAAGAAGACGAGGGTGTCGGGGCTGGTGTCCGTTAGGGTGCTGTGAAGATCGTACCAGAGGCGGGCATGCCCCAGCTCGTCGAGGGCAATGTTGGCAAAGGCGATGTCCTCTTCGAGGATAGGGGCATGGCCGGTCCACTCGGAGTTGCGATGGCCGAGGATGAGCTCGTCGTCGGCCATTGCAAGCACGATGGGCGCCACAACCTTCTCAGGTGTCGCTGGCATTGTCTGGCTCTTCGTTAGCCCGCCGCACCTCGTCCATCAGCGTGCGCGTGTGGTAGGCGCCCGGCAAGCGGAAAGACTTGCGGTGGGCAGGAGCAAACATGCTTTCGGCGTCGTCGGGGCGGCTGCTGGTGATCGCCGCGTCCGGCACGACCCAATACACGTAGGTATGGGCGCCGTCCTCGCTCAGCAGCATCTTCTCTAGGGCATGCTCAGCACTGGTAGCCAGAACATCGCCGTGATAGGTGACGAAGGTCATCGAGCGTCGCTGTGATGACTTGGTAAAGACGTGATATATCTGCTCCGTCTGATCCGCTGCCGCTCCGGGTGGTGGTTGCCCCGTGCCGGAAGCGAGCTCCTCGCGCGTCACCGTCAGGATTGCGCTGGCGGGCACGACCCACAGGGTTGCCGTCTGGGGGCGGCGCACAAATACGTCACGGGCGTTCTGGAGCGCCATTTCTGCATCTGGGGCATGCACCGAGCCAACGTTGTCAAATGGACCGTCTGGCCTTGCCTGTTGGAAAATCTCAAAGCGCGGCCACTGCGTATCTCCGCCACTCATGAGGCGAGTGTCCCCTTCTTGCGCGCATAGGCAACCATCGCCTCGCGCACCCAGCGCCCGTCTTCGTGCGCCTCGCGACGTGCGCCCAGCCGTTCTGCGTTACAAGGCCCATCGCCTTTCACCACGCGCCAAAACTCGTCCCAATCGATGGTGCCGTAGACCCAGTTGCCGCGCTTAGGATCGTAGTGCAGAGCGGGGTCGGGTACGGAAAGGCCGAGGGCGTGTAGCTCCGGCACCATCTCGTTGACAAACTCCTGACGCAGCTCGTCGTTCGTCCGTGTCTTAACGCCCCAGCGGATGAGCACACCGCTATTGGTCGATTTGTCGTCCGGCAGGCCAAACATCATCAACGTTGGCCACCACCAACGATTGAGCGCATCCTGCACCATTTCGCGTTGTTCCTTAGTGCCCTGCGAGTAGCGGATGACCATCTCCTGCCCTTGCTTCATATGGAAACCTTCTTCGGCGCAGATTCGGACCATCGCACGCGAATAAGGGCCGTAGGAACATTGGGCGAGCATCGTCTGGTTCTTAATCGCCGCGCCGTCAACGAGCCAGCCAATGACTGCATTGTCGGCCCAGGTAAGCGTCGGATAGTTGAACACGCTGGCGTACTTGGCCCGGCCTTCCAGGAGATCGGCGAGCATCTCCTCGCGTGTGGCGCCGAGCGTCTCGGCTGCATGGTAAAGATACTGGCCATGCCCAGCCTCATCCTGCACCTTGGCAAGCAAGACTATCTTGCGCCGCAGGTTGGGCGCACGGGTAATCCAGGCGCCTTCCGGCAGCATGCCAACTATTTCGCTATGCGCGTGCTGCGAGATCATGCGAATTAGCTGGCGGCGATACTCCTCCGGCATCCAATCGCCGGGCTCAATCTTTTCGCCGCGCGCAATCCGTTCCTCAAAGGCTCGCAGCCGCTCATCCCTCGTTCTCTCGACTGTCGTCATGTTGACTCCACCTACCAGATAAGTTTTGGCGGCGCGCCACCTTTACTGATCGCGCCTTTACCGATTAAGTATATCACAACCGAATACACAGGACGTAAGCGTCCTGACGTTTACATAACGCTCAAATTTCCTGCTATAATGACAATGTACCGTGATATATATCCTGCTTTGTATCCCGATTCATTGATTTATACGGGGGGCGCCAGTAAGCTAGACGATGTAATGGGCAGAGCCTGGACGACAGGCAGTGGCTGCCCGGTAAGAAGAGATTTCGAAAGACATTAAGGAGGTTGAAATGCTTTTGAACATTATTCTGTGGATCATCGTCGGCGGGCTCGC
>JAVVFG010000034.1:0-18410 GCA_032260445.1 Anaerolineae bacterium | reverse complement strand
CGCACCGTGGCGCAGGCGGCGCACATCGTCATTAGCGGCGATGGCTGGCGTGATGCTTTCCTGCGCCGCTGGCCGGTGGACGACGCGACGGTAACGACAGTCGAGAACGGCACAGAACTCGTGCACTTGCTGGCACGGGAGCAGCTTCGTGCCTTCCAGGAAAAGTCTGTGAGTGAGGAGCCGGTGACGATTGCCTATCTCGGCGGCTTCCAGCCGTGGCAAGGCGTGCCGCTCCTGCTGCGGGCGCTGGCGCGGCTACAGGCACAGGTGACACCGTTCCACCTGATCCTGATTGGTTCGGGCCAGGGTGAAGCAGAGGCTCAGCAGCTTACCCGGCAACTGGGCCTTTCTGGCGTGGTCACCTTGACCGGCCGGCTACCACAGGAAAAGTACGCGCCGCTCCTGGCGCAGGCCGATATCGGGGTCGCGCCGTATTGCGACTGGCCGGAGTATTCGGGGCTGAAGCTCTTTGACTACAAAGCGGCCGGCCTGGCGGTGATCGGCTCCGGCGAGAATGGCTACCCGCGTACGCTAGCGCATGGGCGCAGCGGCTGGATCGTCCCGCCGTGTGACGAGAAGGCGCTGGCACGGGCTATTGGCCTGCTGGTAGAGGATAGTGCGCTGCGCCGCCAGCTCGGCCAGGCGGCCAGGCTGGAAGCGGAGCGGATACATGGTTGGGAACAAACAACCCAGCGATTGGAGCAGATCATGAGCGACGTGCTGAGCAAGCGAGAGCAGACACAACAGTTGCGGGCAGATGGCCAGCAAGGATTTCGGGTCACATGAAGGAAACGATGGAACCAGGTCGGGTCAGTGTGATGATGCCGGCGTATAACGCGGAGCAATTCATTGCGGAAGCTCTCGACAGCCTGCTGGCGCAGAGCTACAGCAACTGGGAGTTGATTGTCGTCGACGACGGCTCGGCCGATGCGACGGGGGCAATTGTTACGGGCTACGACGACCCGCGTATCCGCCTTATTACCCAGCCGAACCGGGGGGAGGCGGCGGCGCGCAACGTGGCCCTGGCCCGGATGCGCGGCGAGTTTATCGCCTTCCTCGATGCCGACGACCTGTTCCTGCCGCACCACCTGCAGGCCACGGTTGGCTATCTGCAATCGCACCCGGAACATGCGGCCGTCTACAGCGACGGCTACCACATGGACGAACAGGGCGCACGGCTGAAGTCGCTGTCCAGCCGCCGCCGCGGGCCATTTGAAGGTGACATCTTTGAGCAGATGGTACGCGCCTCCGACGTCTTTGGCCCGCCGACCTGTGTGCTGCTGCGGCGCGAGCCGGTGGTAGCCGCCGGCCTGGGCTTTGACGAGCAGATCGTCATCGGGCCGGATTGGGATTTTCTCACCCAGTGCACAGAGATAATGGCGTTTGGCTATGTCGACACGCAGAGCTGTCTTTATCGCGTGCACCGCACGAATGTGACACGGCGCGTGGATGCACAGCGGCGCGCTGGTTATCTGGCGCGCTGCCGCGAGAAGGCAATCGGGCTACGGCGCTTTGCCAGCCTGCCGGCGGAGACGCGCGTTGACGTTTTTTATGATCTGCTGGTTAACCTGCTTCCGGGCCAGTTCGAAGCGCAAGCACGAATCGTGAGCATGCCCGCGTTTCGCGCATTGCCCGTCAACCAGCAGGCGCGCCTGTACCGCCTGATGGCCCGGCAGGGCTTACTCGCCGCCTCGCCGAATGGCAGGCACCGTGACGTGGTCCGGGACTGGTTTGAGCGGGCGCGAGAATTGCAGCCTGATGACCGGCGCGCCGGGACGCTTTCTGTTCTGTACGACATCAGCCCCACCCTCTGCCGCAGGCTGCTCGCGGTGAAGCAGCTTTTCGAGCCAAAACAGGGTCTGGCGGATCCCCTTGCCGATCTCCGCTGAGTAAATAAGTCGCGTGCAGCGTCTGTCTATCAACAAGATTTATGGAGAAAAGGTCTATGTTCTCGATTCCGTCATCTACACAGGTACTGGTCATCGGCGGTGGTCCGGCCGGAGCAACAGCCGCTGCGCTGCTCGCACGCGCGGGGTTCTCTGTCGTGCTCGCCGAGCGCGACCAGTTTCCACGCTATCACATCGGCGAATCACTGCTGCCCTCGGCGCTACACTTTCTCGATATCACCGGCGCACGCGAGAAGGTCGAAGCGCAAGGCTTCCAGCGCAAACCCGGCGCGCACATCGAGTGGGGCAGCCAGCAATGGGATCTGTTCTTTGGCGAGCTCTCGGGCGAGAACACGTACAGCTTCCAGGTCGTGCGCTCGGAGTTTGACCAGTGTCTGCTAGACCATGCGCGCGACGTTGGCGCAACGGTCTACCAGGGATTGGAGGTGCGCGAGATCCGTTTCAGCGAGGCGGGACGTCCGGTGGCCGCCGTTGTTGCCCCTAGCGAACAGCGGGGCCAGGAGCAGACGCTGCAGTTTGACTATCTCGTCGATGCTTCCGGTCGCAGCGGGCTGATGGTGACGCGTTATTTGAACAGCCGTTATTACCATGACGCCTTTAAGAATGTAGCAGTGTACGGCTACTGGAAGAATGCGGCGGGTTTCACCGGGCCGAAGACAGGGGCGATTGCCACGATCTCCATTCCCTACGGCTGGATCTGGGCGATCCCGCTGCACGACGGGACGATGAGTGTGGGCGTGGTGCTTCATAAGGATAACTTCAAGGAGCGCCGCGAGCACAGCAGCATCGAAGCGATCTACGAAGCGGCCCTAGCGGAAGCGCCGACTATCGCCGCAATGGTCGAGCCGGCAACGTTAGTGAGCGAAATCCGGGCTGAGACCGACTATTCCTATGCCGCCGAGCAGTTTGCCGGGCCGGGCTACTTCATCTCTGGAGACGCCGCCTGCTTCCTCGATCCGCTCCTGTCGACGGGTGTGCACCTGGCGATGTTGAGTGGCCTGCTCGCGGCGGCGAGCATTGCCAGCATAGACAACGGCGAAGTCAGCGAGGGAGAGGCGATCGCCTTTTACGACAAGAGTTATCGCCGTGCCTATTTGCGCTATCTGGTCTTCCTCTCTGCCTTCTATGACCAGTATGATGGGAAAGAGTCTATTTTCTGGATCGCGGGGCAGCTCTCGCGCCGGGACACACCGCCGAACCAGTTGAAGCAAGCCTTCACCACGCTCATGTCGGGTGTCGAGGATCTCGTCGACCTGCATGATGGCGACGTGGCGCGCTCGTACGTGCGGCAGCAAATGTCGCAGCGGATGCAAGAGAATCTGACGATGCGCACCGACAAGGAGCTGATGGCGGAAGAAGCGCTCGAGCCGCAAAGGCAAGCCAACCATGCGTTCTTCGACCGGGTCGAAGGGATCAGTATTCTTTCAGCCAACGATGCCGTGCAGGGTATGTATGTGCGCATCCAGCCATCGTTAGGTTTGTCGCGCGTGGAAGCGATAATGAGCGCGTAGGGTGGGGCGGTCCGCGCGCCAGAGGATGGAGACAATGCGCATTGCCGTCTACCACAATCTGCTTTCTGGTGGGGCGAAGCGAGCGCTGGCGGAGCTGGCACGGCGGCTGGCAGCCAGACATGAGCTTGACGTGTATACGTTGAGCAGCGGCAATCAGGAATTCGCGGATCTGCGCCCCTTCGTGGCGGCGCACCGTGTCTTCCCGTTCGCGCCGCTACCCTTGCTCGGTTCGCCCTTCGGCCGCCTGAACCAGGCCACGCGGACGGCTGATCTCCTGCGTCTAGGACACCTCAACAAGCAAATTGCCGCCGAAATCGAACAACACGATTACGACGTGGTCTTCGTCCATCCCTGCCAGTATGAGACGAGCCCAAGCCTGTTGGCCCATCTGCGCGACGTGCCGGCGGTCTACTACTGCCAGGAGCCGCTGCGCCGGGTATACGAGCCGCAGCAGCTCCGACCGTACGACCTGCCGCAGTCGCGACGGCGCCAGCTGTTGGACCGGATCGACCCGTTGATCCGGCTCTACTATAGCGTGCTCAGCCGCCGCGATCGCCGTAATACGCGCCGCGCGGGACGGGTGCTGGTCAACTCGCAATTCATGCGCGACGCGGTGGGTCGCATCTACGGGCGTGAGGCCGAGGTCAGCTACCTCGGGGTAGACAGCGATCTGTTCCGCCCACTGCCGGTGGAGAAGCGTGGCTACGTGTTGTCGGTGGGCTCGCTGACGCCGCTGAAGGGATTCGATTTTCTCATCGAGGCGCTCGGCCACATCACTGAGCCGCAACGCCCACCACTGGTAATTGTCAGCAATTTCCAGAATCCACCGGAGCGTGCTTATCTCGAACACCTTGCAGAGGCAGCGGAAGTCGAACTGCGGCTGCTGAGTGAGGTAAGTGACGAGCGGCTGGTGCAGCTCTACAACGAAGCGGCACTTGTCGCTTACGCGGCGGTACGCGAGCCGTTTGGCCTAGTGCCGCTGGAGGCGATGGCCTGCGGGACGCCAGTCGTCGCCGTACGCGAAGGTGGAGTGCGGGAAACGATCGTACACGAGGAGACAGGGCTCCTGGTAGAACGGAAGGCGGGGCGCTTCGCGCAGGCAGTTCTGCGCCTGCTCGAAGATGGGCAATTGGCGAATGAATACGGGCGCCGGGGCCGCGAGGTTGTCTTGCGCCGCTGGACCTGGGAGGAAGCGGCGCGGCGTGCCGAGAGCCATTTGTTGGCCATGCAGACACCCAGAACAGAGTCAGAAAACGCCAGGCAGCAGGACATTGTTTGGATAAATTGACCAGACGGGAAAGCCGTCTCGATAAAGACAGAATGCATACTAGACCGTACCAACGCACCGCGCTGAGCCTCTGTCTCTTGCTCATCTTGCTTCTGGTGGCACGCGTAGGGCAGGGGGAACGCGCCGCCAGAGCACAGGAAGAGCTGTGCCAGGGGGACTTTCTACCTGTTGCGCCGCCGCTCACCGAGCTCGGCAGCGACGAGTATGTGCGCATGGATGGCGGGCCGACTGGCTTTCGCGGCGGGCTCTACCCGGGCGGGACGAACAGGCGCCCGCCTGAGCACGAGGCTGCGGCGCTGGCTGCGGCGGCGCGCATCCAGCCGCTCGACGAGGCGGGCCAACCTGCTCCTGATGGCAAGATAGTGCTGATGTCCGTTGGCATGTCCAACACGTCATCGGAGTTCAATGGCTTCATGAGCCTGACCCACGAAAATGGGCTGCATCTCAGCAACCCGGCGCTGGTGCTGGTTAATGGTGCCCAGGGAGGGCGCGTCTCTGACTGGTGGGCGGATCCGGAGAGCGCCGTCTGGCCGGAGCTAGATGGGCGGCTGCACCACAAGCGGGTCTCGCACGCGCAGGTGCAGGCGGTGTGGATCAAGTTGACCCAGACGCGGGGTGGCGACTTTCCAGCAAAGGCCGAAGCGCTGCAGGCCGACCTTGTGCGGGTCGTACAGAATCTGAAGGCTTATTTCCCTAACCTGCAGATCGCCTACCTGTCGAGCCGCACGCGTTCTTATATGTACGGGCGCGGGTTAAGCCCAGAGCCGGTGGCTTACGAGACGGGTTTCGCCGTGAAGTGGCTGGTTGAGGCGCAGATCGGCGGGGAGCCGGAGCTCAACTTCGACCCGGCGCAGGGCGAGGTGCGCGCCCCGGTTCTCTCGTGGGGTCCATACCTGTGGATTGACGGCGAGAATGCGCGCGCCGATGACGCCGTCTGGCTAGCCGAAGACATGATCGGCGACTGCACGCACCCCTCGCGCAGCGGGAACACGAAGGTCGCCGCGATGCTCTACGACTTCTTCCAATCTGATACGACGGCGCACCCGTGGTTTATGGGGACCGTCGCGCCAGCGGCAACGGCAGTACCTAACGAGCCGGCAGCGACGTCAACGGAACAGCCGCCCACGGCCACGCCAGCCACGCTGCCTACGGAAAGGGCGAGTGAGCCGCCGGTTGCGGCCAGCAGCGCAGAACCAGAGAAGGCAGCGCTCGGCGACACAGCTCAGAGGACGCCGGCACCGGAAGCAGTGGGAACACGACCGGCAGCGGCACAGCATAGCAGCCCAGTTATCTTACCCATTACTATCTCTGTTCTCTTCTTATTGATAGCGGGCGCCGGAGTCTGGTGGCGGTCGCACCACACTTAATACAAAAGGGAAGCATCATGGCCTATACCTACGAGCGAGAGACCGCCAAGCGGTATCTCCTGCCCTCATTACTCCTGGCAATCATTCTTGTCCTTATCTTCCCGCTCACGGCCTCGGGGGAAGACGCCGGCACCGCGCTGGCGTTTGACGGTGTCAACGATTACGTCGCCCTCGGCGACACGAACATGTTGTTCAGTGGCGATACGTGGACCGGGGAAAAAAGCATGAGCGCATGGGTACGTCTCGACGGCGCAGCGCCGTCGACGACACCCGCGTCTGGGCCGCTCCTCGTAGGTAACGATGGACCGCGTACCTTTGGTATCTCGCGTGCTAACTATAGTGGCCTGGACCGCGTCTGGGTGTGGAACTGGGACGCAAGCGGGCTCGACGTCGTCGGCGTGGAGTATACGCCCGGCGAGTGGTTCCAGGTCGCCCTCGTGCACGACGGATTCACCCTATCTGCCTACCGGAACGGCGTTCTCGCCGGCTCGGTTCCCAGCGGGCCAACGCAGATGCCCAACGCGAACGCCGATGGCAATCTCTTCCTCGGCGGCACGGGTGGTGGGCGTGCGCCGCGCAGCCTGGCCGGCGCCCTGGACGAGGTGCGCCTGTGGGATGTGGCCCTGGATGAAGCGACCGTCAGCGCCTGGGCATTCCAGGAAGTAAGCGCCGGGCATCCTAACTGGGCCGATCTGCGCGCCTACTACCAGATGTCGAACGGCGCGGGCACAACCCTGACGGATGACAGCGGTCATGGCAACGAGGGCACCCTGCGGGGAGGGATGGGCAACAGCAGCTGGATCACCTCTGGCGCGTTTGGCGAAACAGGGACGCCAAGCACGCCAACCAGCGAGCCGCCGACAGCAACGGCGACGGCCGAACCACCCACGCCGACGCCGACACCGACAGGCCCAACGGCAACGGCAACGGCAACCAGCGAGCCGCCCACAGCAACACCAACTGCAACTGCGGAGCCGCCGACAGCAACACCGACGCCCACGAATACGCCGTTGCCCCCTGGCGATGCCGGTTACGCGCTGGCTTTTGACGGCACGACCGACTATGTGCAGGTCGCGGAAACGGCATACGTTCTCGGGTCCGGCTGGGAGACGACGAAGACGGTCAGCCTGTGGGTGAAGCCGACAGGCGTAGCCACGTGCACCAACGCGAGCCCCGCCCACTGCGATGCTATTCTGGGCGACCGGCCGCGGTGGTGGGGTATGTCACGTGGCGTCGTGAGTGGCGCCGACCGCATCTGGGTCTGGAACTTTGACGGGAATATGGACGTGGTCGGCGTCGATTACACCGTGGGTGAGTGGGTGCACATCGCCATGGCCCATGCGAACGGGGTGTTGCGCGTCTACCGCAACGGCGTGGAGGCAGGCAGCACGCCCAGCGGCGCGACGATGCAGCCAAATACCGGCGCATTACCTATCCTTCATCTGGGTGGGATCATCATCAATTCGACGCGTAACTGGAGTTTCGAAGGCGAGCTCGATGAGGTGCGCTTCTGGAATTACGCGCGTTCTGCCGAGCAAATCAACCAGGATATGCTTCACGCGCTAGCAGGCACAGAGGCCGGTCTGACCGCCTATTATGCCATTTCCGATGGGGCCGGAAGCATCCTGAGTGACGACAGCACGAACGACTGGTTCGGGACGCTGGTAGACGGCGGGCAGGTGCCCGGCAATGGCCTTCTACCGCAATGGGTCCCGTCTGGAGCGTTCGGCAACTGAGGAGAGCGGTTAGATGGACTTTTCCTGGAATGAAGAGCAGCTGGCGTTTAAGCGTGCCGTCGTCGACTTCGCGCGCAAGGAGCTGAATGATGGGCTGCTCGAACGTGACCGGCAGGGCGCGCTATCGCACGAGAATTGGCGGAAGTGTGCCCGCTTCGGCGTGCTGGGCCTGCCTTTCCCGGAGGAGTATGGTGGCTCGGCTGCTGACATCCTCACAACAATGCTAATGATGGAAGGGCTCGGCTACGCCTGCCGCGATAATGGCCTGGTCTTCGCGATGAACGCGCAGATGTGGAGCGTGCAGATGCCGATCCTCAACTTCGGCACGCCGGCGCAGAAGGAGAAGTATCTCCCCGCACTGAACTGCGGTGACATCATCGGCGCGCACGGCATGAGCGAGCCGGACTCTGGCTCGGATGCCTATAGCCTGCGTACGCGCGCGGAACGGGTGGACGGCGGCTACGTCCTCAACGGCAGCAAGACGTTCGTGACCAACGCCCCGGTGGCCGATATGGCCGTCGTCTTCGCGACAGTGAACCCGGAGCGCAAGGCCTGGGGTGTAACGGCCTTCCTGGTTGATAAGGGCACGCCCGGTTTCAGCGTCAGCCGCGATATCGAGAAGATGGGGCTGCGGACGTCGCCGATGGGCGAGCTCGTCTTCCAGGACTGCTTCTTGCCCGAGGAAAACCGGCTGGGGCCAGAAGGCGCCGGCACCCAGATCTTCCACAACTCGATGGAATGGGAGCGTGGCTGCATCCTCGCCAGCCATATCGGCGCCATGGAACGGCAACTGGAATCGGCGGTTGCCTACGCGCGCGAGCGGGAGCAGTTCGGCCAGCCAATCGGCAAGTTCCAGTCGGTCGCCAACCGGTTGGTGGACATGAAGGTACGCTTGGAAACATCGCGCCTGTTGCTGTACCACGTCGGTTGGCTCAAGAGCCAGGATAAGCCGGCGGTGATGGAAGCGGCGATGGCCAAGCTCTATCTGAGTGAATCATTCGTGCAATCTGGACTCGACGCGATCCGCACCTTTGGCGGTTACGGCTACACGGCCGAGTATGAGGTCGAGCGCGATCTGCGGGACGCTATTGGCGGCACGCTTTACTCCGGCACTTCTGACATCCAGCGTAACATCATCGCGCAGCTCATGGGATTGTGAGAGGAGCGACATGAACAAACGCAATATCTATCTACTGACCCAGGCAGTCACGGCCGGCGCGCAGCGCTATCCCGAGTGGGAGGCAGTGCGCTTCTCCGGGCAGAGCCTGACATACGGCGAGCTCGATCGCCGTGCCAACCAACTGGCACACACGCTGCTGGCAGAGGGTGTGCAGCGCGGCGATCGCGTGGGCATCTATATGAACAAGGGTCTCGAATCGGCCGTAGCGATCTACGGGATCATGAAGGCCGGTGCGGCCTACGTGCCGCTCGATCCCTTTGCGCCGGTTGGCAGGCTCAGCTTCGTCATCCGCAACTGCGGCATCCGCTGCCTGATCAGTAACGACTTCAAGCTTGACGGCCTCGCGGAGATGGCAGCAGGGACCGGACTCGAGGTGGTGGTTGGCCTCTCGGCTCCCGGCGACCTGCCGCTGCGCACGCTCTCCTGGGATGACATCGCGACTGCTCCGGATACGGCGCCGGATGTCCACCTGACCGAACAGGACCTGGCATACATCCTCTACACTTCCGGCTCGACGGGCGATCCCAAAGGGATCATGCATACGCACCGCAGCGGGCTGACCTTCGCCGAGTGGGGGGTGGATACGTACAACCTGACGGAAAGCGACCGGCTGAGTAACCATGCGCCGCTGCACTTTGATTTGTCGACGTTCGACTTTTTTGCGGGGGCACTCGCGGGGGCGGCGACGGTGATCATTCCAGAGGCGCTCACCAAGTTCCCGGTGAACATGACGCGCCTGATCCAGATTGAGCGGATTACGGTGTGGTATTCGGTGCCGTTTGCGCTGATCCAGCTGCTGCTTAATGGCGCGATAGACAAGCATGACCTGAGCTCGCTGCGCTGGGTGCTTTTTGCGGGCGAGCCGTTCCCGACCAAACACCTACGCCCGCTAATGGCGCAGCTGCCGCAGGCGCGGTTCAGCAATCTCTACGGCCCAACGGAAACGAACGTGTGCACGTTCTACCACGTGCCACCGCTGCCCAAAGGCTCGGATGAGCCGATACCTATCGGCGAGCCGTGCACCAATGTCGAGGCGCTCGTGGTGGATGGCGACGACCGGCCGGTGGCGAGCGGCGAAACTGGTGAGCTGCTCATCCGCAGCCCGCTGGTGATGCGCGGTTACTGGGGACGTCCAGACCTGACGGAGAAGGGATTCTACCTGCGCCGGGTCTTTGGCGACCACGAAGATATCTTTTACCGCACCGGCGACCTCGTCGAGGAACAGGAAGACGGCAACTTGAAGTACCTCGGCCGCAAGGACAGGCAGATCAAGACGCGCGGCTACCGGGTCGAGCTGGACGAGATCGAAGTTGCCCTGCTCTCGCATCCAGGGGTGCAAGAGGCAGCCGTCTATCCGGTGCCGGATGGCGAAGGAAGCAACCTGATTGAAGCGGCGGTGATAGCACGTAATGGCGCCGCGCTCGAAGTGGGTGCCCTGCTGGTGCACGCTGGCGCTCAGCTTCCATCTTACGCCGTGCCGGCAAAGATTACGATCCTGGCGCAGTTCCCACGCACGTCGACGGGGAAGATCAACCGCCGTGCCCTACAGGCCGCAACGGCCGCGGGTGCAGCCGCCTGATTCAAGGAGCGCCGTGTCTGCGGTGCAAGATGTTGTATCTATCCGTAAGTGGTCAGAAGAAAGGAAAAGAAAGTGAAAGACGTCATTATCATTGGTGGCGGGCCAGCGGGGTCAGCGCTTGGCTCGTATCTTTCGATGGCCGGCATCTCCAACGTGATCTTCGAAGGCGCGAACCATCCACGCCCGCACGTTGGCGAATCGATGGTGACCTCGTCGACGCGGGTCTTCGAGGAGCTTGGCTTCCTGCAAACGATGGAAGACGAAGGCTTCGTTCATAAGTACGGGGCGTCGTGGCATCCGAGTATCGGTAACGGCGAGGCCGCACCCAACGTCGATGGGCACGGCAAGACAACTGAAGCAGCCATCGAATTCGCGGAGTTCCCCCAGGAAGGAGTTGATCAAGACTATACGTATCACGTCGACCGCAGCAAGTTCGACCTGTTGCTACTCAAACATGCGGAGAGGCTGGGTAGCGAGCTCTACCAGGGGGCCAAGGTGGTCCAGGTGCTGTTCGACGGCGACCAGGCCTGCGGCGTGCGCGTGCGCATTGCCGGACAGGAAATCGACGTACCGGCGAAGATAGTTGTCGATGCAAGCGGGCGGCAGACGCTGCTCGGCCGGCAGCTGCGCATCAAGAAGAACGACCCAATCTTTGACCAGTACGCGGTCCATGCCTGGTTTGAGAATCTGGATAAGGGGAACGGCCGGACATCAGACTTCATCCACATCTATTTTCTGCCGGTAGAGCGCGGCTGGGCATGGCAGATCCCGATCACAGAGACGATCACCTCCGTGGGTATTGTCGCCGAGAGGGAGGTTTTCCGGAACGCGCAGATGGATCTGGAAACCTACTTCAATCACTACGTCACCAGCAACCCGGACCTGGCCAAAGCGATGGCCCCGGCGAAGCGGGTTAACGAGCTGAAAGTCGAAGGCGACTATAGCTACTCGATGGAGAAGTTCGTTGGGAACGGCTTTCTGCTCATCGGCGACGCGGCCCGTTTTGTCGACCCCATCTTTTCGTCCGGCGTGAGCATCGCTTTGTACAGCGCCAAGTTTGCCTCGGAGACGATTCGCAACGCGTTGGAAAGCGGCGACACTAGCGAGGCAGCGCTCATGCCCTATGAAGAGAAGCTCCGTTCAGGCGTCTCCGTGTGGTACGAGTTCATCCAACTATACTACCGGCTTCTGCCGTTGTTTACCTACTTCATCCAATCGCCGGAGTACCGGCACCAGGTTCTGCAGCTCCTGCAGGGCGAGGTGTTCAACCGGGATAGTGTGCCTGTGCTGGAGGAGATGCGCCGCTTCATCGAGATCGTCGAGAGCAAGGAGGACCATCTCTTCAAGCAACAGCTTAGCCCGATCGCGCGGACCGATGCGTCGAAGGTCAGCGCCGATTGACGGGCTTTCTCCCTATCGATAGCGGCGTAGCCAGTAGATATCCACATGTTTAAACGCCTTCTCTTCCTGAACGGCCTGGCAACGATGGGCCTCATCCTGTTTCACTCGGCCGGCTGGGGCTTTGTCGCCATGTACTTCTGGCGTGACCGCTACTTGCCGCTGGTGGGTGCGAGCGCCGACCAGCCAGGCGGCGTGGCTTATTACGTCCTGCGCGCGATGGAGCAGGTGCCGGTGGCAACGATTCCCGCCTTCCTCTTCGTGTCAGGTGTGTTTGTCGCCTTCACAACGCGGCAGCAGGGCACCGTCCAGTGGCCGGTGGTGCGCAGGCGGCTCCAGACGCTGCTCATACCCTACTTTCTCTGGTCGGCGCTGCTGCTTGTGCTGCTCATCGCCGAAGGGCGTGTGGCGTCGCCGGCACGGATTCCGGCGATGTTGCTGACAGGAGCAACCAACCCGGCCTACTACTACGTGCCGCTGCTCACCCAGTTCTACCTGCTGTCGTTCTGGTTGGTGCCGCTGGCGCGCCGCCGGCCGGTACTTCTCTTAATCGTCGCGGCGGTGGTCCAGTCGGCCGTGCAGCTCGGCTACTATCTGGGTTACTTCGGCATCGAGTCGCCGCTGCTGGCAACCATCGGCTCGACGCCGAAATGGTTCTTTGTGGCGCGGCTCTTCTGGTTCTCCTCTGGTGTTGTCGCCGGCTTCAACATGAGATTGCTGGAAAGCTGGCTGCATCGCCGGCGTTGGGTGCTCGCTGCAACCACGGCGCTCCTTGTGCCGGTGGCCATCGTCGAGTGGGAATGGATTGTGCGCAGTTCCGGCGAGTTCTGGCTACCACATCGTGAAACGTTCGTCGATACACTTTACTCGCTCTTTTTCATCCTTGCCGTACTGGCCTTTTTTAGACAAACGACGCGGGTTGACCGGCAGGTAGAAGCGCTTGGTCTGAGGTCGTACGGTATCTACCTCGTCCATTCGCCGGTGATGGAGTACACGGCACGCGCTGTCTATCATCTGGCGCCGGCGGTGTTGGCGAGCCAGCTATTGCTACAGCCGCTGCTCATCGTCGCCGGGCTGGGGGTCCCGCTGGCAGCGATGGCGATGGCCAACCGCCTGCCGGCGGTGCAGCGCTACTACAAGTATGGTTTTGGCTAGGTGTGGAAAGCGGGGCCGGCCGGTATCGTCCCCGTTCCCTGAGTGTAAGAAGGAGACATGACAGATGGAAACAAAAAGAATTTTGACTGAGTACGTGGAGAAAGAGATTATGCGCCGCCAGGGTGGCGTGGTGAGTGAAGAAATGGATCTGCTGAGCAATGGTATCCTCAATTCACTGAGTTTGCTGCAGCTCATTTCTTTCGTGGAGCGCACGTTTGACCGGCAGATCCCGGTCGAAGAGATCGTCTACGAGAATTTCCACAGCGTGTCAGCAATGGCGAACTATCTGGCAGGAAATGGGTCAACGTCCTGACGCTGGCTCCGGCCGGGACAGCAAAGGTAATGAGATAAGGATGGTGAAATGGTCAGAAGACTGCTGCTGCTGAACGGTCTGGCCGTGCTCGGGGCAGTGCTCAACCACACAACCGGGTGGGGGTTTACCGCCATGTTCTGGTGGGTGCACCGCTACCTCCCTGTGGAAGCGCCGAACTTCGAGCAGATGGGTAGCCTTGGCTACTATACGTTGCTGGGTCTGCAGCAGGCGATCATGTTTTCGGTCCCGGCGTTCCTCTTCGTCTCTGGCTACTTCATTGCCTTCGCCACCGGCCGGCAGAAGCTCGGCGGTAGCTGGCCCCTGATTCGTAGCCGGATCGTCTACTTACTGGTGCCCTACCTGCTCTGGTCGTTGCTGGTGTTTATCGCCGGCTTCGCCGAAGGCGAGCGGGAGACGCTTAGCGGCTACCTGAGTCTGCTGGTAACTGGACGGACAACGCCCGCGTACTACTTCATCCCACTGCTCATCCAGCTCTACCTCCTGTCGCCACTCCTGGTAGCCTTGGCGAAGAGATATACCGGTGCGCTCCTGGTCGTCGCGTTGGTGATCCAGCTCGGCGTCCGCACGCTGGTCTACCTGGATACGCTCGGTCTGGCTCTCGGCCCAGCTGAATTGTTGCTCGCGCTCACCGGCAGCTGGTTCTTCCCGGGTCATCTATTCTGGTTTTCTGCGGGTGTCGTCGCCGGCCAGAATCCAGCGCTGTTCCAGCAGCTTGCGGTGCGCGGCCGTAAGCTATTCCTGGCAGGTGCCATCGTCCTGCTGCCGCTCGGCGTCGTCGAATGGCAGCTAATTCTGAACAATGCCGGGCAGCCATGGCTGCCAATCCGCGAGACGTTGCTCGACTCGCTATATGCCGCTTTGTTCATTCTGGCGTTCATGGGCTTCGAGCAGGCGACTGTTCCCCTGGCACAGCCTCTGGAGAAACTGGCAGGAAAGGCGTTTGGCGTCTACCTCGTCCACTCGCCGGCCCTGGAATTCGGGGCGCGTGGTCTCTACTTCGTTGCGCCGTGGCTGCTGGGTAACGTCTGGCTCCTCCAGGCGGTCCTGCTCGCTATCGGGATCGGCGTCCCAGTCCTGGTGATGGGCGCTGTTGACTTCAACCGTTCGCCGGTGCGGCGGTCGTACCGCTATCTCTTTGGCTGAGTATCGCCGCGACAATCTGGACTCTATGGAAATCGATTATGGCCGAACCTCTTGTAATCACGGTGATCCTCAATACGAACCGGCGTGCCGATACGCTGAGCTGCCTCGCCTCCCTGGAGCGAAGCCACTACGCCAACCACAGGGTTGTGGTGCTGGACAACGCCTCCAGTGATGGCTCAGTAGCTGCGATTCATGAAATGTTTGCCGCAGTCGAGGTGGTGAGCCTGGAGGAGAATCGGGGCTACGCGGGCAACAACAACGTGGGGATTGTCGCAGCAATGGAGCGAGGTGCTGACTGGATCTTCGTCCTCAACGAGGACACGATTGTCGAAGCGGATTGCCTGACACACCTTGTGGCGGCGGGCGAAAGTGATCGGCGGATCGGCATTGTCGGTCCCACCGTCTATCATCACGACGCGCCAGAGGTCATCCAGTCGGCCGGTGGCGTGCTGGACCGTTTCTGGATCTCGCGCCATCTGCACGAGAACGAACGCGACGAGGGCCAGCTGAAGGGGCTGCCGGCGGTCGACTGGATCTCGGGTTGTGCCCTGCTGGTACGGCGAGAAGTCGTCGAGGAAGTGGGGGCGCTGGACGCGCGTTTCTTCTATTACTGGGAAGAGACGGAGTGGTGCCTGCGTGCACGGCGCGCCGGCTGGGAGATCCGTCACGTTCCTGAGGCGCGTTTGTGGCACAAAGGGGTGCAGCGCGACTATGCGCCCAATCCCTCGGTGACCTACTATAACACGCGTAACCGGTTTCTGATGCTGGCCAAGCACAAGGCGCCACCACTGGTCTGGCTGGCAGCGTGGGCTGATACCCTACGCACGCTGACCAGTTGGACGGTAAAGCCGCGCTGGCGCCCGATGCGCTTTCACCGCGACGCCATGTGGCAGGGCACGTGGGACTTCCTGCGGCGGCGTTGGGGCATGCGAGCAGGCTAGGATGCGCCGCCTGCTCTTTCTCTCGCGCTGGTATCCCTATCCGGCAGATAACGGGTCGAAGCTACGCATCTATAGCCTGTTGCGTGGCCTGAGCCGGGAATACCGGCTGACCCTGCTGAGCTATGCCAGCGAAGCTAGCACGCCGCCGGAACCCGGCCCGCTGTCCGCCATCTGCGATGAGGTGCGGACGGTGCCGTACCGGCCGTTTGACCCATCCAGCCGCCGCGCGCGCCTCGGCTTCCTTAGCCTCACCCCGCGCTCGGTGCTCGATACGTACTCGGCCGAGATGGAGGCGCTGATCCGGGACACACTCCGCAACGGCAACACCGATCTGGTCGTCGCCTCGCAGATTGACATGGCGGTTTATAGCCGGGCGTTCGGCGACACGCCGGCTGTTTTTGAAGAGCTAGAAGCTGGCGTCCTGCATGACCAATTCCGACACGCGCCAGCGCTGCGCCAGCGGATGCGCCACGGCCTCACTTGGGCCAAGTACCGGTACTATCTCCGCCGTCTGTTGCACGATTATGCGCTCTGTACCGTCGTGTCGGGAGAGGAGCAACAGCTCCTGGCGCGCGCCGTCCCTGATTTCCAACGCGTCGCCGTCATTCCGAACTGCATCGAGGTTGCCAGCTACAGACCCTTCGCGCGCGACCCGCAACCCAACACGCTGATCTTCACCGGCTCGCTGACCTATGCGCCGAACTACGAGGCGATGCGCTGGTTTGTCGCCAAGGTGCTGCCGCTGGTGCGCGCAGCCATTCTAGATGTCCGACTAACCATTACGGGCGACCCGGGCAACCGTGCCCTGCCATTGGCCGATGGTGTCACGCTTACCGGCTTTGTGCCTGATGTGCGCCCACTGGTTGCCGGCGCCTGGGCCAGCCTCGCGCCGATCCACCAGGGTGGGGGCACGCGGTTGAAGATCCTAGAGGCAATGGCGCTGGGCACGCCGGTCGTGGCGACCAGCAAAGGGGCCGAAGGGCTAGACGTGACCGACGGCGAGCACCTCCTTCTCGGCGACAGCGCAGAAGCGTTTGCCGGTGCGGTCATCAGACTTCTGCAAGATCAGGGTTTGCGCGCGCAGCTGGCAAAGAGGGCGCAGGTGCTGGTTGGCGAGCGGTATGACTGGGCAAAGTCAATGCCGCAACTCCTCGCCTTGTTGGACGGTGTCGCGCGTAAAAGGACGGTTGAAACCGTCAGGACGAAGCTGGTTGGTGAGGGACAGGCATGATGCAGCTGGGACATAGCTCGCACAACTGGATAAGGCAGAACAGCCAACGCTGGCAGCGCTGGCTGGTGGCGGGATTGGTGCTGCTGCTGGCGCCGGCAATTGGCTACGCAGCTTCGCCGGGCTATGTCCGCCTGGTGCTGGTTGGCCTACTGGGGCTCAGCGGCGCATTCGTCGCCGTCCAGCTTCTCCTGCGATGGCCGGGGTTGGGGCTGGTGTTGCTGATCCCGGCAAACATGGTCGTGCCGTTTTCGATCGGCACTGGGACCCAGACAAGCATCAACGCGACGGTCCTTTTAATCATGGGTTTGTTGGCGTTGTGGATCTTCCAGATGTGGCGGCAAGGTCAAGGATGGCAGCTCTACCGCTCGGCAACGTTGGTGCCGCTGCTACTGATGCTCATCGTCACCGCGATCGCCTTCCTCGCGGGGCAGCTGCCGTGGATCCAGGGCGAGCAGGCGCCGCTGGCAGCGCAGCTCGGCGGGCTCGCCGTCTTCGTGCTCTCTGCTACCGCGTTTGTGCTCGCCATGCACCAATATGACGAGCTGCGCTGGCTGCAATGGACGGTCTGGCTGCTTATCGCGCTGGGGACAGTCTATGTCGGCTTCCGCGTCATCCCGGGCATGTTCCGCCATAGTGGACGGTTCTATGTTTATGGCGGCACAAGCAGCCAGTTCTGGACCTGGTTCGTGGCGCTGACGTTTAGCCAGACGCTGCTTAACCGTACATTGCGTTGGGAATGGCGTGCCTTGCTTTGGGCGATTCTGGGGGTAACGCTCTATTCGATCCTCTGGCAGACCGGGGATTGGCAATCGGGCTGGATCCCGCCACTGATCGCCATTGTCACTATCGTGGCCCTGCGCTGGTGGCAATCAAACTTCTTGCTCATTGCCGGCGGGATGGTAGGTCTTCCTGTGCTGTTGAGCATGCTGATCGCTGCCGATACCTATAGCTTTGAAACGCGTGTCGATGCCTGGCTGGTTCTTTTAGACCTGATTCGCATCAACCCGATTCTAGGCCTGGGACCGGCAAACTATTATTACTACACGCCACTGTTTGGCATTCGCGGTTACTACGTGCAGTTTAACTCGCACAATCAGTACTTCGACATGGTCCTGCAGACGGGTGTGCTCGGCCTGGCCTGCCTATTCTGGTTCTTCGCTGCGGTCGGGCGTGCCGGCTGGAAGCTGCGCCTCGAGGCGCCCGATGGCTTTGCTTACGCCTACGTGTACGGCGCCCTTGGCGGCCTGGTGGCTATGGTTGCGTCTGGCTTTCTGGGAGACTGGTTCTTGCCGTTCGTCTACAACGTAGGCATCGTGGGCATGCGGTCCAGCATTCTGGGCTGGCTCTTCCTCGGCGGGCTGATCGCCATCGAGCGGATGATTGCCAACGGGGCACTGCCCAGGCAGGCTACTTAGCGAACGCGACCGGCCGTGAGGAACGGCAGCAGAACACGCTGGTCCGGCTCTCCTGAATCCTCACGGCCCCAACTGACGGTGAGGGTCGGGCGGGCGGCAGCGTTCCAGGCGGGTACGTCTGACGACGAGAAGTATTTGCCGCTGTGATAAGCGCCGTCGGCGGAGTAAAGGACCAGCCGCAACGGTTGCCCGCTGGCATGGGCTTGAGCCACGGCGCGGCTCACA
>JAVVFG010000033.1:0-18444 GCA_032260445.1 Anaerolineae bacterium | reverse complement strand
ATCCGCTGCCAGCGCTGGATGCAGGTCCGCAGGATCGACGGCGGTCACGAACTGCTCGTGCTGGCGCAAGACGCGCACCCAGCCCCCCGGCGCGGCGCCAAGGTCGAGGGCCACGCCGCGCGGCGGCAGCGCCAGGTCAAACGCCTCGAGCGCCTCGAGCAGCTTAAACTCGGCGCGGCTGATCTGCCCCTTTTCGCGCGCAAAGCGACGCTGCCCACCGGCCCAATCGCTCAGGTTGTAGAGGGCAGGGGAGAGACCAAGGAAGCCGGTGAGCGCGCCCTGGTAGCGGCCGACGACCACGGACAGGATCTGCTGCGGCTGGCGCACGTCCAGCTCGGCACCCGTGACGGCGACGATCGCCTCGGCAAGCGCCGTATTCACGTCGTAGGGGCGGAACGGGGCCTCGGCAAAGAGGCGCGTCTGCACCGAAAACGGGAGCGACGGATCGACTAGTTCGAAAAGCTCCTGTTCCGCCGTCTGGCGCATGGCATGTAGGCCCGCATCGCCGCGCGGCAAAGCGAGGCTCGTTTGGACCGGATTGATGTGGCGTACGAAGATAGGCGGCTGCTGCCGCCAGCGCGCGCCGAGCTCCCAGAAGCTCTCCGCCAGGGCGACAAGCAGCACGCCGGGATCAAGCGTCGCCAGGATGGCCGCGCCAGGCGACGCGTCGGTCAGTTCGGCCAGCGCCAACTCGGCAAAGCCCGGGTCGGCGGTGACGATGGCGCTTGCGTTGGAGGGCGGGCTCACAGGCGGGTCGCCCGCCGGGCCCTGTTAGGCCACATCTTCCTGCTCCCGGGCGCCGTTCTGTTTGCTCTCCGGCGAGGCCATGTGCAGCAGCAGATGATCGACGCGGTTGTGGGCGTGCAGCCGCCACGTCTCGCGGCGCGGGTGGTCGACGTACTCAAAGTGGGCGACGCTGGTGTTGTAGTTCCACACCTCGCAGCGGCGGAAGGCGCCGACATTAAAGACGTGGTCGAAGGTCGTCTCGATGACCCCGCCGTGGCAAATGGCGACGACCACCTGTTCGCGATGCTTACTGACCAGCTCTTCGATAAACAGCCCCACCCGAGTGCGGAAGTGCATCAGCGTTTCGCCGTCGAGTTGGTCCGGCGTCACCGGGGCGAAGGGCCGTTCGCTGGCCCAATAATCGGCGTAGGAGAGCAAGCTCTCGCTCGGCCAGGGGGTGTGGTCCAGCCGGCTCGTGCCGACCTCGCGCAGGCGCTCGTCAAAGTGGACCGGCAGCCCGTATGCCGCCGCCAGCGGCGCGACGGTTTCCCGGGCGCGCAGCATCGTGCTGCTGTAGATAATGTCCACTTCAGGGACGGCCCCGGGCATCCACGCCGCCAGCGCCGCCGCCTGCTGCTCGCCCAGCTCCGTCAGCCCTTCATCAAAGCCACCGTCCCACTCAGGCAGGTTCACGAAACTCTGCCCGTGACGGATCATATAGAGGTGCATAGTTTTTCCTTTTCCTCTCGACAAAGAATGAGTGATGATTATGCCACAAGTCAGGGACGGCTGTCACCTTTGCTAAGGCGCTGTTAGGCTCACCCCTCATCCTACCGTCGCCCGGATGCGCCGCACGCCGCTGCCGACGGCCTCTTCCTTAAGGATGCGGAACCGTCCGAGCTCGCCGGTGCGCGCGACGTGCGGGCCGCCGCAGATTTCCAGACTGACGTCGCCGATGGCGTAGACCTTGACCTGCTCGCCGTAGCGGTCGTCAAAGACGCCGAGGGCGCCAGCTGCCCTGGCGGTTTCCACATCCATCTCTTGCCACGTGACCGGCAGGTCGCGCGCGATCTGCTCGTTGACCAGCGCTTCGAGGGCAGCAAGCTCCGCGGCGCTGAGCTTACCACCGTGGGCGAAGTCGAAGCGCAGGCGCTCGACGGTAATGTTACTGCCCCGCTGGGTCACGTGCGGCCCGAGCACCTGGCGCAGCGCCGCGTGCAGGAGGTGGGTTGCCGTATGCAGCCGGATCGTCTCCGGCCGGCGCTCGGCCAGCCCGCCACGAAAGCGGCCGGCAGCACCCTGGCGCGACCGCTCCTGGTGCGCGGCGAAGGCGGCCTGGAAGCCTTCGCGGTCGACATCCAGCCCGTGCTGCCGCGCCAGCTCCTCGGTCAGCTCCACCGGGAAACCATAGGTGTCGTAGAGGCGAAAGGCAACATCGCCGGGGAGAACTCGGGCCGGGCCTGCGCCGAGCCGGGCGACGGCGCGCTCAAACTCGGCGCGGCCGCGCTGTAGCGTCGCCTGGAACCGGGCTTCCTCTTCGGCCAGCGCGGCACGGATGGCCTCTTGCCGCTCCGCCAGCTCGGGATAGGCTTCGCCTATTGCCGCAACAAGAGGCGCGACGAGCTGGCCGAGAAAATGGCCGGTGATGCCAACTTCCTGCCCGTAGCGCACGGCGCGGCGGATGAGGCGGCGCACAACGTAGGGCTGGTCGACGTTGCCGGGGACAATGCCCTCGGCGAGGATAAAGGCTGCCGCCCGCGTATGGTCGGCGATGACGCGCAGCGCGTAGGGCTCCGGGGCGGGTGCCAGCTCGGTTAGCCGCGCCATCAGCGGCGCGAACAGCTCCGTCTCGTAGGGCGATGCCACCCCTTGCAGGATGCTCAGCGTCCGCTCCAACCCCATGCCCGTATCGACGTTTAGCCGGGGTAGGGGCACGTAACGGCCGTCCGCCTGTTTGTCATACTGCATGAAGACCAGGTTCCAGATCTCCCAGAAGCGGGTCTGGTTGGTGGCGGGCGTCTCGCCGGGCGGACCACCCGGCGCCATGTCGTAGAAGATCTCGCTGTCCGGCCCGCACGGGCCCGTGCTGCCGGCCGGGCCCCACCAGTTCTCCTTCTTCGGCAAGAAGGTGATGCGCTCGCGCGGGATGCCCAGCGCCATCCAGATCTCGGCCGCCTCTTCGTCGCGCGGGGCATCAGCATCGCCGGCGAAACAGGTCACGGCCAGCCGCTCGTGTTCCAGCCCCAGCTCCTCGGTCAAGAAGCTGTAGGCCAGCTGGATGGCGTGCTCTTTCCCATAGTCGCCCAGCGACCAGTTGCCCAACATCTCAAAGAAGGTGTGATGCACGTCGTCGCCGACCTCCATGATGTCGTCGGTGCGCAGGCATTTCTGCACATTGGCCAGCCGCTTGCCGGCAGGATGCGGCTCGCCAAGCAAGAAAGGCACCAGCGGGTGCATGCCGGCCGTAGTGAACAGCACGCTCGGGTCGTGTTCGGGAAGAAGGGAGGCATTCCCGAGCAGCGCGTGGTCGTGCCGCTCGAAGAAGGTCAAAAACGTCTGGCGCAATTGGGATGCCTTCATCTCGTATCTCCTGCTCATACCTGGCTGTCGCTACAGCCCACATGGCCCAACAACGAAAAACGTCCTTGAGCAAATCGTTTGCTCAAGGACGAACAAGTCCGTGGTGCCACCTTGATTGGAGCGTTGCCGCTCCCACTCTGCCGCCGCCGCACTACCTGCGAGGGCGCGCCCTGGTAACGGAGGAACGATTCCGACAAGCCTTATCCCCTTTGGGCTTCGGCCGCAGCTCGGGTGGGGCTTTCGGCAGCTGCCGCCTGGTCGAGCTTCCACCATCCTCGACTCGCTGGCTGGCGGGCTGGCCGCTTACTTCGTCACCGTCAACGCCGTTCTCGATTTGGTTGTGTGCCCATTATAGCACGGATGTCAACCCTCATGGCCGCGTCGCCGCCTGGCTAAGCGCGTGGCGTTTACACACCCTTAGCACCCGCTTAATTCGCTGTTAAAACGCGGCGATTATCCTTGGACTTGAGTTTCGGAATCGCTCGATCAAAGCGAGCCCGGCACTCGCTCCTCTCCTCTTCTCCCCCGGAGCCAGCCTCTGCACCAGGCTGGCTCCCCCCGTGCCTCCGCTGCTCCGGCCGTCCTCCCGGCCGGCTATTGCCCGATCTGTCATTAGCGCCGGATCGCCCCGGCCGTGCCCGGCCGGATCCCGGCCGATTCCCGGCCGGGCGTTCTGCTCACGGTGAGATCCGCGGGCCATATATGTGGGCATAACGCCCGCTACGGCCGTAGATGTGGCATGGGTGGCGCGGGCCTCTTTGGCGCGACGAATTCTTTAACATTCTGCTATCCTAAAAAAGTGCCAGCTTTTAAGATAAATTCACGGAATGGTCATTGCCTCGGCCGGTACCATTGACTAGAATAGGACATACTTATCAGCCAGCATGCGGGCATTGCTTCGGGGAAGTGGCTTTTCTGCCGGAAAACCGAGTCTTAACCTGGTCGCCACGTTAGCGGTTAAGCTCCTTTGAACGGCCGGTGCAGATGCGCACAGGCGCTTCATCGTCTCTTTCTCGAGCCCGCACGACCCTCTTTGTAGGCTGGTAACGATCTTATTCGACGCAATCTACATCGTCTTGGTGGTCCTTATGTTGGCAGAAACTGCCTGGAAAGCGACACTGGAGGAGTTGGAACTACAGTTGACGAAGGCAACCTTCAACACCTGGTTGAAGGATGCCCGGCTGATAGCCAGCGACGACCAGGAATATGTGATCGGGGTGCGTAACGACTATGCGCGTGATTGGCTGGAGCACCGGCTCCAGGGAGCGATCGTGCGCACGCTCTCGGCGATTGCCGGGGAAGTGGTGAGCGTTCGCTTTGTGGTTAGCGAACAGGTGCCCACAGCCTTGCGGCGCAGCAATGGTGTGACGGACGCGTCCGCGGAGGTGGAGGGCGAGCGGGTCGAAGTGTTGACGCGCGAGAACGGCAGTTCGCTGAGCGAGCAGCTCAGCGAGCGCTATACCTTTGCCACGTTCGTGGTCGGCCACAGCAACCGGCTGGCGCACGCTGCCGCGCTTTCCGTCTCCGAGCAGCCCGGCCGGGCCTACAACCCGCTCTTCATCTACGGCGGCGTCGGCCTCGGCAAGACACATCTCCTGCATGCCATCGGCCATCGCTGCAATGATAACGAGCGCACCATCTGCTACGTTAGCTCCGAAACGTTCACCAACGACCTCATCCAGTCGATCCGCAGCCAGAAGATGGAGCAGTTCCGCGAGAAATATCGCTCGCCAGATGTTCTGCTGATCGACGACATCCAGTTCATTGCCGGCAAAGAAAGCACCCAGGAAGAATTTTTCCACACCTTCAACCACCTGCACAGCAACGGCAAACAGGTCGTGCTCTCCAGCGACCGGCCGCCGAAGGCGATGATCACTCTGGAAGAGCGGCTGCAATCGCGCTTTGAGTGGGGCTTAATGACCGACATCCAGTCGCCCGACGCCGAGATGCGCGCGGCTATCCTGCACACCAAGGCCGACGAAAGCGGCATATACGTGCCGCAGAGCGTGATCGAAGTCATCGCGCAGCATTTCCGCAACAACATCCGCGAGCTGGAAGGGGCGCTCAACCGCGTCATCGCCTATGCCCAGCTCACCGGCCAGCCAATCGACTTGAAGCTGGTCAATATGGCCCTCGCCGACCAGATACACAAACCGGCGAAGCTGACGGTCAACCAGGTAATGGACGCGGTTGTGCACCATTACCGGATGCCGCTGGACAAGCTGTGCAGCCGCAGCCGCAGCCGCGTCGTCTCCTTCCCGCGCCAGGTCGCCATGTACCTCGCGCGCACCGAGACCGATGCCTCGTTTCCCCAGATCGGCGCCCACCTGGGCAACCGCGATCACACGACGATCTTGCATGGGTACGAGAAGATCTCCGGCCTGATGGAAACGGACGAACGCGTCCGGCGCGAGGTGCTACAAATCAAGGCGATGCTGTACGAGTCAGCCGTCGTCTGATCGCCGCACTAAGCAGATAACAAGCGTTGTGAAGGGCCGCTCGAAAGAGCGGCCCTTTTTGTTATACTGTGGGGCTTGACATACTGTATGGTACAAAGTATAATGTGCCACATGATAAGCGATGATGCACAGGTTGCCTACGAGAATCTTGCCCTTGAGCTGCGCCGCGGCGTGCTTGTCCTGGCGGTCCTCAGCCAGTTGCGCGCCGAGCAGTACGGCTACTCGCTCAAGCAAGTGCTCGACGGGCATGGTCTGGAAATCAACGAAGGCACACTCTATCCACTGCTGCGCCGCCTGGAAGGGCAGGGGCTACTGGAGAGCGACTGGCGTGTGGCGGAAGGTACCCGGCCGCGGCGCTACTACTGGCTCAACGCCGACGGTATCGCCCTCCTGCGCCGGCTGGCAGTCGAATGGCACGAGCTCGGCAGCGTGATGGATGATCTGTTACAAGGAGTCGGGAAATGAATCCGCGTGAAATGATTGACCGTTACACCCATGAAGTAGCGCGCCAGCTTCCGGCGAAGTCGCGCGACGACATTCGCCAGGAATTGGATTCGCTGCTGACCGAAGCGCTGGAGCAGCAGGCGGAGAAGGCGGGCCAGGAGCCGGACGAGGCGATGGTTGCGGCGCTGCTGCAGGAGTTTGGCAGCCCCAGGGAGATTTCCAGCCGCTACCGCGGCGAGGAATACCTCATCGGCCCGGCGCTCTTTCCCACCTTCAAGACCGTTGCCACCATCGTCGTATCGGTCGTCGTCGCCATCCAGTTATTCATCTTTGCCGCGACCGCGCTCTTCGGCAACGCGTCGTGGACCCCGCTCTCGGTCGGCGAATCCCTCGCGGGCATAGTCAGCTCGGCCATCGGCTCGCTGATGATCGTCGTGCTCATCTTCGCCGTGCTGGAACGGCTGCCGGGAAACCAGGTGCCGGAAAAAGAAACGTGGCACCCTCGCTCGCTGCCGCCCATTAAGGACCCCAACCGCATCAAGCCGGTGGAGCTGGCGCTGGGCATCGTCTTCCCGCTGCTGGCGATCATCCTCTTCAACCGCTTCCCCTACTGGTTTGTCGACATGGAGGCGCCGCCGGGCGGCTACCAGTTCTTCGCGCTGCTCGACCGCAACTTCCTCAGCTTCATCCCCTGGCTCACCGCGGCGTGGGCGCTAGAGATCGTCCTGCGCAGTATCATCCTGGCCCAGGGGCACTGGAACCTGGGCACGCGCATTGGTGAGTTCCTGGTTGAGCTGTTCGGCCTCTACGTCGGCTACGTGATCTTCACTGGCGGGCCGATCACCTTTAACACCGGCCTGGACATGCTTGTGCGCTTTGGCATTGGGATCGCCATCGTCGTCGGCCTGATTTCGGCCGTCTTCACGCTGGGGAAGGCGCTTCTGACGCGGTCCACGGAGCCAGAAGCCACCATCCGTTCGCGCCTGATCTAAGCAGGCAAGCGGCGATGAAGCGGCGCAGCCGGTGCCACGGGGCAGGCTGCGCCGTTTCGTAAACCATGCGAGAGGCGATTCGCATAGTGAAAATAGGTGCAGGGCTTCCGACCGGGCGGCGGAGTCTCCTGTTGACGCCGTAGCCTATACCGTGACGCGCCTTGTTGGCGGGAACCAGCGATACAGCAGCAGCGCCGCCAGCAGGGCCAGCGCCGCGCCCCACAGAAAGGCAGCCGGCGCGCCAAACCCCTGCCAGCGACCGATCCCCTGCCACAACAAGCCGGCGATGAGGCTCGCGGGCAGAGCGGCGATACCCACGGCGCCGTTGTACCAGCCATAGGCCGTTCCGCGCTGGCTGGCGGGCACGAGGTCGGCGACAAAGGCACGCGCCGCGCCGGCGGTCAGCCCGTAGTAGATGCCGTAAAGGGCGAAGAGCCCAGCCAGGTGCCACGCCGTGCCGGCGAAGGCAAAGCCGGCATAAATCGCTGCGTAGAGCAGCCAGCCGGTGACCAGCAGCCGCTGCGGGCCCAGCCGGTCGGAGACGGCGCCTGCCGGGCTGGAGACGATGGTATAGACGAGGTTAAACAGCAGCAGCAAGGCGAGGATGGCGGTGATGCCCAGCCCTACACTTTGCGCGCGCAGGACGAGGAAGGCATCAGAGGCATTGCCCAGCGTGAAGAGGGTGACGACGAGCAGATAGCGGCGAAAGCTCGCCACCGGCAGGTAGGGTAATTGCGGCAGCTGCGGCGCGTAGGGCTGCGCGCGCCGCGGCTCGTGCACCGCCAGCACCAATAAAACGACGGCTGCCAGCGCCGGCAGGACGCTGGCCCATACCAGGATGGTAAACGTATTGGCTTCGAGGGCGACACGATGTCCCTGCAGCCGCCACACGACGAGCAGGGCAATCAATATGCCCAGCGCCGCACCCGCCGTATCGCCGGCGCGGTGCAGCCCAAAGGCGAGCCCGCGCTGCCGCGCGCCGACACTGTCGGCGACGAGGGCGTCGCGCGGCGCGGTGCGCACCCCTTTTCCCACACGCTCCACAAAACGCACCAAGAGCACCGCCGGCCAGCTCCGCGCCAGCGCCAGGAACGGCTTCGCGACCGTCGAGAGCGCATAGCCGGCCACCGTGAGTCCCTTACGCCGCTGCAGCCGGTCCGACAGCCGCCCGGAGAGCAGCTTCACCAGGCTCGACGTGGTCTCCGCCAGCCCTTCGATCAGCCCTACGGTGACCGTGCGCACGCCGAGCACGTTGGCCAAGAAGAGCGGCAGAAGATGGACGATCATCTCCGTGGAGACGTCGGTGAGGAAACTGGCGCCGGTTAAGACCCAGACGTTGCGCGGTAAGGCGCGCGCCTGGTGCAGCAGGTTGCTTCCGGATGGCTCAGTGGTCGCCATCGCCTGCGGCTTCCGCTTCTTGCCGCAGCAAGTCGATCGTCTCCACGGCGTGGCGCAGGTGGGGGATGACGATGCTGCCGCCGACAATCAGTGCCACGTTGAGGGCATCGACGAGCTCCTCGTCGCTCCAGCCGGCGTCCACGCACTGGATCAGATGGTAGTCGATACAGTCATTGCAGCGCAGCACCGCCGAGGCGACCAGGCCTAGCAGCTCTTTGGTGCGCCCGTCGAGCGGGCCATCACGGTAGGCAGCGCTGTCCAGGTTGAAAAAGCGTTTGACGCCGAGATGGTCAAGCGAAAAGATTCGTTCATTCATCCGCTCGCGATACGCGCGAAAGTCATCCAGCCGGCTCGTCATGGTCACGCTCCTTGTTGGGCCCTCGTAGGGCCACGGATCTTTAATCGGCTCCGGATTGTACGTGACCGTGTGCCGCGCACCAAAAGCAAAAAGGCCGCCGGTGATTCCGGTGGCCTCTGCAGTTCTGGGGGAAGACCCGTCGAGCGAATTTTTGTGCCGGGCGCGGGGCTGTACTTGTTGACGTTTCCGTCTAAGCCGCCTCGCCGACCACGGCGGGTCTCTCAGCTAGGTTAGGTCGTTCCCTCAATCTATCAACTAGTATAGGCTGGTCTCGCCGGCAATTCCGGTGAGTGGGCTACAGATCTCGTGTAAACTCGTTTACACAGCCGCTCGCTTCCTCAGCCGCTCATCAACCGTGCGCCTGCCCGCTGCACGTCGCGCCAGAAGGAGAGCAGGAACGCTTTCGGGTCCTCCTGTTGCTGCAGGCTCTCATAGGGCAGCAGCGCGCCGCGCCAGCCCTCCTGCTGCCAGCGCGCTCCGGCGGGCAGCGCCACCTCCGTCAGCGCCTCCTGCCAGGGATACGCCGTCACGTAGAAATAGGGGTCGGCGATGCTCTCGTCCCCCGTCGAAAAGCCGAAGGCCATTTGCTCGTTGGCGTTCTCCGGATCGGACTCACCCGGCAGGCGGCGTCCCGAGAACCAGACGAGGGAGAGGTCGAAATGATGGGGCCAGAGCTGGACTGGGCTCGTTTCCTCCTGCAGCTCGCCGCGGAACTGCTTGAGCAGGATGTCGCTCTGCGAGAGTGCCTGCCAGTACTTCTCCACGGCGATGGCGTTATACGGGTTCGGCACCTCGCCGCCGAACGGCGTATCGTCAAAATCGGGCCGTACCTCAATCTGTTCCAATGCAGCCAGCGTCGCTTCACACACGTCGCGCGACGATTGCTCTTCGAGGCTGATGTCCCACCAATGACCGCGGCTCGAGGAGACGCTTAGCTCGTGTGTCGTGAAGTCCAGCAGAACCTCGCAGGTCATGCGCCCGGCCGGGAGCGGGCTCGTCGTCAGGCCACAGGCGGTCGTGCGCAGACTGGTATGCCACCAATGTTTCTGCGGCGGCATCAACGCGCCGCGGATCGCACCGGCGAGGCGTACGTAGGTGTGCAGGGAGTCGCGCGTGTTGCGCCACGAAGCAAGCGGCAGCGGGGGGAACAGCATAACCGTCTCCTTCTACTGGCTGGCCCGGCAATGATGCGCGGATCGAAGACAATCGACAGGAATGAGTGCGCTTATTGTAGCACAGAACCGGCGGCTTCTACACGCTCAGAGCAGCGGCCCACTCACGCATAGGCAGGCAGCCAGTCGCCGTGCGCCGCAATCAAATCGTCCACCAGCGCCCAGATCTGCTCCAGGTCCAGCTCGGCAGCCGTATGCGGATCGAGCATCGCCGCATGGTAGATGTGTTCCCGCCGGCGGGTCAATGCCGCCTCAACCGTGAGCGCCTGCACGTTGATATTCGTCTGCATCAGCGCCGCGAGGTGCGGCGGCAGCACGCCGATCTGCGCCGGCTGCACGCCGTTCGCATCGACCAGGCAAGGCACCTCGACGATGCAGTCCGGCGGCAGGTTGTGGATCAACCCGCGGTTGGGCACGTTGCCGTACACCGTGCGCGGCGTGCCCGTTTCCATGCTGTGGATAATCTGCGGCGCATACTCCACGCTCCGCTCGCGCTCATAGGGTATCTCGTTGCCCGCGACCAGCTCGTCGCCCACGAAGTTCCACAAGGCAATCTGCGCCTCACAGCGACGGATATACTCGTCCAGCGGGATATTGTAGCGCGCGATCAGATCGGGCCGGTCGCGTTTGATGAACCACGGCACGTACTCGCTGAAGTGCTCGCTCGACTCGCTGACGAAATAGCCCAAGCGCTGCAGCATCTCGTAACGCACGCGATTGTGGTCCGGCACGCGCCCTGCGGCAACGACTTCGCGCAGCCGCGGGTAGAGGTCTTCGCCGTCGCGCTCCAGCCGGAGGTAGAAGGCCATGTGGTTGATGCCCGCCGCGACGTAATTGACCGCTTCTGGATCCAGCCCCATGTCGCGCGCCAGCTCCGCTGCAGTCAGCGGCACGCTGTGGCACAACCCTACCGTCTTAATCGCCGACGCGCGGGCAATCGCCCAGCAGTTAATCGCCATCGGGTTGACGTAGTTGAGGAAGAGCGCTTCCGGGCAGAGCTGCTCCATGTCGCCGCAGATGTCGAGCAAGACGGGGATGGTGCGCAGCCCGCGCATGATCCCGCCGATGCCCAGCGTATCGGCAATCGTCTGCCGGAGCCCGTATTTCTTCGGCACCTCAAAATCGGTCACCGTACCCGGCTCGTAGCCGGCAACCTGGATCATACAAATCACGTAATCCGCGCCGTCCAGCGCCTCGCGGCGGTCGAGCGTCGCGTCGATGGTTGGCTGCGCCTCGACCTTCGCCGCTACGTGCCGGGCGACAATTGCCGACGTGTCTAGCCGTTCTTCGTCAATGTCGTGCAGGGCGATGGTCGCTTCACGCAGCTCGGGGAAGCGGAACAGGTCGGTGAGCAGTTCGCGCGTGAAAACGGTACTACCGGCGCCGATGAACGTGATCTTGGGCATGAGGCTCTCCTACATACAAGCGCGTCCGCGGGCGCGTGACGGCGCAACGCGTTCATTTGCGGATAATTATGGCCAATTATGAGCGGTAAACCACTCAGACTAGGGCATCAGGGCGAAGACGTGACCATCCGGCCCCTCATGCCGGCCGATGCTCCCGCCGCCCGCGCTCTGATCCTCGAAGGCCTGGCCGAACACTGGGGCACCCTCGACGCGCGCCTGAACTCCGACCTCGACGACATCCCCGCGAGCTACGCATCCGGCCTCTTCCTCGTCGCCGAGATCGGCGGCGCGCTCGCCGGCACTGGCGCCCTCATCCCCGAGGAGCCCGGCGTGGGGCGCATCGTACGCATGTCCGTGGCACGAGAAAAGCGCCGCCAGGGCATCGGTCGCCTGCTCCTCGCCGCCCTGCTCGCCGCCGCCCGCGAGCGTGGCTACCAGCGCATCGTGCTGGAAACCACGGCGACCTGGGAGGACGCTATCGCCTTCTACCGCCGCGCCGGCTTCGGCCCAGTTGGCGAGCGCGATGGCGATCTGCATTTTGTGCTGGAGCTGGGAGCTGAAACCAGCGGCGGAGACGAGCCATGACGGTGTGTCCTGGAGGCGGAGTCCCGATTTAACGCTCCGCTGCTGCGCTGCGCCGCTGCCAGGCCATTGCGAAGCTGTTTCTCGTTCTTTTATAATGGAAGATGTGCTGAATGAATATGTGGTTGGCAGGGCCGCTGTTCTAGCACAGGCGCATCACGTGTAGATGTCTATACGCGCCAACCGGCCGCCACTGGCTGTGGCGAGGAGACATCCAGTGCCCCACTTAGACATCCAACTTCTCGGGCATTTCAGCCTCTCCCTTGATGGCCGCCTGCTGACCGCGGTAAATACAAGGCGCCTGCAAACACTGCTTACCTATCTGCTCCTGAAATGCCAGGAGCCGCAGCGGCGGCAGCATATTGCCTTCCTTTTTTGGCCGGATACCAGCGAAGGACAGGCACTCACGAATCTGCGGAGTCTGCTTGTCCGTCTTCGCCGGAACCTGGCAGAAGCCGACCTCTTCCTGCGAGCCGACCGGCATACACTGCAATGGCTGCCGGATGCACCCTTCACGCTGGACGTGACCGAATTTGAAGAGGCTTGTGCGACGGCACAAACTGCCGTCGAGTGGCAACGGGCCGTAGACCTTTATCAGGGTCCGCTCCTGCCCGGCTATTACGACGAATGGCTGGCACCGGAGCGGGAACGCTTGCAGCAGTGCTTCCTCAGGGCCGGCAGCAGCCTCTTGGACCTGCAGGAAAACGAGCGCCATTACGCCTCAGCCGTACAGACCGCGCAACAACTCTTGCGCTACGACCCGCTCCACGAGGCAACCTACCGCTCCCTCATGCGGTCACACGCCCAAAACGGCGCTAAAGCAGACGCCTTACGAGCGTACCACAAGTGTGTCACGCTCCTGCAAGAAGAACTTGGTGTTGCGCCGGAGCAGGCAACGCGCCAGCTCTATGAGCACCTATTCCGGGCCGAACCAGACAGATTAGCGGAGCCGGCGCCGGAAGCAGACATGGGCGTGACGCCGCTCGTGGGACGTGATGATGAACTCGAGGCGCTAAAACGTGCCTGGCGCACGGCTGTCTCAGGCCGCGCCACGATGGTACTGATTAGCGGCGAAGCGGGCGTCGGTAAATCTCGTCTGGCTGCCGAGCTCTTACAATGGGTGCGGCGGCAGGGCGTGTTAACCGTGACCACCCGCTCCTATGAGGCCGAAGGTGAGCTCGCCTACGGACCGTTGCTGGCCTGGCTGCGCGCACCTGTGCTGCAGCGCGCGTGGAGGAAACTGCCGGAGGCGACCCTAATCGAACTGGCGCGACTGCTGCCCGAACTGCTGGTAGAGAGGCTGGATCTACCAGCGCCGGCGCCAGCGCTGCAACCGGGGCAGAGGCAGCGCCTCTTTGAAGCTTTAGCGCAGGCCATCGTGGCGCGCAGCCGCCCGCTGCTGCTGCACATCGACGATTTGCAATGGTCTGATCGCGAGAGTCTGGAGTGGTTGCACTTCCTGCTGCGCTACGCTCGGCGAGCGCCTGTCCTTGTCGCCGCTGCGTACCGGCCAGAGGAGATAAGCGAGGGGCACCCCCTGGTGACCCTGCAGCAGGCACTACAGCGGAGCCGCCAGCTCAGGCTAGTCAGGTTGCAGCGACTGGCCGAAGCAGATACGGCTAGCCTGGCCCGGCACCTGGTCGGCCGGCCCTTGGAAGCGGCCGAGCGTGAGCGCATCTACCGGGAAACCGAAGGCAACCCGCTGTTTGTCATTGAGATGATTCGTGGCGGGCTGCCGGGGCAGGGTTCTTTGCCCCCGACCATCCAGGCGATGATCCAGGCACGGTTCGCCCGGCTCAGCGCCCAGGCACGTGAGCTGGTGGGGCAGGCCGCCGTCATCGGGCGTGCTTTCGAGACCGACTTGCTGGCAGCAATCAGCGATATGAATGAGGAAAGGCTCGTCGCCGCGCTGGACGAGTTGTGGCACCGGCGCATCATCCGCGAGCACGGCGGCGCCGAGTATGATTTCAGCCACGACAAGCTGCGCGAAGTTGCCTACACTGACCTGAGCCAGGCGCGGCGGCGTCTGCTGCACCGGCACGTCGCCCAAGCGCTCGAGATGCTGCACGCGTCCCAAATCGAGACCTATAGCGGTAAGATTGCCGCTCACTACGAGCGGGCCCAGATGCCGCGAGAGGCTATCCCCCATTACCACCGGGCAGCCCGGGCGGCGCAGCAGCTTCACGCCCACGACGAGGCAATCCAGCACGTGCGGCGGGGACTGGACCTCCTGGCTACCCTGCCGGCCGATGCGCCGGCCTCCTGGCGGCAAACGATGGAGGGCGCGCTGCAGGAAAGTCTTGGCGATCTGCTGCACTTTACCGTGCACTACGAGGCAGCGCAGGCAGCCTACGAGGCGGCGCTACGCGCTCTTTCTGCCAGGGGTGAACTGCTGCCTGTCACCGGGTGCCGGTTATGGCGTAAAGCGGGTAGCGCTTGCCTGGCGCAGCACCACTATGAAGAGGCACTCCATTCTTTTGAGCGCGCGCAGGGCTGCCTGGGCGAGAAGACGGAGGCACACGGCGTTAGCTGGTGGCGCGAGTGGATTGAGCTGCAGCAAGAACGGAAATACGTTTACTACTGGCTCAATCGCTTACCAGAAATTGCCGCCATCCTGACGGAAAGCCAACCAGTCTTGGTACAGTATGGGACGCCGGCACAACGCGCCCACTTCTTCGACCCAAGTCTATTCCTGCGGCGGGACCGCTTCGCTGTCTCTGAGGAGGTGCTAGCGCATACGCGGCAGTGGTTCGCGGCAAACCTTGAGACGGGTAGCCCGGACCAGATACCTTCCCTACATTTTATGATGGGTTTCGTCCTTCTGTGGTATGGGGCCTTGGAAGAGGCCGAAGCAGAAATGCGCGCGGCGCTAGCGATGACGATGGAGACGGGAGACATCAATCTGCGCGCCCGCTGCCTCACCTACCTGGCGGTGTTGTGCCGCAAGCAAGAGCGGGTGGCCGAGGTGGCGGAGCTGGCTGCGGAGGGCGTGTGCGCCGCCGAAGAAGCCGGTATGCCCGAGTATGTGGCCACGGCGCGAGCCAACCAGGCGTGGCTGGCGTGGCGCGCTGGTGATTACCAGAGGGCAGAGGTTCACGGGCGGGATGCGCTGGCGCTCTGGCAGAGCTTACCGGCCGGCCACGCCAGCTGCTCCTTTCAATGGACCGCACTGCTGCCGCTGCTGGCGCTGGCCCTGGCCGACGGCCGGCTGGATGAGGCGGTCGCCTGGGCGCAGGCACTGCTCGATCCGGCACAGCAAAGATTGCCCGGCGAGCTGGCTGCCATGTTGCAGCAAGCCGTTGGCTATCACGAGACAGAGCGGCCCGCCGAGGCAGGGGAGCTGCTCAGTCAGGCGGTGGCGCTGGCCCAGCAGCTGCATTTTCTGTAGTGAAGCGATTTTGAAACGCAGGCTCCTGTAAGCTGCAGGCAACGGATGTTGACCACAAGTGGCTCCAGGAGGTGTCCCATGTCAGCACAGGAGAACAAGCTGTTTATTCGCCGCTATCTCGACACGTTCAACGATGGGGGAGGCGCGGCCGTTGCCGATATGGTTGCCGACGAACATCTGAAGGAGCATATTGCCTTCTTCGAAGGTGTTTTTCCCGGCTATCAGCTGACGGCCAAAGAGATGATTGCCGAAGGGGACAAGGTCGTCGTCAATGCGACCGTGACGGGCACGCATCAGGGCGAGCTGATGGGTCTGCCACCCACCGGCAGGCAGGTGGAGATGCCGTTAATCATCATTTACCGGGTCTCCGGCGGCCGCATCGTTGACCATACTATGGTAGCCGATCAAGCCGGTATGATGCAGCAGCTAACGGCGGCCTAAAGAAGCCAGCGGCTGGCTCGCAGAGGGGCGAGGTCAACCGCCCCTCTTTTCGACATTGGGAGAAAACCTATGGAGAGCGAACCCCTGCTACGCGCCGGGCTAATCGGCTGTGGCTACCAGGGCCAATGGCTGGCCCGGGCGGCGACGGCGCTCGACGGCTATCGTCTCGTGGCCTGTCACGACCCGGATGAGAAGGCTGTAGAAGCGACAGCAGCCATTGCGGATGTCGCCATTGAAAGCTCCGCCGCAGATGTGATCCAGCGGAAAGATGTGGACGTAGTGTTTATCGCGACGCCGCACCACCTTCTGCAACCCTATGCTCTGCAGGCCATTAGGGCCGGCAAACACGTGCTCGCCGAGAAGCCAATCGCCCTCAATGCCGCAGAGGCGATGGAGCTGGAAACGGCCCTTGGCGATCATACCGTCACCTACATGGCCGGCTACTCTTTCCGCTACCTTCCCCCAGTGGCTGAAGCCAAACGTCTCATCGCTGAAGGGGTGATTGGTGAGGTACAGACAATTAGCGCCGGAATGTCGATAAGGGGCGTACGGCCGGGATGGGTGGCCGACCCCGCAGCAGGAGGGGGAATTCTCGGGTTCTATGGCTGTCACCTCGTCGATCGCGTGTTGTGGTTTCTCGGCGACGCTCCCGTCGAGGTATCGGCCCATGTCACCTACCATCCAGACTACGGCGTGGATGTAACCTCATTATTCCAGATTACCTTTGCCCGTGGCGCCGTGGCTCAGTTCAACATCTGTGGTTCGGCGACCGGTATGTTCGACTTTGCCCACTTTTGCGGGCGAGAGGGTCACCTTTACCTGGCCATGACTGCCGTTCCCAACTACTCGCTCACGGTATCGTCCCCGGGGAAAGAGGCGTATGCTGTTCCGAAGACGACAGCGACAGCGGTCGACCGCGCTACGGCGATACAACAGAAGATGGAGGCTGAGCTGCGCGATTTCGCCGCGGCCGTCTGGGAGAGGCAGCCGCCGCCGATCACGGCGAGCGATGGTCGCAGGGTACTGCAGGTACTGGATGGCGTCATCGCTTCGGGACTATCACGTAAGCCGGTACCGCTGGGTGAAGCCGCAGCTAACCGGTAGCTCTGGGGTCGGCTGCGTTTGATCCGTTAAATGCGAGCGCCTGCGCCAGAAGGGTTGCCCCTTCTTCATAGAACAAGCTACAGGCAGCGTCGGCCCATCATAAGAAAGACTTATAAAGCGCTGGGCCGAGAGTCGGCTATAATGGGCACTAGTTGGCAAGAGCTAGAATCAACCATGCGTTCAAAGGAGCTAAGCTTTGCCAGACCAACCGTTCACCCCCAAGGGAAAGTGGGGCGGCGGGCCCCTTTTCTTCTCCGTTAACCTCTGGGTGATGCTACTGCTCGCCGGCCTTTTTGGCGGCGCGGTGGGCCTCGGAGGGTTCACCTTTCTCTTTGCCGAGGGCCATTCCTACCTGTCTGACAACCCTGACACGTGCATGAACTGCCACGTCATGCGGGACGTCTACGACGGCTGGAACCACGGCAGCCACAAGGCAGTTGCTGTCTGTAACGACTGCCACACCCCGCACCGCTTCCCCGACAAATACGTGGTCAAGGGCCTCAACGGCTGGAACCACAGCGTGGCCTTTACCACGGGTGATTTCCACGAGCCGATCCAGATTACGGAGATGAACCGGGAGGTGGCGCTAGAAAACTGCCTTTACTGCCACGGCGATATGGTCGTGGCCATCAGCCATGAAGGGGAAGCCGATGCAACCGACTGCCTGCGCTGTCACGAAGGCGTCGGCCACGGCAAATAAAAGGAGATCACTATGACCACATCGCAACAACCTCCCCGCTCGCGGCAGTGGCCCCTGCTCGTGGGCGCATTTCTCGTAGGGATGCTGATTATGGCTGGCCTGGCGGCCCTGCTGGTGAACATCCAGCAGCGCAAGGCCGAGGCGGTCGAATACCCGCTGCGCGTCGTGGAGATTGGCGAAGACGAGCTCGATCCCGCCGTCTGGGGCCAGAACTTCCCGCGCCAGTACAACACCTTCGTTAAGACGCAGGACGATACCATCGAGACGCCCTACGGCGGCTCGGTCGTCTATAGCAAGCTCGAGCGCTACCCGGCGATGGTGCGTCTCTGGGCCGGCTACGCCTTTAGCAAAGACCACAACGAGGAGCGCGGCCACTATTACGCGCAGAGCGATCAGGCCAACACGCAACGCGTTACGCTGGTGAGCCAGCCCGGCGCCTGCGCCAACTGCCACGCCGCCGAAGCGCCGGGGCTGATTGCCGAGATGGGCTGGGAGGAGTTCAACCACACGCCTTACAACGACCTGGTGGACAACCTGCACACCGGCAGCTCCTGCAGCGATTGCCACGACCCGGACACGATGGACCTGCGCATCACCCGGCCAGCGCTGCTCAACGCGCTCGAGGAGCGGGGCATCAATATCGAAGAAGCGACACGCCAGGAAATGCGCACCTACGTCTGCGCCCAATGTCACG
>JAVVFG010000032.1:0-18534 GCA_032260445.1 Anaerolineae bacterium | reverse complement strand
CGCGGGCTTACCGGCTGCGCATCCTCAACGGCTCGAACGCCCGTACCTATAAGCTTGCGTGGAGCAACGGCATGCCCGTTCAGGTCATCGGCAGCGACGGTGGCCTGCTGCCGGCCGTGGAAAGGAGAAGCTACGTGATGCTCATGCCGGGCGAGCGGATTGCCGTGTGGGCTGATTTCAGCTCTTCAGCACGCAAACAAGTGGTCTTACGCAGCCTGGCCTTCGACCCGATGGGTGGTATGGGTGGAACCGGCGGCGGTGGCGGCGGGATGGGAGGCCGCGGCCCCGGTCCTGGTGGGGGCGGCGGTGGCGGCGGCATGGGATCGACTAACTTACCCATGGGTACCGCCGTCGACATCATGACGCTAAGCATTGGGCGGCGAGCATCGGTCAAGCCGGCTCTCGGGCCATTGCCGCCTCTTTCGATGGTCTACAACGCCAGCAATGTGCCGAACTTCAATACCCCGCGCCCGTTCACCCTCGAAGTGCAGCAGATGGTCTGGACGATTAACGGCCGCGTCTATGAGATGGAGGGGGTTGCAGACGACGAAATCGTCCACCTCGGCGAGACGATGGCCTGGGAATGGGTGAATAACTCGCCTATCCCGCACCCCATGCACGTGCATAACGTGCAGTTCCAGGTGCTTGGGCGGACCGCTCCCGCGACGAGTAGCTACGCCACGATCAACCAGGGTCTCGTCGATAGCGGCTGGAAGGATACGGTACTGGTGTGGCCCGGCGAACGGGTGAAGATCGCCATGCACTTTGGCCCGCACGCAGGGATGTACATGTATCACTGCCACATCCTGGAGCATGAGGACATGACCATGATGCGTAACTATATGATTATGGACTCGGGAATGCCGGGAATGTGACGTGAGCGTTGCGCCCTGTTGGGAAGGGAGCGTGCTCTCCCAACGGTGCTGTGGCGGTACGTGTGAAAGGTAAGGCATCTACATAAAGAGGTGGAATATGGCGCACAAAAGGCTCGTGGGCCGCGTCCTGGTGATCCTGCTGACGTTGTTGGCGGCGGGTGTTGTGAGCGTTGTCGCTTCCACACCGGTGGTAGCTCTTGCGCCGCGTGGCAGCGTGCCGGCGGCCGTGCTGGTGGAGGCGGGCTGGGAGCAGGTGAATAGTAATGGCTTCGGCGACGTGGATGCCGGTGAGGTGAGCGCACTGGCGCCGTTCAATGGCTTCCTTTATGCGGGGACGCACAATGCGACGGACGGCGCGCTCATCTTACGTTCGGCTGATGGAGTGACCTGGAACGCGGTGATCGATCCGGGCTTCGGCAATCCACATGACACCGCGCCGCCGGCCATTCTCGACCTGACGGTGTACAACACGTATCTGTATGCGAGCACCGGGCGGGGCGACAGTGCCGCTAAGATATTCCGTACGGTGAATGGGCTCAATTGGGCGCCGGTGGTGAACAGTGGCTTTGCCGACCAGGACAATGTGGACATCACGGCCCTGGCGGCGTATAGCGGCAAGATCTATGCTGGGGTCACCAACCTGTTAAACGGGGCGCAGATCTGGCGCAGTTACACCGGTGACAGTAATAGCTGGACGCAAGACAGTCCGGCGGCGCTGGTGGTGGCGCCCGCGCGCATCACAGGGTTTGCCGTGTTCGACGGCGCGCTCTATGCGGCGGTAGAGTCGGACGGCCCCGTGCAGATCTGGCGCACTTACGGCAGTGGCTGGGCGGTGGTGATGGACGATGGCTTCGGCAGCGGGCTCACCACCCTGGCTGGCGGCATGGCGGTGTTTGGCGGCTCTCTCTATGCAGGCGCCGGCAACACCGAGGATGGCCCACAGTTGTGGCGCAGCAACGAAGGCGCAAGCTGGCAGCCAGCGACGGCCCCGGGTGCCGCCGATGCGAACAACGAGGAGATCGAGTCGCTGTTTGTCTTCGGTGGCGAGCTATATGCCAGCGTGCGCAATGAGGTCAGCGGCATCGAGGTATGGCACTCGGCCGATGGCATGGCGTGGGAGCAGTCCAACGCAGACGGCTTTGGCGACAGCGATAATGCCGGCACCAACCAGAGCAATGCCACGGCGGAATTCCTCGGCCGGCTGTTTGTGGGAACGGAGAACGTGGTTGATGGTGGCGAGCTGTGGCGCCTGACGCCGGCGTCGTTGCCCAGCTATGGGCTGGCGCTGTCGGCCGGCGGCAGCCTGAGCGGCCTGCCGGGAACGACAGTGAGCCATACGTTGACGATCACAAATACGGGCACTGCAGCCGACAGCTATAATCTGGCCCGCAGCGGCAATAGCTGGGTGAGTAGCCTGACGACGGACAACATCTCTCTCGATCCGGGCGCCAGCGCCCAGTTCGGCGTGGCGGTGTCCATCCCGCCTGGCGCCCTGACCACGGAGTCCGATACCGTTTCCGTTACGGCGACCTCGCAGGGGGATGCGACGAAGCAGGCAATCTCGCAGCTGACGACGTTGGTCTTACCCGTGTACAGCGTTCGTCTCTCGCCCGACCAGGCACGCGGAGGGTTGCCGGGAGCGACCGTGATGTACACGCTAACCGTCAGCAATACGGGCAACAGGGCCGACAGCTATGACCTGGACGTGGCCGGGAACGCCTGGCCAGCGGTGCTCTCGGCTACCAGCGTAGCGGTCGCGCCCGGCGCCAGCGCCCAGTTCGGCGTGGCGGTGTCGATCCCGCCTGGCGCCCTGACCACGGAGTCCGATACCGTTTCCATCACGGCGACCTCGCAGGGAGATGCGACAAAGAGTGCGACGGCCGGCCTGACGACCACAGTCTTACCGTTGTTCGGTGTCGTCCTTTCGGGCGGCGAATCGCTTGCGGGGCTACCCGGGGCAACGCTGACCTATACCTTGACGATCACCAACAGCGGCGGCACGGCGGACAGCTACGGCCTGGGGATAGCGGGAAATAGCTGGGCGACGACCCTGTCAACCAGCAGTGTCCCGTTAGCTCCAGGCGCCAGCGCAACCGTCTATGCGACTGTGTCCATCCCGGCCGGCGCCGCCGACGGTGCCAGCGACGCCGTTACGGTGACGGCGACCTCGGAAGGCGACAGCAGCGTGAGCGACAGTGCAACGCTGACCACGACAGTCTCGAGTACCCCAGCGGGCCAACGTCGCCTGTGCCTGCCGCTGCTAATGCAGAATGGGAGTGGCCGCTAACGTCTGGTAACGGTATCGTGTAGTATAATGGTGGTGGGGAAGCGTGCTCCTGGAAGCTCCCAGGAGCCCTTAGACCGGCACGAATGAGCTGCCTGCTCGTGCACCGGGGGTGACGGCCGAAAGTGCCGTCACCCCCTTCTGTTTCCGTTACGAGGCAGCAAGATCGTCGCGGATGGCCTGCATTTTCTCTGCCGGAAGCACGTCGGGCACGATTCCGGCGAGCTGATCGAGCGACATCTCCAGGGCCATCTCGGCCTGGGGATGATCGAGGAGCTCGCCGAGGTGGCGCTCGAGGACAGCCTTGCCGTGCGGATCGTCGAGGAGTGCCTTGAGGGGTAGGCCGGTGTGTAAATCACGAGGCGTAGCGGGGACGGAGGACACAGCCGGCTCGCCTGTCCAAGTGAAGCGGGCGCGGCGGCGGGTATCGGCGGCGTTGGGGCCGGCGAGAAGCGCAAACGTGCCGGGCTCGGCGATCCAGCCGTCGCGGGCGTCGTCGTAGAAGGCGAGATCATCCCGGCCAAGGGTGAAGGTGACGGTCTGTTCCTCGCCGGGCTGGAGCATGACCTTGGCGAAGCGCTTCAGCTCTTTGAGGGGGCGGCGCAAGCTGGACTTCTCGTCATGCACGTAGAGCTGGACGACCTCCTGGGCGGCGCGGGTCCCGGTGTTGGTGACAGTGAGGCGCGCTTCAATCGTATCTTCCGGGCCATATTCGTCGCGGTCGAGGCGCAGCTCGCCGTAGCTGAACTCGGTGTAAGAGAGACCGTAGCCAAAGGGGAAGAGGGGAGCGATGTCTTTGGCATCGTAGTAGCGATAGCCGACAAACAGCCCTTCGCCGTAGCGGACGTGGCCGTTTTCGCCGGGGTAGTTGAGGTAGGCCGGGTTGTCCTGCAGGCGGCGGGGGAGGGTAATGGGCAGGCGGCCGGATGGAGAAACGTCGCCGAAGAGCACGTCCGCAATGGCGTGGCCCATCTCCTGCCCGGTGTACCAGGCCTGGAGGAGGGCGGGTATCTCGTCGAGCCAGGGCATGTCCACCGGTGAGCCGTTGTTGAGCACGACGATGATGTTGGGGTTGGCGGCGGCGACGCGGTGGATGAGCTCGTCCTGGGCGCCGGGCAGGGCCATGTCCGGCCGGTCGAAGCCTTCACTTTCCCACTCGTTGGTCAGGCCGGCGAGGACAATCGAGACATCGGCGCTCGCGGCGAGAGCCACGGCCTCGGCGATGGGGTCTGCGGGCACCGGCGCCATGCAGCCGAGGCGCAGAGCGCGCCAGCTGCTCTCAATGGCGCTGCTGTATTCAAGGACGATGGGCGCGCTTTCGCCGGCGGCGAAGGTGACCGAAATGGGCTCCTGGCTTTCGTCCCACTGGCCCCAGCTCCGCCCAGCGGTGGCATCCCAGCGGTCGACGACCAGCCGCTCGCCGAGGAAGAGGCGGCTCCGGCCGACGCTCATCAGATTGAAGGTGTAGGCGCCCTCTTCGGGGGCGGTGAAGGTGCCGCTGAGGCGAAGAGAGAAGTTGGCGGGCTCGACGTAGGGGATTTTGTCGCCGAACCAGCTGAAGGAGAAACGCTGTGTGGTCTCGACGTGCACCGGGGCGCCTGCCAGGTCTGGATTGTCGTAATAGGCGAGCGTCAGGCCTTGTTCGCCGGGTGACTCCGCCGGGTTGAGCCAGGCCGGCTTGCAGAGGGGTAGGTTGCGATGCATGGGCGTGCCGAGCGCGTAGCGGACGTCGATAGCGTCTCCGGCACGCTCGCGGATGCCCTGCAGCGGGGAGATGACGTAGTGGGGATTGACGCTGCTGCTGCCACCGCCCATCGGCTGGGGCCAGCGCGCGTTTTCGCCGATGACGGCGATCGACTTGACCTTATCAGCCTCCAGGGGGAGGAGGGTATTTTCGTTCTTGAGCAGGACGATCGCCTCGCGGGCTATTTCGCGGGCGAGGGCGCGGTGTTCCGGCCGGTCGATGGCCTGTTCCGGCTGAATCTCGGGGTGGTCGAAGGCGCCGACGCGGACCAGCGTACGCAGGAGGCGGCGGACCTTGTCGTCGACGACGGCTTCGTCGAGGTCGCCACGGCGGACCATCGCGGCGACCTGGGGGCCGTGATAGCGTGCCGGGCCGGGCATTTCGAGATCGAGCGCCCCAGCGGCGACGTCGTCACTATAGGTTCCGAACCAATCAGAGATCACCAGGCCATCAAAGCCCCACTGGCCCTTGAGGAGATCGCGGAGCAAGTAGGGGTGCTCGCTGGCGAAAGTACCGTTCACCCGGTTGTAGGACGACATGATAGCCCAGGGGTGGGCCTGAGCGAGCGCCTTGCGGAAGGGGGTGAGATAAATTTCGTGTAGGGCCCTCTTGTCGACGTCGCTGCTGATGCTCTGCCGCTCGAACTCCGAGTCGTTGGCAACAAAATGTTTGATGCAGGCGCCGACGCCTTTGCTTTGCAGCCCCTGAATGTAGGCGGTCGCCAGCGTGCCCGTTAGGCACGGGTCTTCGCCGTAGGTTTCGAAGTTGCGGCCGGCGAGCGGGGAGCGCACGATGTTGACCGTGGGCGCCAGCAGGACGTGGGCACCTTTGGCTTTCGTCTCCTCGGCGAGGGCTTCGCCCAGCTGCCGGGCAAGGTCAACGTTCCAGGTAGCGGCGACGGCGATGCCCACAGGGAAGTCGGCGGAGGACGGACCGTGGTTACCGTCGGCGCCGCGGGCGCCGTTGGGACCGTCGGTCACTTTCATGGCAGGGATGCCCAGGCGGGGGATGGGCACGGTATGCCAGTGGTCGGCGCCAGCAAGCAGCGAGATCTTTTCGTCAAGGGTCAGGCCGGCAAGAAGGGCGTCAATACCGGGGTGCATCGTGTCTCCTTAAGGGGTGACCGTGCCGGGAATGGCGTAGAGCGTCATCGACTGGGGCGGTAAGGTGAGCGTCGTGCCGCCGGCGAGCGGCTCTGCCGCCAGCGACGTGGCATTGTGAGCGGCGTCAAACAGCCAGATGGCCGCGTCGCCAGAAGGCGCGAAGTGGTCGAGCTGCAGGGGCAGCGTCTGTGCTTCATCGGCAAGGTTAACGAGCATGAGGGTGAGGGTGCGGGCACCAGCCTCTTCGTCGTCGAGGGCGGCAAAAAGGCTGACATTGCCGGCAGGCGCGGCAGAAAAGCGGAGGCGGTCGCCAAAGTGGGCGTACATCTGGTAGACGTAGTAGCCAGGGCGCACGTCGTCGCGGGCAAGCAGACCCCAGCCGCCGAAGCTGGGGGGGCTCTGCAGGGCGAAGTGGGCGACATAGGCGACGTCGTTGCGGATGAGGCGCCCGAGGACGTCGCCCCACCAGATGGCACTGAAGTGACTGTCGGGCGTCGCCTCGCCGCCGATGGCCCTGGTCCAGTGGCTATTGATCTCGGTGACGGCGAGCGGCAAATCGCGACCTGTTTTTTCGTGTATTAATTCGCGGAGGGCAGGAATGATCAGATCCCACTCGGCGGTGCTGGCGCGCAGCTGCTCGATGGTCGTCGCCGGGGCGTTAAGGGCAGTGGGGAAGGGGTAGCGGTGGAAGGCGACGACGTCGACGAGATCGCCGTTGGCTGCGAGAAATGAGGCCATCCAGTCGCGACCGCTGCTATCGCTGGGATTGGCGCCCGGGTCGGCGGTGTACTGGTGGGTGTCGGGGCCGAAGAGCAGAATAGAGGGATCGGCCGCCTTCAGTGCCAGAGCGAACTCGCGCCACTGCGCGTTGTAGTGGTCGACGTCCCATTCAGGCGCGTTATAGGCGGTGGCATACAAGCTCGGCTCGTTGCCGATGCTCCAGTAGCGGACGCCGTAATCACGCTCGAAATTCGTGTAGCGAAGCAAATCGACCGCCTGCTCGAGCGTGCCGGCAAATAGACGGACGCTGATCAGGGGCTCGGCCCCGATTTGCGCGGCCAGATCGACGAACTGATCGATTTGCAGCGGGCGCAAGTTATGTTCGTCGCCATAGGCGCCGCCGGGGAAGCGGAGGAGGTGGAGCTGCGACTGGCGGTAAGCCTCCTGCAGGGCGAGTGGTACAGTGATCCACGGGCCGTAGTTGGTGCCGTAGACGGTGGGTGGGATGGCCCCGAGATCGTAAGCGGCGTCGACGTAGAGCATGCCTGGCGGCGGCTGTGGTGGCAGCGGCGGGGCGGTGGGCGCCGGCGTCAGGGTTGGCGCTGTTGTTGGCGAAGTGGCCGCAGGCGCCTGGTCAGGCGCCTGGCGGCAGGCGGCGAGCATGAGGAGGGCCAGCAGAAGAACCCGGCTGGTGCGTCGGAACACGGAGCTTATCCTGTAAGAAGGGGCGGCACTGCGGGGCGCCACCACTGAAAACAATCCAGGTTATGGCTTACAGACCAAAACCATATGGGAACAACGGTTTGTCTCGAGAGCCGGCTTCTACCTGGCCCATATCACGCGGCCAGGTGTAGGGTAAGCGGCCGCGGAAGGGAAAGTCGCCGAAGAGGACGCCGGCGATGCCCGCGGCTTCGCTGCCGGGCAGCCAGGCGGCAACCAGGGCGTCCCAGTCGACTAGCTGCTTCGCAATAATCAGCGGGCGACCACTATAGATGACAACGACCAGCCGGTCGCAGTGCTGGCGCACGCGCTGCAGCAGTTCACGATCGGCCGCCGAGAGGTTGAGGTCGGCGCGATCGCCCTCGCCTTCGGCGTAGGGGAGCTCGCCGACGACGGCGAGGCCGACGGGGACATGTACATCCTTGCCGAAAGCCCCTTCTGCATCGTAGAGCAGCTCGGTCTGCGGGGCGGCGGTACGCAGGCCGTCGAGCAGGGTGGCGCCAGGGGTGATCGGGCCGACGCCGCCCATCCATTCGACGGTCCAGCCGCCGCACTGGATGCCAATGTCATCAGCGCCACGGCCGGCAACGAGCAGGCGCGGAAGCTCGCGGGATAGCGGGAGAACGCCGCCCTCATTCTTGAGCAGCACGAGCGATTGGCGCACGGCCTGGCGGGCAAGGTCGCGATGGTCTTCTGCGCCGAAGAGGGCGAGCAGGCTCTCGTCGCCAAAGGGCTGCTCGAACAGGCCCAGCTCGAACTTGACGGTGAGAATACGGGAGACGGCATCGTCGATGCGTGCCTTGGGGATATCGCCGTTCTCCACGGCTGCCGTGAGCGCGGCGATGAAGGCGCGGTAATCGTGGGGGACCATAGCCATGTCCAGCCCGGCGTTGATGGCTATGACGACCGCCTTGTACAGATCGCTATCGAGCTGCTGCACGGCCATCCAGTCGCTGACTAGAAAGCCGGTGAAGCCGAGCTCGCCCTTGAGGACGCCGGTGAGCAGGTAGTGGTGGGCGTGCATTTTCAGGCCGTTCCAGGTGGTGTAGCTGACCATGATGTTGCGCGCGCCGGCGGCGATGGCCGCCACGTAGGGCGCGAGGTGGATGGCGCGCAAGGTGGCCTCGTCGCCGGCCGTGACCCCCTGATCGATGCTCCAGCGGTCGTCATCACTGGTCCAGATAGAGCCGAGCCAGGGGTAGCGGCTGGCTGTACCCCAGGTCGCGCCGCCGTCGCCGACGAAATGTTTGGGGCAGGCGAGCGCGGTGTGCGGGTGGTCCAGTGCGGGACGACCCTCCTGATTCTGCATGCCGCGTACGTAGGCGGCGCCCAGGGCAGAGACGAGCTCGGGATCTTCGCCGAAGCCCTCGAAGGTGCGTCCCCAGCGAATGTCCTGGGGTACGGCGACACAGGGGGCAAAATCCCAGTGGATGTTGGTGGCGAGGATCTCGCGGGCGCCGGCGGCGGCGATGGCCTCGACGAGCGCGGGATCGCGGGCGGCGCCGAGGGCGACGTTGTGCGGGAAAACGGTCGCGCCGACGACGTTGTTATGGCCATGAACGGCATCGACGCCGTAGATGAGGGGGATGGCGAGGCGCGATTGCAGCGCACCCTCCTGGAAGGCGCGCACCATTGCCGCCCAGGACTGGGGCGTGTTCGGGCTGGGGTTGCCGCCGCCGCCGCTGAGGACGGAGCCGATGGCGAAGCGGGCGACCTCGTCTGGGGTGATGCTGTTCTTTTCGACCTGGGACATCTGGCCGATCTTCTCGGCGAGCGTCATCTGCTCGAGGAGAGCGCTCACGCGGGGGGCGACGGGTAGCGCCGATTCAAGAGGGGAGGGGGAGATTGGTGCTTCCATAGCGAGTCCTACTAAAGGTTGTTAACAACAGCAATATGAGCGCGGGCGGCTGGCGACGAAACGTTGGGGAAGTCACTCCTACTTTAGTTACGGCTCGTTGACTCACGGATGATCAGCTCCATAGGAATATGAGGTAGTTCAAGGGGCTCGTCCTGCATGAGTTTTAGAATGGCCCGGGCTGCTGCCAGCCCGATCTCGGCTGCCGGCTGGCGCACAGTGGTCAAGGGGGGTGTCGTATAGGCGGAAGAAGGGATATCGTCAAAACCAACGAGTGAGACATCTTCCGGTACCCGAATTCCACGACGGTATAATGCCAAGCGCACGCCATAGGCGCTTTCGTCGTTAGCTGCAAAGACGGCGCTGAAAGTTCGCCCTCGCCCAAACAACATCTCCATGGCGAGCAAGCCCGACTGTTCCGTGTATTCTCCTTCGACCACTAATTCAGGAATAGGCTCAATCTGGTTATCCCGCAGCGCCTGGAGGTAGCCTTCCCGGCGGGCGAGTGCATCGGCGTGCTCGAGGTTACCCGTCACGTGGGCAATGCGCCGGTGGCCCAGCGCGATGAGGTGCTCAGTTGCTCTGTAAGCACCTCCATAGTCGTCGAGCTGCAAGCACTGGTTTTCCAGACCGGGCACGTTATGGCCAAAGACAATCAGAGGAACCTGACGCGCGGTCTCTAGAAATTTCTCGGCCGGCAGCGTTCCGCCCAACACAATTAGACCGTCGACGCGCCGGCGGAGCAGCGTCTCCACCAGCCGCTCCTCGCGCTCCCGTTGCCAGTAGCCGTCCACAAAAAGAGGCGTGTAGGGGCTGTGGTCCACCCCTTCCAGGATACCCCGGATCAAGCTGGCATATAGGGGGCTGTGAATGTGCTGGGTCAGCACGCCCACAGTCATGGATTGCCCGCTGGCTAATCCCCGGGCGAAGATGTTGGGCTGATAGTTGAGCGCCTCCATCGCATCGAGGATTGCCCGGCGCGTCGCCGCGGCCACCGGGGCCGTGTTGTTGAGCACCCGGGAGACGGTACTGATGGACACATCGGCCTGTGTGGCGATATCAGCAATCGTAACGTTTTTCCGCGTCATTGTTCCTCCTGCAGTGTGATTATATCGCGAAAGCGCTTTCATGTAAAGCTAACCAAGCGATTTGTCGAGAATTACTCGAGAGAATCGCGTGCGACGCTATTCTTCTCAAACGGACAAAGAGAATAAGAGCAGTGCCGCTTGACATTGTGACGCATCTTATGCTATTCTTATGAGAGCGCTTTCAGCAATCGCAGTCTGTTTAGGTGTTTGGCAGAAAGCGGTTTCAAGTCAGGAATGTGCCGGAGCCACTGGGCCCAAGGTTGGCAACGTGCGTGAGGGGAGGCTGCGCACCTGAAGGAGAGCTTATGGGTCGACTGAACTGAAGCGGAACGAGTCAAGAAAACGCTTGTGGAGCCAAAAATAGCAAATACACGTTTGTTTTTGAGGAGGAAAAAGCATGAAAGAGATTCACTGGAAGGTACTTGTGCTGCTTCTGATTGCCGTGTTGATGGTGGCGTGTGGCGGCCAGGCGGCAGAAGAAGTGGTTGTCGAGGAAAGCGCTGGCGAAACGGACGTAGAAGTGCCCGCGGCTGAGGAGCCAGTGGCTGAGGAGCCCGTGGTGGAGGAGACAGAGGCAGAGGAGCCAGTGGCAGAGGAGCCAGTGGCGGAGGAGGTCGTCGAGGAACCGGCAGGCGACCGGGTACAGGTTCGCTGGTTTGTCGGTTTGGGCGCCGGCTCGGACGAAGGAACCTTTGAGCCACAAAATGCGTTTCTCGAGAACTTCAACGCCAGCCAGGATGAAATTGAACTGGTGCTGGAAATTGTCGACAACGACACCGCCTACGATACCCTGGCGACCCAAATCGCCGCGGGCAATGCCCCCGACATCGTCGGGCCGGTCGGCATTCGCGGTCGGGACAGCTTTAAAGGCGCCTGGCTTGACCTGCAACCGTTCATTGATGCCAACAATTACGACCTGAGCGACTTTGATGAGGCCCTGGTCGAGTTCTATCAGGTGCAAGAGGAAGGACAGCTGGGTATTCCCTTTGCCATCTTCCCCTCCTTTGTGATCTACAATATGGATCTATTCGACGAAGGTGGATTCCCGTATCCGCCAAGCGAATATGGTGCACCCTATGTGGATGAAAATGGCGAAGAGCACGAATGGAACATCGACACGCTCACCGAGCTGGCGATGAAACTAACTGTAGACGCCAACGGCAACGATGCCACAATGGACGAATTCGATCCGGAAAACATTGTCCAGTTTGGTTGGATGAACCAATTCACAGACCCGCGGGGCATCGGTACGTTCTTTGGCGCCGGCTCCCTGGTGGATGAAGACGGCAACGCCCAGGTTCCCGAGCCGTGGGCCGAAGCGTGGAAATGGACCTATGATGGCTGGTGGAACGATTGGTTCATTCCGAATGGTCCTTACGGTGGCGCGGACTTCTTGCAAGGCCCTGGTGGCCCCTTCTCCTCGGGTAATCTGGCGATGGTTCACCTGCACATGTGGTACGTTGCGCCGTGGGCGCTGGGTGATGTGCCTTTTGAATGGGCGCTGGCAGCCACGCCGGCCTACGAAGGCACTGTTACCTCCAAGATGCACGCCGATACCTTTGGCATCCTCAAGGGTAGCAAGAATCCGGAAGCTGCATTCGAAGTATTGACCTACATGCTGAGTGCGGAACATGCGAACGACCTGCTGACGATCTATGGTGGGATGCCTGCCCGCCTGTCGCTCCAGGAAGATTACTTTGACCTGTACACCGAAACGAATTTCCCCGGTGAGGAGATCGACTGGCAGGTTGTCGTTGACAGCATGGCTTATGCCGACAACCCCAACCATGAGAGCTGGATGCCCAGCTTCCAGGAAACGACCGATCGGTACAATGAGTTTTGGAATTACCTGGCAAATACACCGGATGCGGATGTCGATGCTGAGATAGAAACGCTGGTCGAAGATATGCAGGCGATCTTCGACGCGGCGGCCGACTAATAAGCCCGTTCAACGAGGCCCCTGACTTACTGAAGTCAGGGGCCTCTTCTACTCTGGAGATGGCGCCATGTCTGTATTCGAAGGCATTACGCTCTTAAAAAACACGCGCGCAAAGAAAAAGCGGAAACTGACGAGGCTGGAGAGAACAGAAGCGCGTTGGGGATTGACTTTCCTGAGCCCCTGGATGGTGGGGTTTCTGCTCTTTTACTTTCTCCCCATGATCGCTTCGTTTGTGTTCTCCCTTTATGCATTCAACCCCGCCGTGCCTGACCAGGCGAAATTCATCGGCTTTGACAACTGGTACCGCGCCCTGGTTCTGGATAAGGAAGTGCGTCTCTCATTCGTGCGCACGCTCCACTTTGCCGCCATCTCTCTGCCCATTAGTCTGGGTTTTGCCCTCTTTTTGGCGCTCTTGTTGAATTCACAACATGTCATCGGCAAAAATATCTACCGGACCTTGTTCTACATGCCGACGATGATCCCTCTGGTAGCCAGCGTCCTGATCTGGAACGGCGTCTTGAACGAGCAAACCGGCTGGATCAACGTCTTCATTGAAAGGCTAACGGGGATAGAAGCAACGGGCACCGGGGGCATTCGCTGGCTCGCCAACCCCCAATTGGTTTATTACGCCTACACCATGTTTGGTTTATGGGGGGTAGGCAATGCCATGATCATTTTCCTAGCGGGGTTGCAAGGGGTACCGACGGAAACATACGAGGCAGCCGAAATTGACGGCGCTAACTATTGGCAAAGATTGTTAAGGATCACCTTTCCGCTGATCACGCCCGTTATCTTTTACCAGCTTGTTTTGGGGGTAATCGGCTCTCTACAGTACTTTTTAGCGCCCTTTGTCCTCAATGGCGGCACCGGATTTCCTGAGGGGAAAACCCGCTTCTATATGGTGTACTTCTATAAGCAATCTTTTTCGTTCTTCAATATGGGATACGGTGCGACGCTGGCCTGGCTGATGTTTATCGTGGCGCTCATCATCACCATCATTTTATTCGGCACGGCCCGTTACTGGGTGTACTACGCAGCGGAGGAAAGGTAAATGACAGCCGAGCTTTCTTCATCAGGAGTAGCAACCAGGCGAGCGACCGCGACCAGAACGCCGAAGATCCTCAGAGTCGCCGGGATGAAAATGGGGGTAACGGGTCTGGCATTGGCCGTTCTCTTCCTTTTCCTTATTCCCATGGTTTATGGCATTGTCACGGCTCTGAAAACAGACAGCCAGTTTTCAAAAACCGGTGCGCCCTGGTGGCCAGCCACAGAGCAGCAGTTCACCTATGAAGGGAAATCCTACGATATTTACCTGGTGCCCATTGATGGGGAATTGCGGGAGTTGGCACTCTACAAAAAGGGACGTCAGGCCAGTCAATTTGTCGATCCACAAAATCCGGATGCCGGTCCGTTCGACTGGGATGGCCAATGGCGCCAACTTGAGCGAGCCTGGGTGGCTGATCCCCAGTGGGGTAATTTTGCTAGGGCCTGGAACACCATCGATTTTCTGAAACTGTTACGCAACACCTTTATGTATGCGTCGATCACCACCGTTGGCGCAGTGCTCTCGTCCGCGCTGGTGGCTTATGGCTTTTCCAGGTTTCGTATCCCCGGCAAAAGCGTTTTGTTCATGGTGATGCTTTCCACCGTGATTCTGCCCGGTGCGGTGACGCTAATCCCGACGTATTTCGTCTTCCTCAAACTGGGTTGGGTAGGCACCTGGCTGCCGCTCATTGTTCCCGCGTTTTTTTCCTGGGGGACCAACGTTTTCCTGCTGCGGCAATTTTTCATGACCATTCCGCGTGATCTGGATGAAGCCGCCATGATCGATGGGGCCAGCCCGTTCCGAGTCTTTGTGTCGGTGATCATGCCTATGTCGGCACCAGCCCTAACGGCCGTTGCTCTCTTCCATTTCTTCTGGGCCTGGAACGACTTTTTTGGACCGTTGATTTATCTGGCGGGCAACCCGGACAAATTCCCGATTACGGTGGGGCTGACTGCTTTCAACAACCTTTACTCCCAGTCAACGAACCTGATCCAGGCCACCTCGCTGCTATCAGCTGTCGTGCCTGTGGTCATCTTCTTTCTGGCACAAAGGCAGTTTATGCAGGGCATTGTGGTTACTGGTGTAGACAAGTGAGACGCAGACCGTAAACCGTACGGGAACAGCCGCATAAACAGCGTATCCGTCCTCAAACCATTCTGAAAGGACAACTCAACGAGAACCTTTTGCTCGCTTGTGATGTGGGCAAGGCGCTGACAGAAGCTTTCCGGACGGAGAGCCTGGTTCAGTGTGCCAACAGCCCGGCCCAATCGTGCATGACAGCAAAGTAACGGTCCGGGATTGACAAACAGATGACAGCATGGTTTTGGCCTGTAAGCCACAACCTGGACCGTTTTCAGGGGCGGCGCCCCGCTGAGTCGCCCCTGCTTGCAGGATAAGCACCATGATTCGACGCACCAACCTGATCCTTCTGCTGACCCTTCTCATGCTCGCTGCGTGCCGCGAGGCCGCCGGCCCTACGCCCGCTTCCCCGACCGGCGCCGCCACGGCTGTCTCCGCGCCGGCTGGAGAAAGCGATGAATTAGGCACACTTGCATATCAAGACGCCTCCCGGCCGATCCCCGACCGCGTCGAGGATTTGCTCGGACGCATGTCCCTCGCCGAAAAGATCGGCCAGATGACGCTCGTTGAGAAAAACAGCATCGCCGAGGAGGATATCACCCGGCTGGGTATCGGTGGCCTCCTCAGCGGTGGCGGTGGCTCTCCCGCCGGCAATCGCCCGAAAGACTGGTTGGAAATGGTCAACGGCTTCCAGCGATACGCTCTGGAGACGTCATTGGCCATCCCGCTCTTATATGGGGTTGACGCCGTCCATGGTCACAGCAACGTGAAAGGCGCCGTCCTCTTTCCGCACAACATCGGCCTGGGCGCCACCGGCAACGCCGACCTCCTTGCGGAAATTGGCCGCGTCACCGCCGTGGAAACGGCAGCTACGGGCATATGGTGGAACTTCGCTCCGGCTGTCAGCGTCCCCCAGGATATTCGTTGGGGCCGCACGTACGAAGGATACAGCGAGAACGCGGGGCTGGTCACGCGGCTGAGCCGCGCTTATCTGCAGGGGCTGCAGGGAGATGACCTGGCGGCGACGGACACGATTGCGGGCACGCCAAAGCACTTCGTCGCGGACGGCGGCACTGTCTGGGGCACCTCGCGCGCCAGTAATTACGAAATCGACCAGGGAGACGCCCAGATTGACGAGGAGACGCTACGCGCCGTCCATCTGCCGCCGTACTTGGCCGCCATCGAAGCCGGCGCGCGCACGATCATGGTTTCCTATTCCAGCTGGAACGGCGCGAAGATGCACGCTCACGGCTACCTTATTACGGACGTTCTTAAAGGCGAATTGGGCTTTGACGGCTTTGTCGTCTCTGACTGGGGCGCGATCGACCAGGTTGATGGCAATTACTACCAGGCCGTCGTCAAGGCGATTAACGCCGGCATAGACATGAACATGGTGCCTTCCAAATATGGCCTCTTCATCGACGCGCTCACGGCGGCAGTCGAGAACGGCGACGTGCAGGAGGAACGCATCGACGATGCGGTACGTCGCATCCTGACAGTGAAGTTCGAACTCGGCCTTTTCGAACGGCCGCTGATGGACGACAGTCTGTTGGACACGGTCGGCTCGGACGCCCACCGCGAGCTGGCGCGCCAGGCGGTACGCGAATCCCTTGTCCTGCTCCACCACGACGGAGAGACGCTGCCCATTCCCTCCGGCGTCGCCACCATTTTCGTCGCCGGGGAGGCGGCGGATGACGTTGGCATCCAGGCTGGCGGCTGGTCAATTGAATGGCAGGGGCGCCCGGGCAACCTCACGCCTGGCACGACTATCCTCGAGGGCATCGAGGCAACCGCGCCAGACACGACCAACGTCTACTACAATCGCTTCGGCAAGTATGAGCACGTCACCGGCGACGCCGGTGAGCCGGTCGTGGCCGATGTGGGCATCGTCGTCATCGGCGAGAGGCCCTACGCGGAAGGGATGGGGGATCGGGCCGACCTGGCTCTGAACGAGATCCAGGCCGGATTGATTGAACGGGTGCGCGAGCAGAGTCGCAGGCTGATTGTCATCCTGCTTTCGGGCCGGCCGCTGATCATCAGCGAGCAGTTGCCGCTGGCCGATGCCTGGATAGCTGCCTGGTTGCCGGGGACGGAAGGGCAGGGTGTGGCCGATGTCCTTTTTGGTGCATACGAGTTCCAGGGCACCCTCCCCTATACCTGGCCGCGCACCATGGACCAGATTCCTTTTGACTTTGACAACGTGCCCGCCGGGGGATGCGACGCGCCCCTCTTCCCCTTTGGTTATGGGCTGAAAACGACCGATCCGGCGCCTGTGATACCCACGTGCCCTTAATTGACCCAGCTGTTTTCGCCGCTCGCTCTGACGGGAACGGCTGGGACGGGAGGATGAAAACAAACTGATCATGAAGCGTCAGATCCTGCGTCGTTTACCCTCTTTCTCCTGGGGGGTTCTGGTGGCATTAACGTTAGCTTGCGCTGCCTCGCCGGCCGAGCCAACGGCTACAGCCACGGAGACCCCCGCCCCGACAGCGACTCCAGCGTGGGTCCGCCCCGGCTGGGAACTGGTCTGGCAGGACGAGTTCGACGGGCCGGAGATTAACGGTGAATACTGGACTCACGAAGTTGGCGGCAGCGGCTGGGGCAACGGCGAGGCTCAATACTACACCGATGAGCCGCAAAACTCCTTTATCGAAGATGGCTACCTGGTGATCCAGGCGCTAGAGGAGAACAAGCTCGGCAAGCGGTTCACCTCGGCCCGCCTGATGACGCGGGACAAGGTCGAGGTTGCCTACGGGCGGGTCGAGGCGCGTATCCAGATCCCTTACGGGCAGGGCATCTGGCCCGCGTTCTGGATGCTCGGAGCCAACCTCGATCGCAAAGGATGGCCACATAACGGGGAGATCGACATCATGGAGAATATCGGCTCTGAGCCGAGTGTCATTCATGGCACCGTCCACGGGCCGGGTTACTCGGGCGGCGACGGGGTGGGGCGCAGCAAACGCCTGACCGGCAACGGTCGCTATGCCGACGACTTCCACATATTTGCGATTGAATGGGAAGAGGAGGAGATCCGCTGGTTCGTGGACGGCGAAAACTACTTTCGCCTCACAGCGGCGGCCGTCCCCGGAGAGTGGGTCTATGACCACCCGTTTTTCTTGATCTTGAATGTCGCCGTCGGCGGGCGCTGGCCCGGTTACCCGGATGAGACGACGACGTTTCCGCAGACGATGAAGGTGGATTACGTGCGAATTTACCAACGTGCAGACAAGGAGCTGAACGATGACACAGAAACAAGCTTACTCCCTTATTCTAACGCTGTTGGCCTTCTTGTTAGCGAACATAGGTAGTTTGCCAACAGCGGCCGCCAGCAGCCAGTTATTGGCTGACTTTGAAGGCGGCCAGCCAGATGATTGGCTCGCCTATGCCGGCGGTGGCGCTGTGGTCGAAACCACCTTCCCGACGGTGGCCGAGACGGACCCGCTGGCGCGTCCTGATCAGGCCGGCGACAACACCTTCGTCGAAGCTAACTTTGACGTCACAGCCGGCTATGCCGGCTTCGGTCGGGATTTTGCCAACAGCGGTGGATCTCAGGATTGGAGTAGCTTCGCTGCTATTTCCTTCTGGCACTACGGCGCCAATTCTGGCCAGAGCTTCCAGTTCGAAATCTTCGACAATCGTTCGGACCCCACCAGCGATACCGCCGAACGATTCGACACCATCTTTGTCGACGATTTCAGCGGTTGGCGGCAGGTGACCATTCCCTTTGCCGACTTTTCCCGCGCCACCGACTACCAGCCGGGCGGCGCTCCGGACGACGGCCTGACGCTCACCGAGATGTGGGGGTTGGCCATCATTCTGGACGGGGCGAGCGGCACGCTTGTCCTTGACGACATCGCTCTGGAGCGGGCCATCGTGGACGACTTCGAGTCTGGACTGCCCAGCGGCAGCGATGGCGACGGCAACACGATCGGCTTCTTTACCTTTCGGGATCCTGCTAGTAGCGTGGCTATTAGCACCACAGACGAGCCGCCGGCGCCCGTTCCCGGGTCGACCGTCAGTAACAATGTGCTGCAGGTGGACACCGACGTCCACGCCAGCGGCGGTTACGCCGGGGTCATCC
>JAVVFG010000031.1:0-18616 GCA_032260445.1 Anaerolineae bacterium | reverse complement strand
GTGCTGGTACATGGGGAGAAGGGTTGGCAGGTCGTGCACGTGCACAAGTCGCCGGCCTGGACTGCGCCACGCGACGCGCCCTCGTCGTGAGCGTGGCTCGTGCACCGGGAATCTCCCTCGATTACAATAGGTGAACACCGATCCCGCAAGCGAGGTAAAGCATTAGCAAGATGAAAAACCTGTGGCATGATCTCCCCGCCGGCCCAGACGCGCCGGACATCATCAACGTCATCGTCGAGATCCCCGGCGGTACGCGCAACAAGTATGAATTTGACCACGAGGGCGGGTTTATCAAGCTCGACCGCGTGCTGGCATCACCGCTGCACTACCCGGCCGACTACGGCCTCATCCCGCGCACGCTCTACGACGACGGGGATCCGCTGGACGTGCTCGTGCTCATCAAGGAGCCTACCTTCCCAGGCTGCGTACTCGTCGCCCGGCCCATCGGCATGTTCCGCATGCTTGACGGCGAAGACCCGGACGACAAAGTGCTTGCGGTCGCCAACAACGACCCGCTGTATGCGGAGTATACGGACCTCGAGGACGTGAACAGCCATTACCTGCGTGAGGTGGCCCACTTCTTCCGCCGCTACAAGGACCTCGAGGGCAAACGGGTGGAGCCGGTCGGCTGGGAGCCGCGCGACGTCGCGCTCGAGTACATCCGGCACGCCCAGCAGCTATACCGGGAACATTTCGGCTACGAGTAGACGGCTGCGGCTGTTCTGTCGCTAGGAAGCAGCCCGGCCCGCTCGCAAGGTGGCCATGCAAAAAAGTGATCATTTTGGCCATCTTGGCCACCTTGGTCATCTGGGCATGGTTACAGGAGTATCAGGGCAGGAGCCACGCGACCGCAAGCTGTTTCACATCGCCATTTTGGCCATCTTGCCTGCCGATCCTTCGGAATGAGCGTTCGGCACCGCGACGAGGGTTGCGTTCTAATTGGCAGTTGTAAGCTCGCAGAACGGGTATGCTTCGCGTTCCACCGGCCAGTTCGAGGCGTGCCAGTCCATATACTCACCGACGTGGGCGTACCAATAGAGGTCACTGTGACCGCCAGGATTAACGGTGACACGGTGGGCGATGCCGGCATCCATCAGTGACTGGTGCATGTATAGCTGGCCGGGGCGGAGGAAGTCGTGCTGCCCCCAGTCCATCCAGATGTTGGTGTTGGAGAGGTCGGCTTCGGCGTAGGTCGCCCGCGGATTATATTGTGGGGGGTCGACGTCCAGCCGGAGCTGGCTGCTGTGGCCGGCAACGGCGCCAAACATGTCCGTATAGCGGAAAGCAAGCATAAGGGCCCAGTAGCCGCCGCGGGAAAAGCCGCTGAGGGAGCGACCCTCACGCGTGTTCCACGTGCAGAAGTTCTGGTCGATGAAGGGGATGAGATACTGCATCGTCACCCCTTCGACGCTGCGTTCGCCGCCGCTGGTGGTGTCGTTGAAGTCGGGATGGTAGGGCATGATGGCGACAAAGGGCGGGTAGCGGCCCTCAAGGATACCCTGGTCGATGTGCTGTGCCACGCCGAGGCGCACCCATTGATAGTCCGTGTGACCGGAGCCGTGGAGGAGATAGACGACGGGATAGACGCGGCCATCCTGCCCGTAGCAGGGCGGCAGGTAGGCGTGATAATAGCGTTTCGGCCCGCCGATGCCACTGGGATAGCTGCTGCGGAAGACGACGCCGGTGCCGTCACAGTCGGTGGTATAAGGCGGCTGCTGGTATTCCAGTACGGCAACCTCGCGCAACAGGTAATCGGGCGGCTTAAAGGGGGTCGGGGTAATCGTCGGCGGCAGGTCGGGTTGCGGCACCATGAGCGCCGACGGCAGGGTCGAGGTGGCTACCGGCGTGCCCACATAGCCCGGCCGGGCTGGCGCAGGCTGCAGCGGGCCCGCGCTGGCGGGCGTGTAGGTCGCCGGAAGCGTGCCCAGTTGGGTAAAGCCGGCGATCTCCTCTGGTGGTACCTCGGCGGTGGGTACGCGGGTCGGCAATTCACCGCCAATCCGCCAACAAGCGACGGAAAAGAGCAAAATCGCCCCGATGGTCACCTGCAGGGCGGAGACGATGATGGTGCGGCAGGAGACACGTTGGCGATACATTGCGCTAGTCGCGGCCCATCTTCCGTATCAGGCGGCGATGGCGATGGACCAGTTCAGCGTGGAGCGTCCGGTCGTGCGGGCCGAGCAAAGCAATCGCCTGCTCCGTCCAGAAGCAGGCTGTCTCCAGATCCCGGCCATGCCACTCGTAATGTTTAGCCAGCTCAATGTGCGCGGTCACGTCGTCGAAGCTGGTGCTTGCGAGCTGCTGCCAGACGGTGATCGCCTCGTCACGCCGGCCGGCGCGCTTGAGCAACAGCGCCAGGTGAGCCAACGCCTGCTGGTAGAGCGGCGTCGGCAGTTCGGGCACGGCGGCAAGGCGCAGCACCTCTTCGGCCGCTGCGGTGCGACCGAGGGTGGCCAGCCAGCGCCCCAGACCGAACAGATCGATGGGGTGATCGCCTGGCTGCGGCGCCGCGAGCTGGCGTACAATGCGCGCTGCGAGAGTCACCATCGAGAGCAGGTCGATCCGGTTGTGGTAGAAGACGCGGGCCATCTCGCGGCCATCGCCGCTGGCGAGATAGTCGTTGTACAGGGAAGGGATGAGCCACCCGGGCACATCCTCCTGCGAACGCTGCAGCCCTAAAAGCGCCTGCTCCAGGGCGGAGAGGGCACAGGAGTCGAGACGTTGCCGCCAGAGACGGCGCGCCGGCAAGAGCAGATCGATGTGCGGGCGCTGTAACAGGTCGCTGGGCATGCGGTTAAGGAGGAAACGGCCGTCGAGCAGCGGCAGGTCGAAGGAGCGGCCATTAAAGGTGATGAGCGCCGGGCGTTCGGCCAGGAGCTGGTCCAGCAACCAGAGCATGGCCGGCTCGTCGCCGTGGTCTCGCAGAAAGTATTGGCGCGAGACAAAGGCATCATCCTCGTAGAAGGCGACGCCGACCATGAAAGCGAGGGTTCCCGCGCCGTGTAGCCCAGTTGTCTCCGTGTCGACAAACAAGAAGTCGCGAAAATCGAGGTCACGAAGGCGCGGCTCTCCACAGAAAGGGGCGGCGGCCGCCGGCCGGTGCTGCAAGAGGCTATCCAGCGCAGCGGCGCCGTGGCGGAATTGCAGCGGATAGACGCGATCGAGGACGTAGCAAGCTCCTTCCGGCGTTGCGACGAGCTCCAAACCCGGCAGGAGCGCAGGCAGCGCTTGCGGTTCACCATCAGGCACCGTGCGCGCAGCCTGTTGGCGCCCCGGTGCAACTGATTCTGATGGTGATGAGCGGTTGACTGGCCTGAGATGGCGCGTCCCTTTGACGACGCCAAGGCGGCGCAAACGCGCCATTGCCTCCTGATTCATCGATTTGATTGTAATCGGAAGCAAATGGAGCGACAAGGAGACTTAGGTTATACTCCGTTTACTATGATCGTCATTCCACTGCTCCTGCTCTTCAGCCTTATTTTCGTCGCAAACATCGTGCAGGCTCGCCAGAATGAGCGGCTGCGGCGTGCGTTTAACTGGTTACTGCTGCTGTTGAACTTGCCAGTCTTCTTTGCTGGTCTCATGTTACTGCTGGTGTCACCGGATGAGCTGGCGCAGATGTCGTTGGGCGAGGGATTTTCGGCACCACGGCCAGCCGGCGTCGTGTTGCTGGCTGCCGCCGTCTGGGGCTTGTTGGTGGCCCTACCGGAAGTGCGCCGTTTGCTGGCCAGGTGGATACCGATTGAGCCCGGCGCGCCGGTGCATACGCTCGCGCTCATGTTTAGCGGTTATCTGGCGGCGAACGGGCTTCTGCCGCTGAGTCAAGGTGGGCTGGAGGGCTTACTGGAGACGATGGAGGCAACATCGGCTCTGGCGGTCGCCGCAGGGGAGCTGCTGTTGCTAGCGCTCGCCTTTGCGGGAGTAGGGCTTTTTACGCGCCGCAATCTGTGGAAGGCGCTGGACCGGCTGGGGTTGGAGAGACCTACGGCGAGGCAGGTGGGCCGCTCTCTGCGCTGGTTGCCTGTCCTCCTCGTACTGATGATCGTTGCCAACTATCTGCTCGCGCAGGCAAACCCAGTGCAGGCCGAAGTCATGGATGAACTGAGCCAGCTCTTACTTGGCAACATGGATACGGTCTGGGACTGGCTGCTGCTCGCCGTCGCGGCAGGGATCGGCGAAGAGGTCCTGTTCCGTGGCGCCCTACAACCTGTCCTCGGTATCTGGCTCACGTCGCTGCTCTTTGCCGTCATCCACACGCAATACGGCCTCTCCATCGCCACGCTCCTGATCTTTGTCGTCGGCTTTATCCTGGGCGTGATGCGGCAGCGGTATAACACGACAGTCGCGATCCTGCTACATGCTGCGTATAACTTTGTGCTTGGGCTAGCGGCGCTGGCCGCGCCGGCGCTGGAGGAGATGGCGCTCTGGTTCCCGTGGTGATGGTTACGGCTGGGATGGGCGTGCCGTGTGGCGGCGCACCGCCGACCTGTGACCAGGGTGAGAGCGGTTGCGCTGCACCTCATCCTCTGCTAGAATCCGCTCAACTCGGGGCATGGCGCAGCTTGGTAGCGCGCTTCAATGGGGTTGAAGAGGTCGTCGGTTCGAATCCGGCTGCCCCGACAAGATCTGGACATGCAGACGCAGAACGCCGCGCAACTGACGCGGCGTTTTGTGTCTGTTGAGGAGGGACTGTGCAACGACGTGTGGCGACAGTCTGGAACCTTGTCATTCTTTCGCTCTTCCTCATTGGCAACGTCCTTACGATTCTCTCGCTTGCCGCCGAGATTCTTGGCCTTGACCTGACGCCGGGCTTCGGCATGGTGCAGATGGCGCAGCTGCTCGTGGGGCTCACCCTGCTGACCACTGCCGGCTTCCTCCATCTCTACCGGCTGCGCGACCCCGATACGCCGCGCTCGCTACAGGGAGACATCGGCATCCGCCTGGCAGCGACCGGCCTGGTCTTTGCCTACGTCGCAGGGTTGTCGGATCTGCTGGGCATTGGCACGCACGTCGAGCCGGCATTCGAGCGCCCTTATGTCGGCCCACTGCAACTTGGCGGGTTAGCGCTAGGCATCCTCTCGATCGTGGTGGGCATGTTGCTGTTCCACACGAGCCGCGGGATGCGTGAGACCTCTGCCCTTGAGTTTCTCCTCAACAAGCAGGAACGTGACGAGGAAGGGAGGCCCGGTGAGAAGGCGAGCGCCGAGGAACGCGAACCGGCGGTGAATGCCTAGCTGCCGCGCCTAGCGTAAGCCGGTCAGTTGGAACGGCTGGCTCAGGAGCGTGAAGATCGCTTCAGACGCTGCCGGTCTCTGGAAGGAGAGCGTGAAGGGAACCGTCCCGCCCGGAGCGATGGTCCAGGGGAAGGCCGGGTTCGTGGAGAGGATGAGATGAACCGTGCCGTTGGCCACCAGGGAGACGTCACCTTCGCCAACGATGAGCGGCTGTGTGCCGCTATTACTTACCTGCCCAAAGAGGGAAAGCGTCGTTCCGTCCTCAGAGACTTCGGCCTGTTGTAGCGACACAGCTCCGGTGAGCGCTGCATCGGTACCACCACCGGCAAACGGCAACGTGACCAGGATCTCGCCTGTGCCCCCTTCGCGGCTGATGAGCAGCGTCACCGTCGGGCTGGCCAGCCCACTGGGGAGCTGGTAGGCGAGGCTCGCCGTGCGGCTTTCGCCGGGTGCTAGGGTTCCGCTGGGCGGCGGGTTGGTTCCCAGGCCGCTCGCCTGGGGGTTGAGCGCGTACTGGTTCCCAAGATCGTCACGCAGTGCAAAGCGGAGCTGGCTGAGATCGAGCGGTTCCGTGCCGGCGTTGTCTAGCTGCATATCGACCAGATAGAAGATGAATCCGGGGGGCGCCTCCGGCCGGTCAAACAGGCTCGCTGCCCCGGTGACGCTGAGGCGCAAGTTGTCTAGTTGCGCCGTCTGCCCGAGCTCGATCTGGTTACCGGCACCAGACGGCGCGCCGCCAGCCGCGGTATCGACCACGTAGTCGCCACGAACGACAAGCCGTTCGTCGCCGCGCGCCCCCAACAGGATCAAGGTGAGGCCGGGAAAGTTCTGCGCAAAGAGGTCAACGCGATTGGTGGGGACGAACTCCCGTCCGGTGATCGCAAAGCCATGCCGTGTCCCGTCGCGCAAAATGAGATAGACCGTCGCGCCAGGCGCGAGCCCCTCAAGCATGTCGCGGTTGTTGCTAGTGTCCGCCAGGCCGATGACGTAGTTGATCAGCGTGCCGTAAATCCATGCGGCCGTCTGCTCATCACGCAACTCGGGATCCCACGAGCCATCGGCGGCGACGGGCTCCGGTCGCACGGCATAAGTCTGGGCACCGATTTCCAGGGTCGCAGGTGCGTTCAACGAGAGGCTGATGGGCGTGCCACTAACAATCCCACCAACGATGACTTCGGCGGTCGCAGCGCCCGGGTTGGTCGGGAACGGGGTAGGCTCCTCACCTTCCAACACGTCACCGCCGCGCAGGAGCAAGGCGGCGAAGACGACGAGCAGGCAGAGCCCTACGACAATTGCGCCGAGCGCGACGAGGAGCGGTGTGCGCCCGGCAACCAGCTCGCGAAAGCGGGGAGAACTGCTGGGTGGAGGTGCCGTCATGGTGTCTCCTGGATCCTACGTTGCCGCCGGCTAACGGTCAGGGGATTGTACCCGGCAGCGGGCGAGGGCCAACGCGTAGCTGGATAGAGGCGCTTTCCTCAACGACGAGTTGATTGAAGTTGAGATAGGGGACGACAAGGCGGACCGGCCCGGTGGTAACGAGCGGGCCAAACCGCACCCTGCCTTCCTCGTTGGTAAAGCCCAGCGAGAGAAGCTGCCCCGTGGCATTGTCATACACCGCCACGGCAACATCCATGATCCCTTCAGTCGCTTCGGCCACGAAGTTGTTATTCAGATCGTAGTAGATGGTTGTCTCCAGCGTGATTTGCAGCTGTTCGGGACCGGCGGGCGTCGGCGTCGGTAGCGGCTGGATGACGACGATGGGGCGCGGCGTCGGGGTCGGCGGTACGAGGGTCACCGTTCCGGTAATCGCCGGTGTCACCCCGATGAAAGGAGTCGGGGTGGGCACGAAATTGCCGCCGCCTTTGTCGCCCGCGCCAGCGCCACCCACCGCCGCAGCGCGGGTACTGGTTGGTGTCGGCGTGGGCGGTGCCGCCTGGGTGCACTCCATCGTGTAGGTGTAGAGCGAGCTGAGGTTGTATTCGGGCTCGAGGTTAGGGCCGGGGCCGACCAGGGCATAGAGCCAGCCCGTATAGGCAGCCAAGTAGCTGACGCGGCTACCGAGATCCCCTGCGAGGCGATCCTTGTCGTCGTTGCCGTCGATGCCACACTGATCGCCCGCACAGCTGTAGAGGATCATGTTGGTGTCGTTCACGGTGGACAGCGCCGAGGTCTCGCACGTGTAGTAGAGGCCCTGTTTCACCCAGATGCGATAGAAATCGTTATCCTCACCGGTGCCGACGGGCGGCACAAAATCGGCCTGGTGGGGCACGTCCAGCGGCAGGACGCACGCCGTTTCGAAGGAGTTGTTAGGCTCGCAGTCGTCAACGCTAGCAATGCGCGTTGGGCCCAGTACTTCGCGCACCTCGATGCTGTAGGTTTTGTCGACAGGATCGGTCGGATCGCGGTTGACCACGCTGGCGAAGTAAAACCCGCTTTGCCCAGCGGTGATGGTCACCAGGGAAGCGCGGTCGAGTGGCTCGGCGTCGTCGTTGGAGGCTATGGGATTGCCGTTTGGGTCGTAGACGGTGAGAACGGTATCGATGCCAGGATCGAGGTCGCGGGTAAAGATTTCGTAGACGGAGCCCCCTTTGCCATGGAAGCGGAAGAAGTCGATATCCCCGGCCGGCCAAAGGGTATTAGCCTGTAGCACCTGCCCCGCCGCCATGGTATACGCCGTCTGGAAGTTGTTGTTTGGCTCGTACTGGTCGACGTAGATGGGGGTCGACGGGGGCGTGCGCGTTGGCGTCGGCGTGCGCGTGGCCTGAACGACGGTGATGAAATATTGCTGGCGCGCCACGCCGGCTTCGTTCTCCGCCTCGACGACAACGCCGAAGCTGCCAGCCGTCGCCGGCGTCCAGGTGATCAGCGCCGTGGTGCCCGTCACCGCACTAATGGTCATGCCACTGGGCCTGGTGGTCAGCGTCCAGGTGATAATCGTGGTGCTCGCCGTGACGAGATAACGATACTCAACGCCTGTAATCGCATCCTCCACAGGGGTAGAGGTAATCGTCGGCGTGACGACCTGCAGGGCGGACAAGATCAGGTTGTCAGGCTGCGGGGTGCCGAACTCGGCCGCAGCCACGGCCTGGACGGGGGCTAGAGGCTGCAGCGGGTTGCCGAGCTTTGCCGCAGGACCGGCCTCCGCCGCGGGCGTTGCCGTAAGTGCCAGGAAGAAGGCGACGAGCGGGATGGAGATGAAGACGAGACCGGCAACAAAGCGAATTAAGCGGCGAACAGGGGTATCGATCATTTTCCACATCTCGTGCGTCTGGAACGATGGCGATCAGTCCAGGGGCATAAATCGAAACTGGCTCTACACCGCTGGCACTCTGTACCGCCGAGATTATAGATATTCTGCTAGCGTTGGGCAAATGGAGGATTACGGAGACATATAGCGCCAGGTTAGTCGCTCGTGCCGGCCGAAGACGAATTATGCTGTGGCCCATCTGTTGCTGCATCGACTGATTCGCCCTGCCAACATGAGGATTACCCTTGTAAGGCTCTGGACACGACCGGCCACTTATGCTAGTATTCCGGCGACTTATGTAATTTTTCGACAGAAGTCGCCACGCTTCACGCGTAAGTGTCACCTCAAGAAGCAGAAAACGACGGCCATGTTTTTGGACCTGCTTCTGGCAATGAGAGGGAGGTGCCGGCGATTCGCAGAGCGACCCGAACCCAGACTGCAAGCGCGACGGCCATACTCGCCGCCGTGCGCCAGGCAGGGAGGCTTTCCCGGAGTGAATTGCAGGCGCAGCTGCGGCTGTCACGTGCTATCGTCTCCACAACCGTGAACGACCTGGCCGGGCAAGGCATTCTGATCGAAGCGGGCGCAGGCGAGTCGCAGGGTGGGCGGCGTCCGCAGCTTTTCGCCGTCAACGGCGCATATGGCTATGTCGCCGGCGTCGACGTGGGAGCGACGAGTATAGACCTGGCCCTGGCCGATTTCAGCGGTCACATCCTGGAGCGGCATAGTGAGCCCGCAGACGTCCGTGATGCGCCCGGTCTGGTGCTCGGCCGGATATGTGATTTGCTGAGCAAGATGCTAGATGATCAGGCAGCAAAGCCCGATCGGGTAGTAGCCATCGGTATCGGGGTGCCCGGCCCGGTCAAGTTCCCTGAGGGCGTGTTGATTGCGCCGCCGCTAATGCCCAAATGGGAATCGTTCGACATCCGCGCCTTTATGAGCGAGCACTTCCCACAGGCCAACGTGGTTATCGATAACGACGTGAACGTGATGGCAATTGGCGAAGCGGCTGCAGGCGGGGGGAGGGGGCTCGACAATTTTCTGTTTATTAAGATTGGTACCGGCATCGGCTGCGGCATCGTGAGCAAGGGCCAGATTTACCGCGGGCACGACGGAGCTGCCGGCGACGTGGGCCACATCTGCATCGACTATAACGGCCCCATCTGTCACTGTGGCAACGCCGGCTGCCTGGAAATCATGGCCGGTGGGCCGGCGATTGCCCGACGAGGCAAGGAAGCGGCCGAACGGGGTGAGAGCGAGTACCTAACCCAGCGCCTGGCCCAGAAGCAAGGAGTGCTGACGGCGGTCGACGTCGGTGATGCCGCCAAGGCAGGCGATCGGGCCGCCAATAAGATCGTGCGCGATACCGGGCGGATGATCGGCGGCATGCTCGCCGGGTTGGTCAACTTCTACAACCCGCAAAAGATCTTCATCGGCGGCGGCGTGGCAAACATTGGCATCCGTCTCTTATCGGCCATTCGCCAGGCCGTCCTGCGCCGCTCGACAGCGCTTTCCACGAGGCACCTGCAGATCGAGTTTTCCCAGCTTGGTGCGGACGCCGGGGTGACCGGCAGCATTTGGCTGGCACTAGATCACGTTTTTGAAGTGGATGCTAGATAGGAGGCGGATTTGAGAGGTTAGTGTAGACGAAAGCGACGAGATGCAATGTGTCTGATGAACCACTTTAAGAGGAGGATGTCATGTCGAAGCGTTTCTTGTTTGCGACACTACTTTTACTACTCATGGTGGCGCTGGTCGCCTGTGGTGGTGCCGAAGAGGCAGTCGACGAACCCTTCACCATCGGCGTTTCCAACGGCTTTGTCGGCAGTGAGTGGCGCACACAGATGATCCAGAACATGGAACAACTCAACGCCGAATTCATGGAACAAGGTCTGACGACCGACCTGGTCATCGAAAGCGCCGATGTCGACGTGCAGGGGCAGATCCAGCAGATCCAGAACCTGATCAATCGCGGCGTGGACGCGATCATCATCAACCCGAACGACCAGTCGGCGTTGAATCCAATCATCGAAGAGGCTGCCGAGCAGGGGATCGTCGTTATTGCCGTCGATCAGGAGATCTCCGCGCCGGACGCGATCAACGTGGTTATCGACCAGACAGAGTGGGCGCGAATCAGCGCACGCTGGCTGGCTGAGAAACTCGGCGGCGAGGGCGATGTGGTGCTGATCGAGGGCTTTGTCGGCCACCCGGCAAACGAAGCGCGTATGGATGGCGTTGAAGAGGTCTTCGCCGACTACCCGGGCCTCAACGTCGTCGGCCGTGAAACCGGTAGCTGGGATCAGGCGACGGGCCAGCAGGTCATGTCGGACTTCCTTGCCTCGTTGCCAAACATGGACGGTGTCTGGACGCAGGACGGTATGGCGCTTGGTGCGCTGCAGGCGATCGTCACCGCCGATCCCGCGGAGTGGCCCGTGGTCGTCGGCGAGGCCCGCGCGGGCTACATGCATCTCTGGAAAGAGGTCATGGACAACCAGCAACCGGATTTCGAGAGCATAGGCGTGTACAATCCTCCCGGCGTCGGTGCCAGCGGGATGCGCGTCGCGCTCGAGATCTTGCAGGGAGGCACCGTGGACGAGACGCAGCTCGCCGGCCCGTTTGGCAATACGCTCTACGTGCCAATTCCGGGCCAGGTGACTGCCGAAAACTTCGACTCAGAGTATGAGAAGGTGGCCGATCAGCCGGCCTCCTATGTCCTGGACGGCTTTATTACGCAGGAAGAAGCCGCCTCCTTCATGGAGTAACGGTTTCCAGTGAGCACCTGTCCTCCCGGATGCAACGCTGCGTCCGGGAGGGCAATGGATGAGGAAGGCAAGATGGCCACCCCGCCACCGGTGTCATTGTCCGCCGAGCACATCGTGAAACACTTTGGCGGTGTTGTCGCGCTCGCCGATGGTAATCTTGACGTGCAGTCCGGCGAAGTGCTGGCACTATTGGGAGCCAACGGGAGTGGAAAGAGCACGCTCAGCAAGGTCATCACCGGCGTGCTGGAACCAAACGGCGGCGAGCTTGTCCTTGACGGCGAAGTCGTGAATTTCACTTCGCCACAAGCGGCGCAAAAGCGAGGTATCGCTGCCGTCTACCAGGAGTTGAGCCTGATTCCCGACATGACCGTCGCCGAGAATATCTGGCTGGGACACGAGCCCCTCAAGTGGGGTGTCCGTATTGACGGGCAGGCAGTGCGCAAGCGGACCCAGGAGCTGCTGGCGCTGTTCGAGGGAACAGTACAGGAATCGCTGCGCCCCGAAGAACCGGTGTCGGCCCTGCCTCCTGACGAGCGGCAGGTCGTCGAGATCCTCAAGGTGCTCAGCCTCAACCCGCGGCTCATCATCCTCGACGAAGCAACGGCAAGCCTGGACAGCCGCCAGGTGCGGCGTCTCTTCGAGCTGATTAGCAGCTGGAAGGAAGCGGGCAAGGCAATCATTTTCGTGTCGCACCGCATGGAAGAGATCTTCCGGGTGGCAGATCGCGCCGTTATCTTGCGCAACGGCAAGAGCAAAGGTGCCGAGGTCATCGCCGAAACCACAGAGCAGCAGCTTGTGAACCTGATGATCGGCGACGTCGCCGCAGTCCCGCGCCAGCTTGCCCACGATCCGGTGCCGCCAGATGCTGCGGTGCGGCTACAGCTCGAAGAGGTGTACACGGACGTCTTGCGCGGCGTGAGCCTGAGCCTCAAGGATGGGGAGCTTCTCGGTCTCGGCGGGTTACAGGGACAGGGACAAACCAACCTCTTGCGCGCCGTGTTCGGCGACATCCCGTTCTTTGGCACAATTGCAGTTTCAGGGGAACTGGTTCGTTTTTCCCAGCCGCGACAGGCGATGCGTCATGGGGTAGCCTACGTGCCCGGCGACCGCGGCAGCGAAGGGCTGTTACTGAGCCGCTCTATTCTCGAGAACTTCCAGCTCCCATCCTGGAGACGGTATGGGTTTCCGTTGCGGATGGAACGCGCAAAGCAGGATGCGAATCGAGTGGCGGATACGTTAAGCCTGGTGCGCTCGTCCCTGGAGGCGTCTGCCCAGAATCTGAGCGGCGGAAACGCGCAGAAGGTGGTTATCGGAAAGTGGCTGTTGCGCCAGCCGCAGCTTCTCTTGCTGAACGACCCGACGAAAGGGGTAGACGTCGGTACAAAACGAGAGTTCTACAATCTACTTGCCGAGCTACGGCGCGCGGGCACGGCGATCCTTTTTTACAGTAGTGACGACGAGGAATTGCTCGGCCTTTGTGATCGGGTGCTGGTTCTACACGATGGCAAGGTGAGCGCCGAGCTTAGCGGCGAGCGGCTGACACGCTCTGACCTAGTCACAGCCAGCATGGGCGCGGCACAGGACAACGACCGGGTGCCGGATCGGGAAGTAGCGGCATGAGAAATCGCCTGCAGCTGAAGTACCTCCCGCTGCGCTTCCCCTCCCTTTTCCCGCTGATCCTGCTGCTGGTGGCGGTGACGGTTAACGCCATTCTCCAGCCGAACCTGCTCGAACTGCGGGTGATGAACGGCAATCTGCGCAGCTTCCTGCCCCTGATGCTGGTAGCGGTAGGCCAGACGCTGGTGATCATCGGCGCCGGCATCGATCTCTCTATCGGGGCGATCGTCTCGCTGGTGACTGCGGTGTTGGTAACCAACTTGCTGCCAGACTCGCCGCCCCTGGTGATCATCGGCGTCGTCGCGCTGGCCTGCGCGGCAGGGATGGCAGCCGGGGCGCTCAACGGTTTCGGCGTCGCCGTTCTCCGCCTGCCGCCGATAGTGACGACCTACGCCACAGGGTTCATCTTTTCTGGCCTGGCATTGTGGATCCTACCGCGACCCGGGGGGAGCATGCCGGAACAACTGGCACGTCTCTATCGCCGGGTCACGCCGCTGAACATTCCTCTCGGCATCTGGATCGCGCTGATTCTGATTCTGCTGTGGGCACTCTTCCGCCACACGCGTTACGGCTCGTACCTGATCGCCACAGGCGGCAAGCCGGAGGCCGCGTATGCGACGGCCGTCCCGGTGAATGCCGTTCGTTTTGGTAGCTACGTAGCAGCCGGCCTGTTCGCGGCGCTGGGGGCGCTGGTGCTCACCCTGGGAACCGGTTCCGGCGATCCCCGGATCGGCGTGGGTATCACCACCACCGGCGGCATGACGCTGGACTCGATCGTGGCGGTCGTGCTCGGTGGCACCCGGCTGAGCGGCGGGCAAGGAGGGGTTGCCGGCTCGATCCTGGGCGTGATCATCCTCGGTCTGATTCGCAACATCATCTCATTTGCGGACGTACCGAGCTGGAACCAGACGCTGGTAGACGCCACGATTATTATCGTCGCCTTAGCCGCGCCGGGATTGATTGGCTGGATCCGTGACCGGAGACGGCGCGCCCTGCCGCCGAAAGAGATGGTACAGGAGGTGGCAGGATGAGGGATGGCTTCAGGCTGTCGCCCACCCTCCTGGCCGTGCTCCTAGCGGCCGGGTTGTTCTTTTTGGGCGGTATTATCCGGCCTGGTTTCGTCAATCCCAGCCAAGCGATTAACATCGTGCGGCTGGCCGCCTTCCTGGGCATCATTGCCGCCGGGCAGACGCTGGTGATTATCAGCGGGGGCGAAGGTATCGACCTGTCCATCGGCGCGGTGGTCACCCTAGCTGCCATCTTGACCTACCGGATCAATGCTGGGCAAAACGAGATGGTGCTGCCGGCGCTCGCGGCTGCCCTGGCTGCCGGGGCGGCTGTCGGCTTCGTGAATGGGATCGGGGTGGCAGCCCTGCGCGTGCCGCCGCTGGTGATGACCTTGGGCATGGCTGGCGTGGTCCAGGGGCTCATTCTGTCGTACACGCAAGGGAATATGGTGGGCAGTACGGCGCCGATCATGTCTCAGTACATCTCGCGCCCGCTGGTCCTGGGCATTCCCGGCGTCGTCTTCATCTGGCTTATCCTGGCGCTGCTCATGTGGTTGCTGTTGGAGCGCTCACGCTATGGCAAGCATCTCTTCGCGATCGGCGTCAACCGCACCACTGCCCGGCTGTCGGGCGTGCACGTTCCGCTGATGGTCATCCTGACGTACACGTTGAGCGGGTTGCTGGCAGCGTTCGGCGGCTTTATCCTGCTCGGGTTCACAGGGGTGGTATTCCTCAACCTCGGTGGACCCTATCTCTTTCCATCGGTCGCTGCCGTCGTCGTCGGCGGCACCGCAATCAGCGGCGGCAAAGGGAGCTATTCCGGCACGATGGCTGGTGCGCTCGTGCTGACCCTGATCACCAGCCTACTGACAGCAATGCAGATGGAGGATGCCTTTCGCCAGATCATCTTAGGCGTCACTTTGTTGGTCCTCATTTCGCTCTATGGCCGGCAGCGCGGCCTGCGCCAGTAGAGCCGTTTGACCGGTTGATATCCCGATCAGGCAGCGCGTCTGGTCGCGAACCTAGACCTTGATAAAGAGGGAGAAACATGCAGAGTCTAAAACTAGGCATCATCGGAGCAGGCTTTATCACCCACTTTCAGGCCCGAGCTATCCAACAGATACGCGGCATCGAAGTAACCGGCATTACATCGCGCACACGTGCCAGCGCCGAGCGAGCGGCCGCCTACGCGCGCGAGCTGGGCATCGGCGAGGCCGTGGTCTATGACAGTGTGGCCGAGATGGCTAATCATGTGGATGCCATCGCCATCTACGCGCCGAACTTCGCGCGCGTCGAGCTGATGGAGCAGATCGCGGCTGCCGTCCAAGCAGGCGCGCCGGTAAAAGGGGTAATCTGCGAAAAACCGTTGGGACGGAACGTCCGCGAAGCGCGGCGGTTGGTGGAGCTAGCAGATGAGGCCAACCTGCTCACGGCGTACTTTGAGAACCAGATCTTCATGAAGGCGCTGCGGGCACAGATGGCGCAACTGGCCCCGCAACAAGAGACGATGGGCCCGCTGGTGCTCACCCGTTCGGCCGAGGAGCATGGCGGCCCGCACGAACCGTGGTTCTGGGATCCCACCCTTCAAGGCGGCGGTGTGCTCTCGGATATGGGATGCCACAGCATCGCCGTCGGCTGGTACGCGTTGACGCCGCTGGGCAAACCGCCGACATTCTTGCAGCCTGTCTCGGTGTCGGCGCAGACCTCGCTGCTGAAGTGGGGTCTTCCGGAGTGGCGGCAACGCCTTCTTGACCGGTTCGGCGTCGATTACAGCCAGCGTCCTGCCGAGGACTTCACCACGGGCATAATCACCTTTCGCAACCCGGAGACGAACCAGCTCGTCCAGGCGCAATTCACCGACTCGTGGATGTTCGAGAAGCAAGGTCTGCGCCTGTTGATGGACGGGATGGGACCCGGCTATGCCTTTGAGGTCAACACCCTGCGCTCGGTGCTCGAGCTGTTCATTGGCGACGAGGCAGCAAATGCCGTGGCCGATGCGGAAACAGCGCTGGAAAAGGCAACCGCCTCGCGCGGGTTGCTCGCCGTGCACTACAACGAGGCTGACCTGTATGGCTACACAGACGAGAATGCGGATATGGCCCGTGCTTTCTCGGCCGGCCGCGACGCGTTTCTCGACTGGCGCTACGGGCTGGAGATTACGCGGCTCGTAATGGCCGCGTACATGTCGGCAGAACGCGGGATGGTGATTGACTTAACTGATCCAGCCGTGGTCGAGAAACTCGAAAGCTACGTGCCGCTCATCCAGCAAGGCCGCGGCCGGGAAGTATTACACGTGGCGTGACACACAAGAAACGGGCAAAAGCAAACGGGTCCAGTCCCACGAGCCAGTGGGTCTGGACCCGTCTTTAGGTCGTACGTGGGCAGCGGCAGCCTTAGGAAGCGTCGCCGTTCTGCTCCAGCTCCTCGTCGGCTGGCTTTTTGCCGGCTTCGGCGTTCAGGACTTCGTCAACTAGGCCGTATTCCTTAGCCTGTTGCGCGCTCATGTAGATATCGCGGTCGGTATCATCCTCGATGCGCGAGACGGGCTGGCCCGTATGCTTGCTGAGGATCTCGTTCAGCGTCGTGCGCAAGCGCAGGATCTCTTGCGCCTGGATGGCGATGTCGGTTGCCTGGCCCTGGGCACCGCCGAGCGGCTGGTGCATATGGATCGTTGCGTTGGGCAATGCGTAGCGCAACCCAGGCGTGCCAGCGGTGAGTAGGACGGTGCCGAAGCTGGCGGTGAAGCCGACGGCAACCGTTGATACAGGGCACTCCACCTGCTGCATGGTGTCGTAGATGGCCATGCCGGCGTACACCTGCCCGCCGGGGCTGTTGATATACATGCGAATTGGCTTGCTGGGATCTTCCCGTGCCAGATAAAGCAGCTGGGCCACGGTGAGGTTGGCGATCTGGTCGTTGATCGGCGTCCCCAGCATGATGATACGGTTCTTGAGCAACAGCGAGTAGATATCGTAGGCACGCTCGCCGCGGCCCGTCGTTTCAATCACCATCGGTACCAGCGAGGCTGGTAACTCTTTAAACATTGGAAATCTCCTTTACCATCGCAGCTAACTTGTCACATCGCGATGGCCGGCTATCTGGGCCGGCACACCTTATTCCTCTTCTTCAACGGCACTGGCTGCGGCCGCCAGCGTCTCCCGATCAGGCGCCGTCCCGGTGACGATCGCGTTGACCCGTTCATAAATCTTATCCATGAGCAGCTCATTGGCTAACATGGTGAGCCCTTCGCCCTTCTGGAAGTAGTCGCGCAGCTGCTGCTGCACCTCGCCTTCACCCTCCAACGAGCCAAAGCGATCGGAGAGTGACGTCTGTATTTCATCTGTGCTCACGTCGATGTACTCATCGCGGATGAACTGGCGCAAGACCAGACTGCGGCGCACATTTTTCTCTGCGCGCTCGCCCCACTCTTCGCGCAAAAGCTCTTCTGTCTTGCTCTGTAAGCGGACGTAGTCATCCCAGCGCCAGCCGGCCCGGGTCACCTGGTTCTTCAGGTTCTCGATCATGCCATCGAGCTCATCTTCGACAAGTGACGGTGGATAGACAAGCTCGGCGCCTTCAAGCATCGCGTCGAGTACTTCGTCGAAGAGCTGATTGCGTGCTTCCTGTTCGGCCTGTTCCTGCAGACGCTCACGCGTCGCCTCGCGCAGCTCTTCGAGGGTTTCGTAATCGCCCTCAGCTTTGGCGAGTTCATCGTCGAGAGGGGGCAAGTAGCGGCTCTTAACGTCTAGCACGGTAACGGCGAACTGCGCCTGCTTCCCCGCGAGGGCACTGGTGTCGTCCTCGTCGTCGGGGAGATAGGGTTCTTCTTCGGGGAAGGCAATCGTAAACTCGCCCTGATCGCCCACTTCCATACCGATCAGATTGGTAACAAAATCGGTACCGGGGAAGGCGCGCTCTGGATCGGCGACCATATCCATACGCTCTTCATCAAAGATGACGTCGACCGTATCGCCCTCGACGACCTCGCCTGTGCCGCTGATCGTGACCATATCGCCTTCCATCACGGCGCGGCTCACTGGCTCGACTACTTCGTGATGCTCGCGCAGATGCTCCAGCGCTTCTTGAACCGCTTCGTCCGTTATCTCGACGGGCACCACCTCGCGGCGGATGGTACGATAGTCGCCAAGGGCGACGTTCGGCTCGAGCGGGATGATGAAATCAAGGACGAGTGGCTCGATCTGCAGGTTTTCAAGGCTTGGCTGCCCGGCGGGCGTCTCCTCGAGCTGTTCCAGCATCTCACTGTAGACATCGTCGAGCATGACCTCTACCGCTTCTGCTCGGAGCGGTTCGTAGCCAAGACGCTTGACCAGCACCTGGTACGGAACCTTTCCTTTGCGAAAACCGGGGATCTGCATGCCACGGGCAAGCTCGCGCGCGGTCGCCTGCATCTGCTTTTCGACACGCGCTTCGGGCACCTCGACGGTCACTCTGAGCTGTCTCTGCTCGTCTTCAGTCGTATGGATAGTCAGCGTCACTGGAAATAACCTCTCGTTCGTTCAAAATGAATAGCATAACGGGTCCGTGTTGGAATCATGTCAGCGCGAGCGCGATGCAGCTACACGCCGGGACATGCGACGGCAGAACGGGCGTTCCTCACAAAAAGAAAGCGTTGCAGCCGCAACGCTCTGTGCCAGGAGTACCCTGATGGGGAAGGCGGGACTCGAACCCGCACGCCTTGCGGCACATGATCCTAAGTCATGCTCGTCTGCCAGTTCCGACACTTCCCCG
>JAVVFG010000030.1:0-18842 GCA_032260445.1 Anaerolineae bacterium | reverse complement strand
GGCCTGCCAGTGTGGGCGCGTATCGGCGTAGAGCCAGCGCCACCGGATAACCCCGAGGGTGACCAGACCGAAGAGAATGACGACGATACCGCCAACCCGCGCGAGGAACAGCCTGTACTCGTCAAAGAGGCGTCCGAAGACGGTAGCCGCCCCGCCCCAACCGACGACGAAGACCAGAGTGAAGCCGAGGATAAAGAGCAAGGCATGGAAGAAGGTGGTGTAACGCTCCCCCCACGAACTGCTAGCCCTCGCCAGTAGGTTTTGCTGCATTCAGAATCCTCCGGACTCTTTTCCGGCCGGCACGCGACAGCGGCGCGCTGCTCTCCTTGATTAAACCATGCTCCTCGCTCATGGCGAGCGTCAAATGGCGCTGAGGGCCGGTAGGCCGTTTAGCGGGGCGTGCCGCGTGACAATAAACGGCATTGAGGTGACGAATGTCACGTGCCTGCTCGTGTAGGCCGTTTGGCGCTTGTCTCGGTGTTCTCTACCTCTATCCTGAAAGGAGAGCAGACAGTCTTACGGGTAGACGATGACCAGCAAGAGACGGCAGGAAGCAGGCGGAACGGCTGAAAGGTCGGCAGATACGCTGAGAGTTGCCGTCGCCGCACCCACCGCGCTCGAGCAGGCAGCTCTCGAAGCGCTGTTGGCCGTCCTCCCGGGGCTCCACGTCGTGCCTCTCTCGGGCTTTCCATCACCACACGTCTTGCTCTGGGTGCTAGCGGAGGCCACCAGCTCGCCGCCCACTCATGGCGCACAGACGGCCGTCCTGGCACTCGTCAGCGACATCCCGGAACTATCCAGCATCGATCTTGCCGGGCTGTTTGCCCGAGATGAGACCCCAGATGCCCTGGGCGTGGCGATTCGTCAGGTGGCACGCGGGCAGGAATTTCTCAGCGCGTCACTGGCGCTGGCTTTATTACGGCGAGAAGACGAACCACGGACACCGGCCGGTGCCAGACTGGAGGCGCTGACCGAGCGCGAGCGCGAAGTGCTGGCGATCTTGGGCCAGGGGCTCAGCAACAAAGAGATCGCGGCCCGCCTCTACCTCAGCGTGCGCACCGTGGAGGGCCATCTCGCCAACGCCTATGCCAAACTCGACGTCCACTCCCGCACGGAGGCTGCCCTTCTTGCCGCTCACTTGCGCTAATGCGCGTCCCCGCCATCCAGCGCTGTACACAAAATCAGGTAGAACTACCTGATTGCCGCCCGCCTACTTGCCCTTTCATTCTCTTCCTCGCCCCGTGTAAGCTACGACTATGAACGATCAACCAGAAACCCGTCTCGCGCTCCTGGCCACTCTTTCGGAGTTGCATCACGAGCCCATTGCCTACGACCTGCAGTGCCTGCGTGATTTGTTAATCGAACTGGCACCGGACCTGCTATGCGCGGAGATCACGCGCGAAATGTGGGAGGGCGGCGACCTGTCCACCGCCGCCGTAGAGGTGCGCGATGCATTGGCGCCCGTCGTTGCCAGCACGGACACCGTACTCGTTCCGGTAGCACCCTCAGCAGAGCGCTTCTACGACTTCGCTCCAGATGGCGGCTGGCGACGGAGTCTAGTGCGCACGTATGAGCGGATCTTGCGCTGGGGCCAGTATCGCGCGGGCAGGCCAGAAGCGGTGAACGGTCCCTTGTTCGAGGCTTTTTGCCACCCCTTATGTGTGCTCACCGAGATGACCTGGACGGCCGAGAAACGAGCGGCCTGGAACGCGCAGAACGAACAGATTGCCGAGAATGTGCTTCATGCCGTACGTCGCGACCCAGGCCGACGCATCCTGGTTGCCGTGCAGTGCCAGCGTATCCACCGGATCGAACCGTTGCTAAAGGCGGGTGCCGAGCATGTGAGGCTGGTCACCTATTCGGAGCTATAACCATGGACGACCCGATCATTCAGGTACGCCATCTGCAGAAGACGTTCAGGAGACGCGGCAAGCCGACCGTCAAAGCCGTGCGGAACCTGACACTCGACGTGGGTCGCGGCCAGATTTTCGGCCTGGTTGGTCCCGACGGCGCCGGCAAGACCACGACCATCCAGATGCTGTGCGGTATTCTGATCCCGTCGGGCGGCTCGGCGCTGGTAGCCGGCGTAGACGTCGTGCATAACGCCGACGCTACCGGTGGGCTGATCGGCGGTTCTGTTGCGAAAAATCTGGCGTGCAAGCAGCGACGCGCCGAGGCTCTCGCCTGTGGTTGCGGTTTAGCCCGCTAATCCAAACAATCCTGCAATACACTGATTCTGCGCTCTGATGTTTCCCTTGTCTGCTCCCCGAACCTGCCCCTTCCGAATCATGTGCATCGCCTCATACCCGCGTATCGTTCGCCAGGCCGTGGGGTAGGAGAAGAAGCCCAGACCTGGCTTCACTCTCCTCTTGATGAAGCGATGGTCCTGCTCAATGATGTTGTTCATGTACTGGCTCCGCCGCCGTTTGCACTTCTCAGGTAGCAGCTTCTCGCGCTTCAGGTCGCGCACTGAGCCAATGGTGGTCGGATTCTTGTCGACGTTGATCACCCGTGGCGCTGTGACGTGCTTCCCGCCCAGCAGCTTCCTGTAGAAACGCTTCGCCGCCCTTCGACTCCTAGTGGCATTGATCAGGAAATCCAGGGTGTTGCCGGCTGAATCCAGGGCGCGATAGACATACATCCACTTTCCCCTGACCCTGACATAGGTATCGTCAACTCGCCACGATTCATTGGTTTGTCTCAAGTAAGGCCGGCACCGCTTATCTATCTCTGGGCCATACGCCTGCACCCAGCGGTAAATGGTCGTATATACGACCGCCAGGCCTCGTTCGGACATCATCTCCTCTACATCTCTATAGCTGAGCGCATACCGAAGATACCAACCGACGCATAGCAAAATGATCTCGGACGCGTAATGCCGCCACTTGAAGGGATTTTCCATTGAAGCCGCCTTTCGGGAAGGAAGAAGAAGTAGCGAAGGTATCCGGCCCCGAAGTTTTTTGCGGTAGAGCCCCGGCGCATTATACCAGGCCGCCTGCCGGTCTCTTTGCCAGAGACGAGACTCCGCAAACCCTCGGGGTAGCTATCCGCCAGGTAGCGCGCGGCCAGGAGTACCTCAGCCCGTCGCTCGCCATTGCTTTGCTCGAAGGCCAGGCCGGTTTACTTCCAACCTCCGACAACGCAACACTGAAAGCCCTGACCGAGCGGGAGCGCGAAGTGCTGGCTCTGTTAAGTCACGGATTGAGCAACAAGGAAATCGCAGCCCGCCTCTACCTGAGCGTGCGCACGGTCGAAGGCCACCTTGCCAGTGCCTACACAAAGCTAGACGTCCATTCGCGGACGGAGGCGGCCATCTTCGCCGCACAATTCCTCTGACGCCTCTAGCCCCTGCTGCCGGCTGACAATCGGGTAGTTCTACGTACCTTCTCCCCGCGCAACAGCGCTATGGCCGCCTCTTCAGCCCGGTTAAGCTAAAGGCATGAATGACGGGACAAGAACGCGCCTAGCCCTGCTCGGCACCATGTCGGACCTGCACGGCGAACCCGTAGCTTACGACCTGGCCCGACTCTCGGCCATTATAGCCGGCGTGGCGACTGACCTGCTCTGCGCAGAAATCACGCTCGAGCAGTGGGAAGGAGACGACCTCTCCTCAGCTGCGTTCGAGGTGCGCGAGGCGCTGGCGCCGGTCGTCTCCGCGACGGGTGTGGTGCCTATTCCCGTTGCCCCGTCGCCACTGCGATTCGACGATTTTGGTCCAGCGCGCGGCCGGCGGGCCGCGCTGGTACGCAGCTTCGACCGCCTCTTGCGTTGGGGCCAGCGCCGGGCAAACACGCCGGAAGCAGTCAACGGCCCTTTCTTTGGCGGCTTTTGCCACACAGTCTGTTACGTGAGTGAGCGAGCCCGGACCGCAGCAGAGCGCGCTGCCTGGCGTGAGCAGAATGTAGCGATTGCGACCAACATTATCGAGACGGTACGGCGCGACCCCTGCCGGCGCGTCCTGGTAGCCGTGCAATGCCAGCGAAGACACAGGTTATTACCGTTGTTACGAAGGTACGACGAACTTCTGGAGATCGTCGGTTTTGATCGGCTGTGAGTGCAGTTCGTCCCTGGCCACTCCTGGAGCGTTCGTGTCCGACCGCTTTTACCTGAGGACTGGGCGAGAAACTAATCTACCAGGCGCCGTTGCGCACCTTGTGCCAACTGTGTTGCTCTCGCAGGCCATAAGCAGGGTCGGCATTACAGGGAGGATGGCGATGAATACCCAAATCATGCTTAAACTCATGAACAACCTGAGGAAGCTGCGCCGGCACGAACGCTGGACGCGCTCGCAGCTAGAGGCGTACCAGGCCGAGGCGCTGCATCGACTTCGCGCATATGCCTACGCGCGCTCTCCCTTTTACCGGCGGTTCCACAAGGGACTCGCCAACCGCCCGCTCCAGGAACTGCCGGTGCTGACCAAGGCCATGGTGATGGAGAATTTCGACGAGCTGGTGACCGACCGGGCCGTTCGCCTGGAAGACCTGCGCGCCCACATGGCCAGCGACCGGGATGGAAAGCGCTTCCTGAATCGTTACTGGGTCACCGCCACCTCTGGCAGCACTGGCCATCCCGGCGTTTTCCTGTTCAACCGCGACGAATGGAGCGTCGTGGTTGCCACCATGGGCCGTGCCCACGAGTGGGCGGGTGTGCCAATGTCCCCGACGCACCGCATGAAGATGGCCTCGGTCGCCTCGCTGACTTCGGGCAGCCCCTGGCATATGGGCGCGCAGGTTGCCAGAACCTTCAACAGCCGCTGGATGCGCGCCTGGATGCCTACGCTGAGCTTCGATGCCGCCCAGCCGCTGGCGGAGATTGTCCAGCAGCTTAATGACTGGCAGCCGCACCTGCTGACCGGGTACGCCTCGATGATGCGTATCTTGGCTGACGAACAGCTGGCCGGGCGCTTGCGCATCCACCCGCACTTGATTATCCCCGGTTCGGAAGTACTCACCGGCGAGACCCGCCGGCGCATCGAGGCAGCCTGGGGCCATCCACCCTTCAACACGTATGGCGCGACCGAAGGTGGTGGCGGCCTTGCCGCCGAGACAAGCGACCACGCGGGCCTCTACCTCTTTGAAGACAATGTGGTCTTTGAGGTGGTAGACGAAACGTACCGTCCCGTGCCACCTGGCGTGTACGGCGACAAAGTGCTGATCACTGTGCTTTTCAGCCGCACGCAGCCGCTCATTCGTTACGAGCTGAGTGACAGCGTGCGCCTGGTGGCGGATCCTGGCAATCTGGTATGGCCCTTTGCCAGGATAGATGGCATCCAGGGGCGCACGGAGGACATCTTGCACCTGCCGGCTGCCTCCGGCAATCGGGTGCCCGTGCACCCCATCACCTTCCATCACGTGCTGGATTCCTTACCCGTGAGCGGATGGCAGGTAGTCCAGGAAGCGGACGGGCTGCGGGTACTATTGAGCGGCGCCGTAGATGGTGTGAACGATTCGATTCTGGTGGAGGCGCTCAGTCGCAAATTGTTAGAACAGAACGTCGTCTCGCCAGACATCTCCGTGCAACACGTCGACCTCATCCCCAAGAACGCGACGGGTAAAGCGCCGCTCGTCCGGTCATCTTCCTCATCTGAGACTTGTTCAATCCAGGAGAAAGCGGGGGATGAAGGGTAAGCATATCTTTTGGGCCGTTCTGCTCACGTTGATCTCCGCGTTTTGCTACGTCATGATCAAAGCAGGCTTGGATTATGCGCCTCCACTTCGGTTCGGCGGCTTACGGACGTTGATTGCCGGGACAGCGCTTCTAGGATGGGCGTTTGCCAGGCATGAGCCTATGCTCCCCTCCAAAACGAGGTGGAAAGGCATACTGCTTCTGGCGTTCGTCGGTGCAACCCTGGTCTTTGGCGCCATGTTTCTCAGCCCTGGGTTGGCTGGCGCTGGGATCGCCTCTGTTCTGGGAAACGCCCAGGCCTTATTTACCGTAGCCCTGGCAGCTCTGTTCCTGGGCGAGCGACTATCCACGGGCAAAGCCGCTGCCATGGCGCTTGGGCTGAGCGGTGTCATGGTGATCTCCTATCCGGCTTTGAGAGCGGCACATTCTGAGAGTATCCTGGGCATGGGGTTGGCGTTGACGGTTTCTGCCGGCACGGCTATCGGGACTGTCATCGTCAAGCAAATGAGGGTGAGACAGGGTCTGCTGAGCCTTACAGGCTGGCAATTTGTGCTCGGCAGCCTGCCCTTATTGGCCGTTTCCGCATTGCTCGAACGTGGCTACGAGGTAAGGTGGACCATCACGTTCGGTGGTTTGCTACTGTTTCTGGCATTGGTACAGACCGCGTTTTCGACAGTAGTCTGGTACTGGCTACTCCAACAAGAAGAAGTGGGACGGCTGAGTCTCTTCTTCTTTTTTGTTCCCATCTTTGGACTGGGAATTTCGGCAGTGGTTTTCCGCGAACCTATCAATCTCGTCGAAGGAGCCGGTATCGCCGTGATCTTGGTTGGAATTGCTGTCTTAATGTGGGAGGCGTCCCGCAAGCCAGCGCAGGCGTTTACCTACTGCCCATTTTGTAGCACAGCGGTAGCCGTGTGAAAGGTAAGGGTTCATAGCGACAGTCCACCGATGATGCCATGTTCATCAATTCCCGTCGGTGGTAGAGATGCGAAACATGGAAAGTCAACAAGAACGAATTCTAATTGTGGGAGGTTATGGAGCCGTCGGCCGGATCATCGCCGCCGAACTGGGCGATCTTTTTCCGGGCCACGTCGTCGTTGCCGGCCGGAATGGCGAGAAAGCTCGCGCGCTGGCTGCTGCCTCGAACGGCCGCATCCGGTCACTGCAGATGGACGTGACGCGCGCGCACCAGACGCCGGAATTACTGGACGGCGTGGCACTTGTCATCATCTGCCTCGATCTTCCCGACACACGCTTCGCCGAGATGTGTTTGCGCCGAGGAATTCACTACATCGATATCACGGCCGAAGACCCGTTTCTGCAACAGATGGAAGCGTTGGACCAGGTTGCCCGCGATTCGGGCAGCACGGCCGTGCTCAGTGTAGGCCTCTCTCCTGGCATTACCAACCTGCTGGCCGGCCATTCCCGGGGGCACTTTGACGTACTGGAGCAACTCGACATTCACGTGCTCCTGGGGTTAGGCGAGCATCATGGCGAAGCGGCGACGCGCTGGACGCTACGCAATCTCAATGCCACTTATCCGATTCTTGATCAGGGCATTTCCCGCCAGGTTGGCAGCTTTACGGAAGCAAAAGCGGTTCGCTTTCCCGGCGCGAACGGCCATTACACCGCGTACCGTTTTAACCTGGCCGACCAACACGTGTTGGCGCGCACCATGAGCGTGCCCGTCTCCAGCTGGCTCGCCTTCGATCCGCCATGGGTGACCGGCCTCCTCGCCCTCCTGCGCCGCAGCGGCCTCTCCCGCCTGCTACAGTACCGCTGGCTGGAAGATGCAGGCGTGCGCCTCACTTCGGCCATGCGGACCGGCTCAGACCGGTTTACCGTCCAGGTTGAAGCGCGAGGAACGGCGAACGGCCGGCAGCGGCAACGGCAATTTGCCGTCACCGGGCAGGAACAGAGTCGCGCAACCGGACTGGCAGCCGCACACGTCGCCACTCAGCTGCACACAGAAACGTTTCCTGCCGGTGTTTTTCACATAGAGCAGCTTTTCGCACCGCTACCTTTTCTGGAAACGCTCACCCGGCGCGGGTTACGTTTTTGGGATCACCCGCAACTGGCGTGAGAGGAACGCTAACATGACTGTACCGCTGGCACAAAGAAATTTGCTGCACGAAAAGGGCAAACTGGCCCTGAGCGTAGCCGGGATAGGCGCGGCCATCGCCCTCATTCTCCTCTTGCTCGGCTTCCGCGCCGGCCTCTACGTTACGGTTTCGGCTTTTGCCAACAATCTCGGCGCTGACCTGCTCGTTGGCCAGAGCGGCGTTCGCGGCCTGTTCTCCGGCAATTCGGCGGTACCGCTGGACATACACGGCGACGCAGCCACGGCTGCCCGCGCCACGGAGGCAGGTCATATCCTTATCACCGGCACCATCTTTACGGCTGGCGACACCAAGACACCGGTGTTGCTGGTCGGCTACGAACCCGGTTCAGCTTTTGGCCGGCCCTGGAATGTCGGTGGCGGCCGGGCCATTGCGGCCGACGACGAGATTCTTCTGGACACATGGCTGGCCCAGCGGACTGGCATCACAGTCGGCGACGAGATCGACCTCCTCGGGCAGCGTTTTCGAGTGGTCGGGCTCACGCGCGAGACGGCGTCATGGATGAGCCCTTACATCTTCATATCCCTTGAGGCCGCGAGTAGGGCCCTGGGATTGGACAACGTCGTCAGCTACCACCTCTTGCAGCTGGCAGCGGACCAGGATGCAGGTCGCGCCATTGCCGCCGTAGAGTCTGAGGTGGGCGGGGTAGACGCGATGACACCGGGCGAGGTGGCGGCCGCTGACGAGCGCGCGCTGGCCACCACCCTCGATACGCCGCTACGCGTCATGATCTTCATCGGCGCCATCATCGGCATTGCCGTGATGAGCCTCACGGCCTACATTGCCATCACTGACCGGCGGCGCGATTACGGCGTACTGAAAGCAATAGGGGCCTCGCAGGCCCAGCTGGCCTGGCTGGTGGTGCGCGAGACTGCCAGTCGAGCCGTGCTGGGCTTCTTTGCCGGTGTTGGCGGCGCTTACCTGGTTGCTGGGTTGATCATGGCCGTCTGGCCACAGTTTACGATCGTCATCCGGTGGCCGACGGTCGTCCAGGCGGCGCTGCTGGCGCTGCTCATGAACCTGGTCGCCGGCTGGTTGCCCATTCGCCGCCTGCGGGGCATCGACCCGGTGCTCGTCTTTAAGGAGTAACTTGATGTTACGCATTGCCTGGCGCAACCTGCTCCATGAAAGGGTACGGATGCTGGTCAGCACCGGCGGCGTCGCCCTGTCCGTCCTCCTGATCTTCTTCATGAACGGCGTTTTTGCCGGTTCGGAAGAACATGCAGTGGCCTACATGCAGAACCAGCCAGCGGAGCTGTGGCTGATGCAGGCGGGCGTTGAGAATTTGCATATGTCCACCTCCCTCCTGCCGCCGGACGCCCTTGCCCGCGCGCGGCAAGTTGACGGTGTCCGCGAGGCCACAGGTCTGCTTAATGCCGGCGGTGCGCTGGAGCTGGGTGAAGAGCCCGCCTACAGCTATCTCTTCGCCGTGGACGAAGATGCCCCCTTTGGCCAGGCCTGGGAAATGGCTGTGGGCGATCCCGATCCGGGGTTACGCGAGTTGGTCATCGACGTAGCGTTGGCCCGCCGTTACGGTCTGGAAATCGGCGATACGGTTACCGTCCTCGGTCGCGCTCTGACCATTGCCGGTTTGAGTAAGGAGACCTTTGGCATTGCCACCAGTATAAGCTGGGTCAACAAAGCGGCCCTTTCAAGCCTGATAGGCGTTCCGACCGGCGCGGACAGCTACATTCTCGTCCAGCTGGAGCCGGACGCCGACAAGGAGGCGGTGGCCCATGCATTACAGGAGGCAGTACCTGAGGCTAACGTCCTGACGCGGGAGGCGTTTATCGCCAGTGACCAGGAGATGATCCGCCAGATGGGCGCTGACATCATCCGGGCCATGACTCTCGTTGCCTATGTCGTGGGCTTGCTGGTCGTAGGGCTGACCATCTACACGGCGACGGTCGAACGGGCCCGCGAATACGCTGTGCTCAAGGCACTCGGCGCGCAGAGCGGACAGCTGATGCGTGCCGTCTTTGCCCAGGCGCTCCTGAGCAGTGTGCTTGGCTTCGGCGCTGGCGTGATCCTGGCTGTCGTGGCAGCCGGCCTGGTCGGACGGTTGCTTCCTGAAATGCTCGTGCTGGTGCGTCCGGAAGAGGTCGCTCGCCAGGCGCCCGTCATTCTGGCTGTGACAGCGCTGGCCGCGCTGCTACCCCTCAGCCGTGTGCTGCGGTTGGATCCCATGGTCGTCTTTCGCACCTGAGGCGCAAGGAGTTCCCGATGAACACAAACGATCACGTCCTGGACCTTCGTCATGTTAGCAAAGTGTACGGTAGCGGCCACACCGCTGTGACCGCAGCCGATCACGTCAGTCTGCGGGTCAGACGCGGCGAAATCGTACTGATCATGGGGCCCTCCGGAAGCGGCAAGACCACGCTGTTGAGCATGGCCGGCCTGCTGCTGCGGCCTACCGAGGGCCAGATCCTTTTGAATGGGCACGATGCCGGCAGGCTCAACCAGAGGCAGCTGGCCGGCCTGCGCTTACACAGCATCGGCTTCGTCTTCCAGGCGTACAACCTGCTCGGCGCCCTGACTGCCCGGGAGAACGTCGAGGTCGTGCTGAACATAGCCGGCGTGAAAGGAAAAATAGCCCGGCGGCGGGCAATTGAGCTTCTGGAGATGCTGGGCCTGGGCCATCGCCTGGAGCATAAGCCGGCCGACCTGAGCGGGGGTGAAAAGCAGCGGGTGGCGATTGCGCGCGCCCTGGCCAACAACCCGCCTCTGATTCTGGCTGATGAACCTACGGGCAATCTCGACAGCAAGACGGGGCAGGAGGTGATGGAGTTGCTCTGCTGTGGTCTGGGCCGTGACCAGGGCCGTGCCATCGTCATCGTTACGCACAACGATCGTCTCCGGCAGATTGCGGATCGGGTGCTGTGGCTGGAGGATGGTCGCCTCAGCGAATCCGGTGGCCAGGGAGGGCAGTCTGTCGTACAGGCGGCTTCTCTCCATAACTAAAGGCTTTCTCTCGGCCACGCTATTTGGCGGGTATCTGATAGGCGAGATAGCGCTGGACGGGCTGGACTCTGAGCCGTATAGTCGCCTCCGTGCCTCGCCAGATCAAGGAGATCAGGGTGCTAAATGAATGAGGCAGTAGAACCAATCCGTGTCCTGCTCGCTGATGACCATGCAGTCGTGCGGGCTGGTATCCGCCAGTTCCTGGAACATGCCCCGGATATCACAGTTGTTGCCGAGGCGAACGACGGTGCTGCAGCCCGCGTACTCATCGGCGAGTATCTACCCGACGTGGCAGTGCTGGACATCCAGATGCCCGAGGCGAGCGGTATCGATGTCACCCGCTGGGTCCGGGCCACCCATCCGCAGATCGGCGTCCTGGTGCTCACCGCTTACGAGGATGATCCCTATGTGATGGCCGTGCTCCAGGCAGGGGCCAACGGCTACGTGCTCAAGACGGCACGGCCAGAGGAAATCATTCAGGCGGTGCGCGACGTCCACGAGGGCAAGTCGGCGCTCGACCCGGTAATTGCCGGCAAGCTGATGGCTCGTATCGCCGGGAAGCACGCTACGCCCAAATATGAACCGCTCACTGAACGGGAGCTGGAGGTGCTGCAACTAACGGCACAGGGGGACACCAATAAGGCAGTCGGTATCCAGCTGGGCATCAGCGACCGTACGGTTCAGGGCCACCTGGCCAAGATTTACGGCAAGCTGGAGGCCAGTAGCCGCACGGAAGCGGTGATGCGCGCCGTCTCGCTGGGCTGGTTGAACCCTGAAATGACGGGTTGAACAGCCAATAAGCCAGCAACGATTCAGGCGTGATCGCCATTACTGGCGCTTGTCTACTTTTCTAGAACAACCAGCGCCAGCTGCCCGAAAGGGCCGCCATAACGCTCGAAGCGCTTCAGGCCGGGAAATTGCTGCACGACGGAAAGCGGCACCTGCTGCGCGTCAAAAAAGCCGAGAACGCGGTTCTCCAGGCGACTGTACCAGCCGTCATCTTTGACCTCAAAGAGAAGGACCATCTGTCCACCGGGACACAGTCGCTGCCAGGCCTTTTCCACTACGGCCGCGGGCTCGTCGAGATGTTCCAGCACCCAGCTGGAGACGATGAGGTCGAAGGGGCCCTCGGGTAGTGGATCCCCTACCAGGTCTATTTGCTGGAAATGGACCTCGCTGAAACCACTGTACTTCTCGTGCGCCTGTTCCAGCATCGCCGCCGTGCGGTCAACGCCCGTGTAGGAAGCAAACGGCACATCCATCTGCAGGAGCCGGCCAAGATTGGCGCCGGTTCCAGCGCCGAGGTCCAGGATCTTGCCATCGGGCGGCAGATAAGTGGCCAGCGTCCTGTCAAAGTCGCGGTGGGCATCGGCGTAAAGCCAGTCACGCCATTGGGTGTCGACAGCACTGTAGGGGCTGGCGATCGTGTCGTATATGGCACTAACAGAAAGAGGGGCGCGGCCGAGCACTTTCACACCGGCCGCCGCCTCGGCCAGACCAAGCAAGCGCAACAACCACTGTGGTAGGCTGGCGAACCGGTGTACGGTTTCGTAGTAAGCCCTCTTTTCCATGCCCAGAAGCCAGACGCGCGCATAGCTGCGACCAAAGAGCGCCAACAAGATGCCGTCGACGGTCATACTCAGGCCGGTGACTCGCAGCAGTCTCTCTTTCATGGTGCCTTCTATCCCTGTGGCTCGGGTGGGGAGCCCACGCTCACTGTCTTAACAGCGGCCGGCCGCTGTTCTCCCAGGCAATCATGCCCCCGTCCAGGTTCCACACGTCTGTGTAGCCCAGCGCGACCAGTGCCTGGGCCGCCTGTGCACTCATGCTGCCGCTGCGGCAGTAGAGGACCACGCGTGCATCTTTGTTGGCCGGGAGCTTAGCGAGGTTCTGCTCGATCTCGTTGAAGGGAATGAACTGGTCCGTGCCTTCGATTTCCCCTTCATAGGGAATGTGCACGTTGATGAGGGGAAATTCATCCTCTTCCATAAGCAGCGCCAGCCCCTCGACGCTCACGTCAGTGTAACTGCCACCACTTGCGACAGGAACCGACTGCGTCTGCTCGTCCAGGTTCACCGCTGCTGTGGGTGCCATCGCACCACCGCTGCAGGCGGCCAGAACAACAACCAGCAGGCCAATTACGATTCCGAGGTTCTTTTTCCCTTTTTTACGCATAGATTCCTCTTCTCTTTTTGGGCAACTGTGGACAGGATCTCCAGCCACCTGCTTGCGTGCCCGTCCTATCTCCCTTGCTTTCTACCAACGGCAAGGAGGGGACTTCCATCCCCTCCTTGGTTCTCTAACAATGGCCGAGCACCCAGCCTGCGCGGCGTCTGGTAATCGCCGCACTAACTGCGCTGGATTACCGTGTCAGGTCAGCGCGCATGCGCTCAAACTCGTCTCTGGTTACCTCGCCACGCGCATACCGCTCGCGCAGGATTTCCAGCGCTGTCTGTTCATCGCGCCGCTCACGCGACGCTCCCAGGTTCACGTTCTCCGGCCGCCAGCCCGTGAAATAGGCGACGGCGAGAACAATCAGGATCACCCAGATCAAACCAAAACCCATCATCATGGTTAACTTACTCCTTGTGTCTGCTTATCTGTTTTTCGCGCCAGCCCGGCCTACGAGGTCAGGTCGTGACGCATCGTTTCGTACTCTTCTTTACTCAGCTCGCCACGCGCGTAACGTCGCCGCAGGATCTCCATGGCGGTGGCCGTACCTGGCGCTGTCCCGGGCGCGTTGCCTTCCCGGGAGGCGCGGCGCGGCGTGCCACTGCGCACGCCCGGAAAAAGCCGGGCCAGGAGCCAGACGCCCAGTGCGATGAGGCCAATCCACAGCACGCCCATCAAGAGCATGCCCCAACCGCCATAGCCCATATGCCATCCCCACATCATCTTTCTCTTCCTCCATAAGCTCTGCCTATGGCAGAACCTTTCTGTTGTTTGTCACGCTACAGTCTGTAGAATACCGGGCAGGTATGACGGGTTATTGGCGAAAGTATGACAATTCTGTAACAGATGTGGTTTAGCCTATGGGCAGTGGCTTCGACAACGAGCGCGGCCGGATCCACGGGCTGCCGTTCCCCTAATAGCGACCCTGCTTCGGTCCGCGATAGTGCCTCCAGATCCTGATCCAGTCGCTGCAGGCGGGCCACCTCTTGCTTCACCCGGGGAAAGGTAGCGGGATCGGCCGGCAAGACGCCGTCGATAAGTCCCTCCATAAGGCTCTTGACGTTGGCTAGGGGGGCGCGCTTCCTGCAGCGCCGTCTGCCCGTTCGGCGCGGTGCGGACGTCGTACCCTTCCTGATCGAGATAGGAGCGCACGGTCTGCAGGAGAACCGGTTCGTCGTCGACGGCGAGTACTTTGAAGGCCATCGCTCTTGTTCATTTTATTACAGAGCATCCTGCTGCACTGGTGCCGTCTAGCCGGCCAGATCGGCGAAGACCACGATCCGCTTGGTGTTAACCCGGTAGGGATAACAGGAAATCAGGGTCAGGCTGGGGAAGCCGGTCGGCGCCATGACCCACACCTCGGCCGGATCGACAATCACCGTCTCGCGGACCACGTAGACGTAGTCTTGCCGCTGGCTGCTGACGACGATCTCATCGCCCGGTGTGAGCTGGTCGAGGTCGCGGAAGACCTCGCCGTAGACGTCGTTGTGGCCGGCGAAGATCATGTTGCCCTTCTGCCCCGGCGCCGGTGAGCCGATGTGCTGGGCCACACCCTTCTTGAGCACTTCCCAGTCGTACATGCCCTGGTAGATGGCGCTGTCTACATTCAGCGCGGCGATCTGGATACGGCGGGCATGTTCGGGCGCCGGGGTCGGCACGGGCGGCGACTCATAGTTGTTAATTGCCGGGAGCAGGTGTGCCGGGATATACCCGGCCTCTCCCGGCTGGGGCGTCTCCCCGCCATGCGGGTAGCGGTGACCGCCCGGCAGGACGACCACGTCAATCACGGGGGTGGCCTCGGGCGTCGGTAGCGCCAGGGCCGCTCCTTCGGCACGCTGCACGCCGGTCAGCGCCCGGTTAAGCTGGCTGTTGCTGCGCCACAGGTCAACGGCCGTTACCAGGAGAACCAAGACGATAACCACCTCGAACAGCAACCATGCGTGGCTGGCCACGGCGCGCCCCACGGGCGGTGGCCTCGTCCGTTTCACCTTCACACTCGCCATGGCGTCGGGCGCCAGCAGTGGGGCTAGATGTGCCCTGGTGACGATGCGTGCCGGGAGGCTGCCATCTGGTGGCAGGAGCCCCGGCACGTCGACCACCCGTCCCATGGCCTGCAGCCGCCGCCGTCGCGCTGGCGCCAGGGCATGCTTCTTCTGCCGCAGCATGCGCTCAAGTTCGTCAGTCTCCAGTTCTTCTGCCGAGCGACCGTTACCCCACATCGTTCCCCAATAGCTGAATCGAGCCGAACCGCACTCTAATTTCTACCGCAATCGCTTGTCGACGTTGAGCGCCAAATGGCCTACGAGCCTCCGGGAGGTTTGGCGCTACAACGGCGGCGACAACAACGTTAATGTCGTGACATGAGCTTTACCGCGATCCAGCCCGGGCGGCCGCCCTATGTGAACGATGACACCCCTCGCCGACAAGCGGCGCCCGTGCTGCCCGATGAACAGACAGCCGCCGCCGTCCGCCTCAGGTACCGGGCCTTCGCTAACTTCTTTGTTTCCCTCAAGTCGTGCCCCCTGATCATTCTCGCTGGCCCGCCCGGCAGTGGTAAGATAGCACTGGCGCGCTTAGCGGCCCACCTCCTCGCCGGTGATGAGCGGCGGGCGTCCATGGTTGGGCACGCACGCTGGGCAGCGGGCAGCCCGAACAGCGCGATGCTGGTTGAGGCACAGGCGCGCCTCAGCAAGAACGTGCTTTTTGGCCTGATTGAGCGGGCCTGGGAACCCGACCACGCACACCGGCCGTTCGTCGCCTGTCTGGAACGCATCAGTCCGGCGGAGCTGGATCCCTTTTTCACACCGGCGGGGCTGGACCTCCTCTATCGCCAGTTCCTGGGCTGGCGGGAGACGGAAGGGCTCCCTCTTCTGCCGCTCCCACCCAACCTCACCCTGCTCGCCACCATGGATACCGACCGCTTCCGCTGGTGGGATTTATCGCTCTGCAACGCCACGCATGTTGTCCCCTGGCTCGCCCCTGCGGTCGGGCTGCGAGGGGAGGAACGGGAGGGCGAACTCCCGCTCCTGTGCGCTGCTAGCTTCTTACAGGAGTCAATCCGTAGTGCGGCTGCGGCCCACGCCCGCATCAGACAACTTCTCCCCTCAGCCGACGCACCATTCCGGCGCCTGCTCGAGGTGGCGGGTGCCCTGGAGGATAAAGGCGTGTGCCTGCCGCCCGCTCTCCTGAACCGGGTCACGGTCTTTGTTGCCAACGCCTGGAGTCGTCAGGGCGATGGCCTTTTTGCCCGGGAGCCAGAGGCCAACCTTAACTGTGCCCTCCAGCTGGGCATCGTTCAGTACGTTCTTCCCTGGCTCGCGGCCACAGGTAAGCTGGCTCGTATGCGCGCGCTCGTGTTGTCGTATATCGAGGCAGAAAATGAACCGCTGCTTCCGGTTCTTGGCGCCTAGCCAGGACCAGCCGGGTAAATCGGAGAATATCAAACGCCTCCCGCCCGTGGCTGGAGAACGGCGCGCGCCACATGCCCTCGTGAAGGCAGGTAACTTTGCGTATGGCCGGATCGCTATTCGGCGCTTCTAACGGCTCCTCCTCTCGTCTATCCTATCCTCCAGGGTGGAGAGACCCGGCAGCCCGTACTCTGGTTGCCGGACAGATGAGGCGTACGCAGGCGTACACGTGGTGATGCCCGCTGTCCGCCGGCCCGGCTTCTTTTGCAGACTGCTACGGTCACGTAGGAGGCTATCATGTTCTGGATTACGGCTGTTGTGGGACTCGTGCTGGCGAGTGCGCCCTGGCTCCTCGGGTATGCTGACCACGTCGCCGCCCGGTGGGCCGGCGTCCTGTTAGGTCTCGTCGTTTTCGTGATTTCCATCTCCGGTCTGCTCGCTAAACCAACCCGCGAGCGCTGGGAATACTGGGCATTTGCCCTGCTCACCCTGGGACTCATCGCCGCCCCGGTCGTCCTGGGCTACAGTAATCACACTGAACCCGCGTGGACGGCGATCCTTCTCGGAGGTGTCCTCGTCATGGTGAACTCGGTTCAGCTGTTCCGGGTACGGCTGGGATGAAACGGCTGTGGTCAACATGACACGTTGCTGGTTACCGAACGACCCTGTGAGCAGACTATCATGTGGCTGGCCGCGACCCGGCAGTTGGCGAGGGTGTTCACCTGGAAGAGGTAGCCTGACCGCTGGTTCTCGGACTATCGGGACAGATATCCCGGGGATAGGCAACGATGTGCTACCCCCGCCAGCCTCCTGAACAGAAGATTCTCCTCATTGTGGGCCTCGATACGATTCAGGCCATTTAGCGCATCGCACGCTGGCAATTTTGCCCTGGAAATGAACCTGATCCTGGCCTAATCTTAGAAAAGAGCTGGTTTTCGGCATCGTTTGATGGTGCCAGAACATTGAGCCGGAGCTGATTCGGTGGCTGCAGCAGATCCATAGAATCTCCCGCATTCCCCTCCCCGATGAATCGGGGAGGGGAATGCGGGCCGGGCGATAGCCCGGTTCTCCTGCGCTTGCGCTCCCGAACAAGTGTCCTAAAGTTAACGAGCACGTTGACAACACGAATAGGGTGCGGGTTGTCGCGGCGAATCTCCCGCGATGTAAAACCTGTTGAGTAAGAACGTGCTGGCTGTTTCGCACCAGGATATCAAGGCCGGGCGATGACGGGTCAAGCCGGCAGTCAAACAAATGTTGGGCCGGGACGCGGCCTTCGGGCGCTAACGTGGATGGTTGCATCGTGCGTAGCCCGAGAAGCTCCCCGCTTGAGCGGGGAGAGCCGTCACTGCGGCAAAGGTGAATAATGCCGCCATCCCCGCACCGCCCACACCAGCCGGCCGTGACACACGTTTTGCTGATTTGCGCGCCTGCACTCCTGCGCGAGGGTCTGCGCCTGTTGTTGGCCACAGACGAAGATCTGGAGCCGGTCGTAGCTGCTACCAAGGCTGACGAATCAGCAGCCAAAGCCGCTGATGTCGCCGTGATTTCTTGTGCCCGGTTGGCTCCCGCCGTTTTCGAACTACTACACAGACTACAGTCCGATTTTCCCCACCTGCCGATCCTCATCATTGCCGCCGAACCACGCGCGGAGGAGGTGGAGGCTGCTCTGGCTGCGGGAGCCGGTGGCTTCCTGCCCCTGGACACTAGCCCCGATGAGCTGATTTGGGCCATCCGCAACGTCAGCCGGGGCCAGCTCACGCTCCATCCGACGCTTTTACCCGCTCTTGCTGCCCATCTGAGCCAGAGTCGCAGCGACTCACCGCGAGAACTGGGCGAGCTGACGCCGCGCGAGCAGGAGGTCCTCGCCCATCTGGTGCATGGCGAAAGCGACCGCGATATTGCCCAGGCCCTCTTCCTCAGCGTCCGCACGGTTCAGACCCACCTGGCCCATGTCTACGAGAAGCTGGAGGTCCATTCCCGCACCGAGGCGGCAGTAATCGCCGTACGTGCCGGCTGGTTTCCCCCGCCGGGGTCGCTGGAAAATCAGTAGTCCTACGGATAACCGGGTGGGCCATTGCACGCTTGTAACGCTACCGGAGGAGACGGTACATTGTGTCTGTGAATGAGACAAGCAGCCAATTCACCCACCGCAGCCGCGTCGCCGTTCTCGGCACCCTCGCCGAGTTGCACAGCGAGCCCATCGCTTATGATTTACGTACCTTAACACGCCTGGTCAAAGAGCTACAACCTGACCTCTTGTGCGCGGAAATCCATCTTGACGTCTGGCTGAGCGGCGACCTGAGCGGGCTGCCAGGCGAATACCGCGAAGCGCTGGTGCCTCTCTCCCGCCGCAGCGACATCGTCATCGTCCCGGTAGGCAGTTCCCGGGAGGAAGACCTGCTACGCCCGCGCGGAGGACCCTTTCTCTCCGCACGCCGCGCCGCCGTTGCCATTCTCAACGGCCAGCTGCGCCTTATGCAGCGCCTGGCGAGCGCGCCACGCGCGGTCAACTCCGGTCTCTTTGGTGTGCTCTGCGACGGCATGTGCCGCCTGACGG
>JAVVFG010000029.1:12315-18915 GCA_032260445.1 Anaerolineae bacterium | reverse complement strand
CGCTTCGTCGACCGCGGCACCATCGTCTCCACCGTCAACGCCGAGGGCGAGCAGCCGCTCCATATCGGCCGTCTCATTCACCGTCCAGACGTGGACATCAACGTTGCGCCCGTGGGCCGCGCGCACGAAGCCCGCAGTGACGACGTGCAGGTTGCCGCTGTATTCGGGCACCTGGAACGCTTCTGCGGGAGGCGTGTACAGGCTGGCCAGCCGGAGCCGGTTCAGCACGTAGAACGGCCTGATCTCCACCTCAGTACCTGAGGTCGCTACTTCGGGGCAGGTCTCGCGGAAGGCGCGCATCGTGTCGGGGTGGAACGAGGCGACGAGCACGTCCTCCTCACGCCCGTATTCTCTGATGAGCGCGCAGAATGGCGTGACGATGGGCGGTTCCTGCTGCTTGATTTCGATGACCAGCGGCACGTCCGGGAAGGCGCTGAAGACCTCTTCGAGCGCAGGGATGGTAATCCCCTGGCCGCGGTAGGGGAAGCTTGCGCCATCCTCGCTCCAGCGGTAGCCGGCATCCAGGGTCTGCAGCTCTTGCCAGGTCATGTCCTTGATCCGGCCGCTGCCATCGGTGAGGCGGTCGACGGTATCGTCGTGGCTGAGCACGAGGACGCCATCGGCGGTGCTGTGCATGTCCATCTCCAGCACATCCACGCCCAGCTCGACGGCATGGCGGTAGGCAACCATCGTGTTGCTCGGCCGGAGCTCCTCCCCGCCTTGATGGGCGATGACCAGGACGTCCGGCCGGTCGCGGAAGAAGGGGTGCTCCGGCCGGGGACGGGCGAGGAGCCGGAACACGACCAGAAGCAACAGTAGGGCAAGCATGATGCCCAGGCCAACACGGATAATCTTCCTCATAGGGCACGTCTCCTTAACATATCATAATTGTAGACGACGCGGGCGCGGGAAACCACGTCGCACTGCCACCTATGGGTTGCCCGCGCTGCTGCCACTCCTTATAATCAATTGGCTTACTGGTAATTGGCGTGGCCCGCCGGGCCACCACCCTGTTTCTGGAGTCTGCATGGCACGACCTGTGGTCTTTCCTTTCACGGCAATCGTCGGGCAAGAGCGCATGAAACGCGCGCTCATCCTCAACGCTGTCAACCCGCAAATCGGCGGCGTGTTGATTCGCGGTGAGCGCGGTACGGCAAAATCGACGGCGGCGCGCGCGCTGGCGGCTTTGTTGCCGGACCTCGAGGTGGTTGCCGACTGCCGCTTTGGATGCGATCCCGTGCGGCCGAACCAGTGGTGCGACGAGTGCCGGCTGCGGCATGGCGATGGCGAGCTATTGATCATCAGCCGCCGCACGCCGTTCGTCGATCTGCCGGTGAGCGCCACGGAGGACCGGGTTGTCGGGACGCTGGACATTGAAAAGGCGATCCAGCAAGGCGAGAAGCATTTCGACCCCGGCGTGCTGGCGTCGGCCAACCGGGGGCTGCTCTATGTCGACGAGGTGAACCTGCTGGACGATCACGTCGTCGACCTGCTGCTCGATTCGGCGGCGATGGGCGTGAACGTCGTGGAACGGGAAGGGATCAGCTTCAGCCATCCGGCGCGCTTCATCCTCGTGGGCACGATGAACCCGGAAGAGGGCGACCTGCGCCCGCAGCTGCTGGACCGCTTTGCCTTCGCCGTGGAGATCAGCGGTCTGCTCGATCCGCGCCAGCGGGTAGAGATCATGGAGCGGCGCATGGCCTTCGAGCTCGATCCGGAAGGTTTCCGCGAGGCGTGGGCCGACCAGGAGAAGGAGCTTTCGACGCAGATCCAGCAGGCCCGCGAGCGCGTCGGCCGTGTGCGCTACTCGCGGCGTAACCTGGCGAGCATTGCCTATCTGACGGCGTCGCTCAAAGTGGACGGCCATCGCGCCGATCTGGTCATCCTGCGCGGCGCGCAGGCACACGCTGCCCTGCAGGGTCACGAGGAAATCAACGACCAGGATATTCTCCTTGCCGCCGAGCTGGCGCTGCCGCACCGGATCAAATCGCGGGCCTTCCAGGACAGCAGCGTGGACTTCTATGACTTGGAGGAACGGCTGGAACAGGGCGAAAGCGAATGGGGCAGCGGCGAGAACGGCGAGCCGGACGACACCCAGGAACCCAGCCCGGTAAAAAAAAACAGACTTTAGACGCTGAGGCCGGCGAAGAAGCGGAGACGAGCGAGGCAGAGGCCGGGCCGCAGAGCGTCCCGCAGAGCGCCCAGGACGCCCACTGGTGGGAAGGGGGTCAGGAGCGCACCAGTAAGGAGGAGTTCGATACTCGCCGGCTGGATACGCAGCTAGACCGCCTCACGCGGCGGCAGGCGGGACGCCGCTCACGGACGAAGACGGAGCGGAAACGGGGCCGCTACGTGCAGGCGCGCACGCCGCGCGGCGACAAGGTGCGCGATCTGGCCTTCGACGCCACGTTGCGGGCGGCCGCCCCCTACCAGAAGCGGCGACACGAAGCGGCGCAGGGCGAGCGGGAGATGGCCCTTTCGCTGCGCAAGAGCGATCTGCGCGAGAAGGTCCGTGTCAGGCGCGCCGCCAATTTGATCCTCTTTGTCGTCGATGCAAGCTGGAGCATGGCGGTGAGTGAACGCATGGAGGCAACGAAAGGGGCGATTATGTCGCTGCTGACCGATGCCTACCAGCGGCGTGACCGGGTGGGGCTGATTGTCTTCCACAAGAACCAGGCACAGCTCGTGCTGCCGCCGACCACGTCGGTGCACCTGGCGAAGAAGGCGCTCGCCGATATTGCCGTCGGCGGGAAGACGCCGCTCTCGGCCGGGTTGCTGATGGCATACGAGGTCTTCCAGCGAGAACAGCGCGTGCATCCCGATGCGATGCCGCTGATGATCCTGCTCACCGACGGCGCCGGCAATGTGAGCATGACGGAGATACCGCCGCAGGAAGAGGCACACCGCATCGCGGAGATGGTCGCGCAGGCCGGCATTCGCTCGGTGGTAATCAACATGGAACACGCGGCCTTCGATCAGGGATTGGCGCAGCTCCTCGCCGACCGGCTGGAGGCCTCGTGCCATACGCTCGCCGAGCTGCGCGCCGAGACGTTGTACAGCACGGTGCGCACTTTCACGCAGGTCGAGTAGGGCCGCCGGCAGGGCGTGAACGGCGGCTTAGGAGGGCACCTGCCTCCTTGCCTCGTCTCTGGGCGCCGACTACAATCCTCGCAGATTCTCGACCAGAAGGCTACGACAAGACACCTATGCTGCTCGCCATCGACATAGGCAACACGACGATTACCCTGGGTCTGTGGGACGGACAGCAGTGGCGCTTCCAGTGGCGGCTGCGCACGATTCACGACCAGACCGTCGACGAATATGGCATCTACCTGAAGATGCTCCTGCGTGAAGAAGGGCTGGCCGATGCTGTGGACGGCGTTGTGCTCTCCAGCGTGGTGCCGCCGCTGACGCGCACGTTTGTCGCCGTCGCCAGCCGTTATCTGGGACAGGAGCCCCTCTTGGTCACGGCAGCGACCGACACCGGCATCCGCATCGCCACCGAGAACCCGGCCGAAGTGGGTGCGGATCGTATCGTCAATGCTGCCGCCGCCTATCATCTCTATCCCGGCGCGAGCATCGTCGTCGATATGGGCACGGCGACTACCCTTGACGTCGTCTCCGCGGACGGCGCGCTCCTCGGCGTCGTCATTGCCCCAGGGCTGCAGCTCGCCGCCGATGCGCTGACGCAGCGCGCGGCGCAGCTGGGCCGTGTCTCGCTGGAAGCGCCGCCGCAGGTATTGGGGCGCAACACGGTACACGCCATGCAGTCGGGCCTGATCTTTGGCTACGCCGGTCTCATCGAGGGGCTGGTCGCGCGGCTGCGCACGGAGCTGGAGCTGCCCGACGCGCGGGTGATTGGCACAGGCGGCCTGATCGGCCGCATGGTGCCCCATACTGGCGTCATCAGCTGTGTCGAGCCCTGGCTGACCCTGAAGGGACTGCGCCTGATTGCCGAGCGCGCCGGCTACAGCACCACCGCCCTATCCAGTCGTGAATAAATCTATGAACCGATCGAGCTATACTGCCAATCGCCGCCGGATCCCCTGGCTGCTCGTTTCCCTGAGCGTGCTTTTGCTGCTGGCGCTGGCCGCCTGCGCGCCTGGCCTTCTCAACCCGCCTCGCGCCGGCAGCGAAGCCGCGGCGGTGCCGCCCACGGAGCCGCCGCTCAACCTGCGCGCCCCGACGCCGACCGGGGAGCCGTTTGTGCAGAGTACCGCGGCGCCGCGCACGACGGGCGCGCAGAGGACATTGACGTTTTGGGTCGAAAAGCCGTCCCCCGGTTACGAGCAAGCGCTGCAGGACCTCGTTAACGATTTTTCTACTCGCCACGACGTTCACGTCGAGCTGGTCACTATCCCGTCCGACCTGTTGCCGGATCTGGTCACGACGGCGGCGACGACGACCAGCTTCGCCCTGCCTGATGTCGTCCTGGCGCCGCTGGAGTACGTGGCCGGCTGGGCCGAGGAGGGCATTCTGGACGCGGAAGCGGCAACCATCCTTCTGGAAGAGTTGGGTCCCGCCACGTTCGACCAGGACGCGCTGGCGCTCGTCCGCTCCGGCAGCGAAGTTGCTGCCATTCCCAGCGACGGGTGGCAACAGCTCCTGCTCTATCGCAGCGATTGGTTTGAGGACAACGACCTTGCGCCGCCCACCGATTTCGAAGCGATGCTCACCGCCGCCGAGGTGATCTCCGACCGCACCAACCTGATTTACAGCTTTAACATGCCGACTGAATCGTCGCTGGTGGCGACAACGCGCGCGTTTGAGCAGATGGCGATTGCCAACGGCTGCCAGTTGTTCAACGCGCGCGGAGAGCTACAGATTCTCGAGCCGGTGTGCCGCGACGCGCTTGAGTTTTATCGCTTCCTCTGCAATAGCTACTGCCCACCGGGCGTGCAGACAGAGGTCAGCGCCCTGAACGCATTCCTGTCCGGGCGCTCGGGCTTCATTCTGACTAGCCCCTGGGCGCTGCCGGCCATTGCCGGACTGGACGAAGATTACCGGCCGACCTGCCCCGACTGCAGCCGTCCCGGCTTCCTGGCTGCCAATACGGGCATCGTCACCACCTTCAGCGGGCGCAGCGAAGAAGCCAGCCCGGAGAACCTGGGCGCGGTGAACTACCTCGCCGTGACCAGCGACGGCGACCAGGAAGCTGCGGCTGCCTTTGTGGACTACTGGTTTAACGACGGTTATCTGCAGTGGCTGGCGATTGAGCCGGCGCGGAAGGTACCGATGCGCCGCGGTATGCCAGGCGAGCCCGAGCGTTTCGTCGAAGCCTGGTACGAGCTTCCTCTCGTGCCTGGCGGCGAGAGCCTGGCGGAGGTGTTCGGGGCAGAGGTCGCCACCACGCTGGCCTCCGATATCGTCAACCGCAACCGGTGGGCATATGAGCAGGGAGAAGGGGCGCTGATCACCAGCGTCTTCGAGGAGCTGACCCTCTCGATTCTGCTGCAGGAGCTGTTGAGCGGCTATTACGACAGCGACCGCGCCGCGATTGAGGGGTACAAGCGTCTGGTGGAACTAATCCCCGATTACGAGTATTATTTTGATCCGGAACCGACGCCGGAGAGTTAGGATCAAGAACGGATGGAAGCGGAAGAACTGGCCTACGTCGAAGAGACTTTCGGCATCCTTACCGATGACGACATTTACCTGGACTGCGTGCTGGTCAAGCCGGCAGAGACCGCCGACGATGACTTGAAAGCGCTGCGGGCGTGGATCCCGCGTTACCCGCTGACCAAGAGCAGCGTCATCACCTGTGCGCGCCAGGAGGTGAGCGGCGCCGGTCCCAACGGCAACGTCGCCCATCTTGTCTTCGACCTGCGCGGCACCGGGCACAGCGAAGGGGAGCGCGACGAGCACAACTTCGACCTCGACCTCGAAGGAATCCGGCTGTGGGCCAAAGAGCGCTTCGGCGACGTCAACTTCGGCTTCCTCGGCACGCCCACCGGCTCGGAGCAGGTGCAGCAGGTACCCATTCGTGCCGGCGTCGTCTTCGAGACCTACCATTACCGGCCGGTTGCCGGCACGACGCTACGGGGCGCTGTTGTCTACCTCTCGACCTACGGCAACTTCAGCCGCGCCGACGATGCGCGCGCGATCGCCATGGCTGAGGCGGGCTATGAAGTGTTTGGACTCGAGCCGCTGCGCTACCTGCTCCATGCCAGCGTTCAGGGGCGCATTACGCCCAACGACCTCTGGAAGGATTTCCAGACCTTCTGTAACCAGCTTCCTACCCGGCCGCTCCTGATTGGCATGCCGGTCAGTGCGGGTCTGGCGCTGATGTGGACTGCCGGCGTGGATACCGTCCGGGGTGTCCTGGCAATCGGCCACGCGCAGGCTGCATTCAAGCCGTACCATATCTTCTTTACCAAGAGCCCGCATACCTTCTTCCTGAGCCGTTATGTGCATAAGGTCGCACCCCGGCCGATCGCCCTCGTCTACGTCGAGGACCACATCCTTGGCGGCGACCGCGATGAACTCGCCGCACTTTACCAGACAAGCATCGAGCCGCGCGATTTGCAGACGACAGGAGCGATCACCCCGGCGTTCTTGCTGGAACGGCTGGAGTGGCTCGAAAACCCCACGTAAGCACGC
>JAVVFG010000029.1:0-12215 GCA_032260445.1 Anaerolineae bacterium | reverse complement strand
GGCTATACTATTAGCTATCAGCATGCGGGATAATACAACAAAACTTCGGAGAGAACGATGAAGGTTACTTGCGCACAGGAGAACTTAGCCCGGGGATTGAACGTAGTCAGCCGTGCGGTGAGTACGCGTTCTACCCTGCCGGTCCTTGCCAACGTCCTGCTGGCGACGGACAACGGCAAGCTCAAGCTGTCGGCGACAAACCTCGAGATCGTGATCACCTGCTGGATCCAGGCGAAAATCTCCGAGGAAGGGTCGATCACCGTGCCGGCGCGGACGTTCAGCGACCTGATCAGCGCCTTTCCCCAGGAGCCGGTTGAGCTGGAGCTGAACGAGGAGACGCAGACGCTCCATGTGAGTTGTGCGCGGACGGAGGCGAATGTCAAAGGCATCGATGCGCAGGAGTTTCCGCTGGTGCCGACGCCGGAGGGCGAGAATCGCATCCGGCTGGAAGCCGATACCTTCCGCGAGATGATCCACCAGGTGACGTTCGCGGCGGCAACCGACGATACGCGCCCGACCCTCACCGGCATCCACACCCGTTTTGAGGGTGATACGCTGTCGATGGCGGCGACCGATGGCTTCCGGCTATCGCAGCGCACGGCGCAATTCCCCGGTTTTGTAGAACGGCCGCGCACGGTTATTGTGCCCGCGCGCGCTTTATCGGAACTGGCCCGCATCATGAGCGACGACACCGAGGAGCTCTACGTGACGATGCCCGAGAACCGGAACCAGATCATCTTCGAGCTGGACGGCATCGTCCTTGTCTCGCAGCTCATCGAGGGTAACTTCCCGGACTTCACGGCGGTGATCCCCAAGGGGCACAAGACACGGACGATCTTCAATACGGCCACGTTTCTCAAGGCGTGCAAGACGGCCGACATTTTTGCACGCGAGGCAAGCCACACGGCGCGCGTCATCATCGAGCCTGGCACCGAGCTGCGCGAAGGCTACGCGACGATCAGCGCGACGAGTACAGAAACCGGCAGCAACGAGGCCCAGGTTGATGCTGAAGTTGAAGGCGAGAAGGTCGAGTTGAGCTTTAATGTGAAGTACCTGACCGACGTACTCAGTGTAGTCAACACGCCGCAGGTAGCCCTGGAGACGAACTCGTCCACCGAGCCCGGTGTCGTCAAATCGGTGGGGGCCGCCGATTTCCTGCACATCATCATGCCGATGCAGTTCAGCCGCTAGCCGGCGTTGCTCCCCTGGCTATCAAGAGGCGCCTGCGGGCGCCTTTTTGATTTGCCAATCGCCTGAGCTACTCCTACAATCCGAGCGGGAGGCAGGCAATCAACAAGCCCGATCATCCTATGAGCTTACGCCAATTCATCGAGCAGGCTGCCCGCAGCGGCGCCCTCATCACCATCGACCGGCCGGTGAGCGTTGATTTTGAGCTGGCGAACGTCGCTCATGCGCTGGAAGGCCGGCCTGTCCTCTTCAAGCAGATTACGGGCTACCCTGGCTGGCGGGCGATTGCCGGGCCGTGCTCGGCGCGCGCATACTTCGCCATGTCGCTGGACGTGCCCGTACCCGACCTGATGCACCATCTCGCCGGCGCCCTCGATAGGCCGGTGCCGCCACGGGTTGTCACCAACGCCCCGTGCCAGGAAGTTGTGGTCGAGCAGGTCAACCTGCACGACCTGCCGATTTTGCTGCACTTGCCGCAGGACGCAGGATACTACATTGCCAGCGCGGTGGTGATTACCGAAGACCCGGATCTTGGGCGCAATATGAGCTACCATCGGCTGCTGCGGCTGGACGAGGGTCACTTTGCCGCGCGCATCGTCGAACAACGCGGCACGGACACGGCGCTGCGGAAGGCGGGCGGCGAGCTGCCCGTGGCCATCTGCATTGGCGTCTCGCTGGCGACCCACCTCGCCGCCTCCATGTCGCCGCCCGCTGACGTGGACGAGCTTGCCGTTGCCAACGCGCTGGCGCCGACACCATTGGTCAAGTGCTTGACAAACGAGCTCGAGGTCCCGGCTGACGCCGAAATCGTGCTGGAGGGCCGGATCACGCGCGAGCGCCATCGCGAGGGGCCGTTCATGGACCTCACGGAGACGATGGATATCGAGCGCGACCAGCCGGTGATCGCCATTGACCTCATCACCCACCGGCGCCGCCCGATTTTCCACGCGCTCCTCCCGGGCGGCCTTGAGCACAAGCTACTCATGGGGATGCCGCGCGAGCCGACGATTTATGCAGAAGTCAATAAGGTGGTTCCGTGCACCGGGGTCGTGATCACGCCAGGTGGCGCCTCGTGGCTGCACGCCGTCGTGCAGATTGACAAGCAGGGCCCAAGCGATGGGCGCAAGGCGATTGAAGCCGCGTTCCGCGGGCATGGGTCGCTCAAACATGTCTGGGTGGTCGACAGCGACGTCGACATCTATGACCCGGCGGCAGTGGAGTGGGCGCTTGCCACCCGCTTCCAGGCCGACAGGGATCTTTACGTCTATCCAGACGAGCCGGGCAGCAGTCTCGATCCCTCGGGAACCCATGTTCCAGGCGAGAAGAGCCGCACCGCCAAGATGGGCCTTGACTGCACCATTCCCTGGGGGGCGGACCTTTCCAAGTTTACAAAGGGGCACTACGGCGCTGTTGACCTAGAGGATTATCTCGGATAACGCGGCAGGCAGCCGCGGGTAAGGCGACCCATGGGCCTGATGGCACTCCTGCAAAATGATACCGAGCAATTCATCCAGACCGAGCTCGCCTTCGTCATCCTCCTGTCGATTGCGGCGCTTGTCGCCATCATTGTGCGTCGCTTCGTGCGCATCCCCTACACCGTGGCCCTGGTACTTGTCGGATTCGTCCTTTCCTTCTTTCCAGACTTTCTGCAAGTTCCGATCAGCAGTAATCTGATTTTGGCGATCCTCGTCCCGCCGCTCGTCTTCGAAGCCTCCCTCCACATCGGCTGGCGCGAACTGCGCAACGATATCGTTCCGATCCTTCTGCTGGCAATCGCCGGGGTGGCGCTCAGCACGGCCATCGTCGGTGGCATCGTCAGCCAGGTCCTGCCGGAGATCCCGCTGGTGGCGGCGTTTGCTTTTGGCGCGCTGATTTCCGCTACGGATCCCGTTGCCGTCGTCGCCTTCTTTCGCAGCCTGGGCGTGAGCAAACGCCTCTCGCTGCTTGTGGAGGGAGAGAGCCTTTTCAACGACGGCGTGGCGATTGTCATCTTCGGGCTCGCCGTCGGTCTGATCGAGACGACGCCGCTGCGGGGGGCAGCTATCTTGCTGGGGCCGGTCCCCGTGGTCGTGCTCGCCTTCGTTAAGGTGGCACTTGGCGGCTTGTTGATCGGCATCGCTCTCGGCTTCGTCGTGTCCCAGGTGATCCTCAAGAACGTCGACGACCCGCTGATTGAGACGGCAACGACGCTGACCCTTGCCTTTGGCGCCTACGTCGCCGCCGAGGAGTTCCACCTGAGCGGGATCCTGGCGGTTGTCGCCGCCGGTCTTTTCGTCGGCAACATCGGCGCGCAGAACACCTCGCCTACCACGCAGGTGACGCTGGACAACTTCTGGGAGTTTATGGCGTTTGTCGCCAACTCGCTGGTCTTCCTGCTCATCGGCCTGCGCATCGCCGTGCAGCAATCGCTGCCAGTCAGCATCTTCCCCATCGTCATCGCTGTGATCACCGTGCTGCTCAGCCGAGCGCTCGTCGTCTACTCTATGACCTGGCTCAACAACTGGCTCAATCCGCGCGCACATATCTCGATGCCCTATCGTCACGTCATGTTCTGGGGCGGGTTGCGCGGCGCGATCAGCCTCGCCCTGGCGCTCACCCTCAGCGATTTCTTCCCGGAGCCGCTTGCGACGGAAATGCAGGTCATGACCTTCGGCGTGGTGCTCTTCACGCTGCTCGGACAGGGCACGACGATCTCCCGCCTGCTGCGCCGGCTCAAGCTGGGGCGCCCAACTGGTCCCGTGACCGACCAGCAGCGGCAGCAGGCGCTGCTGTACGCCACGCGGGCGGGCAAACGCGAACTGGACCGGCTTTACGAGGAAGGGATCCTTTCGGCGAACATCTGGCAGGCGATGGCAGAGGTCTACTCAGTGGATATCGATGAGCAAAACCTACTGCTGCGCCGGCATTTGCTGGACTATCCCGAATTGGAGCTGGAGATGGTGCTACAGGCGCGTGAAGACACGTTACGTGCAGAACGCAGTGCAATTGCCGACCTCTTCCGGCGCGGCCTGGTGACGACAGAGATCTACGACGAGCTGGTGCGCGTGACGGATAATCGCCGCGCTGCGCTTGAGTTCATCATAACGGAGCGGCGCGAGTTCCTGCAGCCGCTGCGACCCGACGAGGAATAGAGTGGGACCGGTCATTTGTGCAACGCGCGGGGGTCAGGGGAGCCGGGCAGCCCAGCTCGGGGCGATTCGTTACGCGCGCGACCTCGGCACCCGCCTGACGTTTCTCTACGTGGTAGACATTCGTATGCTCGGGGACGTGGACGAGAAGCTCGTCGCTGCCGTCCGCAGCGAGCTACAGTGGCTGGGCCAGGCGCTTCTGCGGGTCGCCAAACAGCGCGCGGAGCACGCCGGCATCGACGTCGATATTGTCATTCGAGAAGGGATCGTGCGCGACGAGATCGTCCACTATCTGCAGGACAGCCACGCGGCGCTGCTCGTCCTCGGCGCGCCGCGCGGCACCTCAAGCCAGTTCGGCGACGATTCGATCGAGCTGTTCGCCCGCTCCATTGAGGAAGATGCGGGCGTCTCCGTACAGGTCATCCGGCCCGAGGACGTGCCATGAACCAGACGACCAGGCAACAACCGGAGCCGGGCGGGCGTATGTGGAGCCGGAATGCCCGCTATCTGGCGCTAGCCGTAACGGTGGGTGTCTTGCTCGCCGTGCTCTACGCCGCACGCGACCTGCTTGGCCCCCTCTTCATCTCCGCCTTTTTGGCCTATCTCCTCAACCCCATCGTGACGGCTCTCAGTCGCCGCTCGCGGCTGCCGCGCAAGGTCGTTACTACCCTGATCTACCTGGTCATTCTCGGCCTCTTCGTGCTCCTGGCTCTGACCCTCGCCCCGACGATTGTCGAACAGGTACGTAAGCTGAGTGTTGAGGCGCAGACCATCGGCGAGAACCTGGAGACCTTCCTGGCCCAGCGCGTGGTCGTTTTCGGTTTTACCCTGCAGCCGGCACAGATACTGGGCGAGCCAGGCGACGTTTCTGATCTTTTTATACGCTCTGACCGCGTGGTCCGCGTGTTCCAAACGGCGACAACCAATTTCGTCTGGGTGCTTGTCATCCTCGTTACCACCTTTTACCTGCTGCAGGATTGGATGCGGCTGCGGGAATGGCTCTTTCAACTGGCCCCTGAGTGGGCTGAGAGCGACATGCGCCGCCTCTACGCAGAGGTCAAGCGCATCTGGCAGAACTATCTCCGCGGCCAGCTTCTCCTCATGTTTGTCGTTGGCCTGATCACGTGGATCGCACTGGAAGCGATCGGTCTGCCTGGTGCCGGCGCCATCGGTCTCCTGACCGGCTTGGTTGACATCATTCCGACACTCGGCCCTATCCTGGCGATGGTCGTCGCCGTTCTCGTCGCCTTGTCTGACGGCTCCTCCTTCCTACCGCTCAGCAATCTCTGGATCGCCTTGCTTACGGTAGCGATTTACGCTTTGATCCAGGGCATCGAGAATGTCTGGCTACGACCGCAGGTGATGAGCAGCCGCCTCCAGATCCATCCGGCGGTTGTCTTTGTCGGAGTCGCCGCCGCCGTCTATCTGCTAGGGGTGTTTGGCGCCCTCGTCATCGTACCCGTTCTGGGCACGCTGGCCATCATCGGCAGTTATCTACGCTGCCGCATTCTGCAACTCGATCCATGGCCGGAAGTCAAACGCGTCATCGAACCAATGGAAGCTGAAGGAACGAACGGATGAACCTCAATCGCGAACAGCAGGCGATGCTGGCTGGTGAACAAGGTGAGGCGCGGCAGATGGCGATGCGCCTCCTTCTCGACATGGCGGCGGCCGCGGGCGCCGAGCGCCTGGCGCCGATCGCCAGCGCGCACCTGTCTGGCGTCAGCCCGCTGACCGGTGGGCTAGGCCTGCGCCTGTTTCTCGAACGGCTGACCCGCGATCCGCAAGCACAGGTGGCGGTGCCGACGACGCTCAACGCCGCGGGCTGTGATGCCAGCCAGTTTCCGGCGATGCGGATCAGCGCCCCCGATTTTCTCGAGCACAGCCTGGAGATTGTCGGCCGCTACGAGCGTCTGGGCGTGCAGCCAATCCAATCTTGCATCCCTTATGAATGGGACGGTGTCGTCACCGACGGCGTCGCCGCCTGGTCTGAAAGCAACGCGATCTGCTTTGGCAATAGCTACTGCGGGCTGCTCACCAACCGCGAATCGGGCCTCTCGGCGCTGGCGGCAGCCCTGACCGGCTACACCCCTGACTACGGCCTGCTTCACGAAGAGCGACGCCGCCCGAACATTGCCGTGACGGTAACGGCTGCTCTCGACGAGCCGACCGACTTCTCCATCCTCGGCGACTGGATCGGCAAGCAGGTCCCGCCCGGCTGGTCCCTGCCCTACGGCCCAATCCCGCTGATCGAGGGGCTGCCGTCGCCATTGAGCCACGAACAGAAGAAGGCGCTCACCGCCGCGGCAGCCAACTATGGCTGCGCCCTGCTCTATCTCGCTGGCGAAGAAGATATCCCCGAGCCGGCGCTGCAGGGGCGCATGACCTTCGACGACCAGGCTCTGCAGGAACGGTACGAGGCCCTGCGTCCCCGGGCGCCGGTTAGCCTTGTCGTCATCGGCTGCCCGCAGGCCTCTATAGGCGAGCTACGGGCGGTCGCCGAGCTGCTAGGCACGCGGCGCGTGCGCCACGACCCTGCCCCGCCCGGTACGCCGCCGCCCTTATGGGTCTTCACTAGTAGCGCCAACAAAGCGATCGCCGAAGCCACGGGGCTCGCCGCTATCATCCGCGACAGTGGCGCGTTACTGCTGGAGAACACCTGCCCCGAGGTGGTGCCGTATGATCCATCCTGGGTACGCCACGTGCTGACCAACTCGATGAAAGCCGAGCATTATATCAAGTCTGGGCTGAACGGCATCCCTACCAGCGTGCTGCGCCTCGCCGATTGTGTCGCCGTGGCCAGCGGCGAGGTGGCGCTCGCACACGAGGCGCCACCGGCCGGGGACAGGGCGCCGGCCGTGGCCACCGGCACTCCGTCTCCGCGCCCGCTTCTCGCGCGCGCCTCGGGCCCGTTCGCGGCGAGCGGGCACGGGCTTCCGTCACAGGGCGATTTCCACCTCGAGGCTGAAGCGTTTGTGACCAACACCCCCATCACCTTCCTCGGCTTTGTCAATCGCGAAACAGGGGTGATCGAAGAGCGAGGCCATCCTGCCGACGGCCAGAGTATTGCCGGCAAGATTGCCATCTTTCCGAGAGGCTCGGGTTCTACGGTCGCGCCCTACGTCTTGCTGGAGCTCTTCTACCGCGGCCGTGCCCCAGCGGCAATCATCAACACGGACATTGACCAGCAGAGCGCGCCTGCGTGCTCATTGGAGAACATTCCCTACGCCTACTCATTTGACGGCGACGTCATCGCCAACATCAACAATGGGGACATCGTCGCACTGCATCGCGATGGTGAGCGTGTGACGGTGGAAGTAAAGACGCGCCACCAGACTCTTTAGCGAGCTGCCCCGACCCAAGGAAACCTCTTTATGCTCGAGCAGTTTCTCGACTTCATTCTCGCCCTCCTGATCATCATCGTCGCCGCCAAGGTGGGCGGCTACGTCAGTTTCCGGCTAGGCCAGCCGTCCGTGCTGGGCGAGCTGCTTGTGGGCGTGATTCTTGGCCCGACGGTCTTTGACATGGTCCACAGCTGGAGCGTCCTTGCGGACACCGCCGACCTGGACGAATTCATCCGGTTAATGGCGGAAATCGGCGTGATCCTGCTGATGATGCTCGCCGGCCTCGAGCTGCACCTCGACGAATTGGTTAGTTCCGGGAAAGTTTCTGCCTTTTCTGGCATCCTCGGCGTGTTCTTCCCGTTTGGCCTGGGCTATGCGACCGCCTTGCTCTTCGACGCTCCACCCAGGGAAGCGCTGCTCATGGGACTGACGCTGTCGGCGACAAGCGTCAGTATTTCGGCGCAAACCCTCATGGAGCTGAACGTGCTGCGCAGCAAAGTAGGGCTGGGCATGCTTGGTGCCGCTGTCTTCGACGACATTCTGGTTATCCTCCTCCTGTCGCTCTCCTTCTTGCTCGTGGGCGGCGCAACGGGTGGCGCACTGACTATCTTGATTACCGTCGGCCGGATGGTTCTCTATATCGTGCTGGCGGTGATCGCCGGCCTCTACGTCTTGCCCTGGATGATTCGCCGCGCCGAGCAGATGCCCGTTAGCCAGGGACTACTGTCGTTCGTTATCGTCGCTGTCCTCTTTTATGCCTGGTCGGCCGAGATGATTGGCGGCATGGCGACGATCACGGGGGCTTTCATGATTGGCCTGTTCCTCGGCCGCACGCCCTTCCGCGAGCGCATCGAGAGCGGGATCGCCGCGATGGCCTATGCCTTTTTCGTACCCATCTTCTTCGTGGACATCGGCCTGGAAGTCAACATGCGCAGCATCGGCAGCGGGCAGGGTCTCGTGTTCGCGCTGGCGATCACGGTTGTCGCCATCCTGAGTAAAATAGTCGGCAGCGGTCTGGGTGCGCGGCTTGCTGGTTTTTCGTGGCGACCGGCGCTCCAACTGGGCATCGGGATGGTGTCCCGAGGCGAAGTCGGCCTCATTGTCGCTTCTGTCGCCCTCGCCAACGGCTTGCTCAGCGCCGAAAACTTTTCTATCGTCGTCTTCATGGTCATCGTCGCCACGCTTGTTACGCCGCCCATGCTTCGTGCCAGCTTTGCCGCAGAAGTCGCCCATGAAGGCGGAGCCGCATAGCCAGTAGCGTAGCGCGGGATGGCAGGCCATCCGGCGCCACAAGGAGAGACTCGATGTATTACATGGTCTTATTGGTCGTCTATGACATCGACGCCTGCCCCAGTGTTCTCGACGCCTGGGACGCGGCGAGAGTGCCCGGCATTACCATTCTCGACAGCACCGGTCTGGGCACCATCCGCCAGAAGGGGCTGCGCGATGACCTGCCGCTCATGCCCAGCATTGCCGACCTGTTTCGCAGCCGCGAGCATCGCCACCGCACGATCTTTACCGTCGTCGAGAGCGAGGAGACGGTGGATCACCTCGTCGAGGTTACCCAGACGATTATGGGCGATCTGAACGATCCCCATAACGGCGTTATGTTCGTGCTACCCGTTTCTCGCGTCGTCGGTTTCCACGGCGCCCAGGAGCGGGCCCGAAAGTAGCCGGCGTGCCGCCCGGCGCAGCGCCGGCACGATGGAGATAGCGCCCGCGTTGCGCTGCGGCACGCACCAGTAGCGCCATCTCTGCCGGAGGAATGGCCGTTCTCTCTGGCTTGAACGGGTTTGCCGCATGTGTCCGAAAGCCAGTCTCGCCTGCATATGGCCAGTATCACTGCACATAGAATTCCAGGGCGAAGCGGGTGGAGCATCCTGTTACTGGCTGCCGCGGCGCTGATGCTGCACGGCCTCGTTCTGCTGAACGACGGCCTCTACGTTGATGGCTGGCTCTACTACGTATATCTGTCCGAGCCGCGCTGGAATTTACTGGCAGAGCTGCTGGCCCAACAGGGAATCCCGCAGGTCATAATTCTCTTTCGCTTTCTCAGCCTGTTTCCCGATTTTCTCTTGGCCTACAAGGTCGTGGCCTTCCTCTCCATCCTCGCTTCCGGTTTATCTATCTACGCCATCGCCCGGGAACTCCACTATCTGAGCCGGTTTGAGAGCCTTTTCCTCGCCGTCTTCGCGATGGCATTTCCGGCCTACCAGTATGCGGTGGAGATTTCGCATCTGTGGAATGTCGTTCCTTATGCCCTGTTTTATGCCGGCTGGTACCTCGCGTTTCGTGCCGCGCGTGCGGCGCACGAACGGACTGCCCTCCGACACCTCACTCTCCGCCTCGGCGCGCTCCTACTCCTTATTGCCAGCTTCATGAATGGCGCGCTGCTCGTCTACACCTTCGGTCTCCTGATTCTCTATTTGCACCACGTTGCACGTATGCGACGGCTGCCGTTGCGCGCCATCGCCAGCCATGCCGTCACCCGGCACGCGGACTTCCTCCTGCTACCGTTCGCCTTCTGGCTGGTGGCCAGCGTGTCGCTGTCACGCGAAGGGGTCTTCGCCAGCTACAACCAACTCAGCGCGGGAAGTCTCTTCTCAGTTGGCGCGTGGTGGCAGTTTGCGCGCGATGGCATCTTCGCCCAGGTTGGTCGCTCTATCCGACTCCTGCCCGTCTGGCCGGCATTGCTCGTCCTCGCTGGCGTGCTGCTCCTGAACGCCAGGTGCCGGCTGGAAGCACGGCCGCTCCTTGGGGCGCGGGTACCGCTAAAAATGATGGCGGCGTTTGGCTTGGCCCTGCTTCTGCTTGCCGCGCTCCCCTTCGTCGCCGTCGGAAAACTGCCGGAACCGTACGGCTTCAACACCCGCGTCACTCTGCTCACCGGGCTGCCTGTCGCCATCCTCTCGCTGGCCTTTTTCCGCGCAACATTCTCACTCGGCGACCGTACGGTCCACCGCTCTGGTTTCCTGGCGCTGACCCTCCTGTTCACCGCCTTCTGGCTGGCCCAGCTAGATAGTTATCTGGTGTGGCAGGCACGCTGGGTCAAGGAGCAGTCGATTCTTGCCCAACTCCCGTCGCTTGACTCGCTGGACGACTTCGACATTCTCTACATCGACGACCGTTATCTGCTGCGCTGGCCCAGCGGGGCGGCGCATCCAGCCAACCAGTACGTCAACCTGCGCTACTTTCAGGAATGGACCGCCGCTACTCGCCACCTATTCGGCCCGGACCAGAGCCAGGCCGGCATCGACATCGTCTACCTGGAGCCGGCCTACGCCTACTATGAGTGGGTGATGGACCTGCGCGCACAGACGAGCCCGCCTGCGGCAGACCTCTTCTTCCTGGCAGCCGTCGCGCCCGGCGGCTGCACGGCGACACTCGTCGTCGAGGAGACAGAGACCGCGGCCAATATCAGCATTGTTGGCCTCTCGCGGCGCTACTGGCAGTACCGCCTCCTGCAGCCGGCACGGCTACAGCCATTCCTCCGCAGCTTGACAACCCTTGAGCTGGAGCCCCTTGCTGCCGGTCATGCGGTCGATTGTGAGGCGATGGTGCCGTAGCTCTGCTGTCGGCCGGTCGGCGAGGGGCGCCACAGTTACCCGTCGCGGCGGATCTCGCACAGGTAGGCGCGGTGTGGAACAGAGCCGCTAACCGGGTCGATCTCGTCATTGCCGATGATCAGATTGAAGTTGGCACCTTCCGCGCTGAATGGATCGTAGCCGGGCGCACCAATCTCCGGTGCTGCCTGCCACCAGCCATGCTGCCCGCAGACGACATCCGGCTTAAGCGTCTCGTTCAGCCGCGCGCGTGCGCGCACGCTGCCTTGTGGCGTGACAATGTGCACCCAGTCGCCGGCATGGATGCCGCGCTCGGCAGCCGCCGATGGGTGAAGCTCTACCTCCGGATCCATTGCCAGCCGGCGCAGGCTGGGCAGCGCCCGGTGCTGACTTTCGCAGAAGAGGTTGTGCTTGGCACAGGTGAGAATCAGGGGATAGCGGCTGGCAAGCTCCGGCTGCGATAGGGGACTAACGAGCGGCTCTTCATACACCGGGAGGGGCGGGTAGCCATGCTCCAACATGATTTCCGAATAGAGCTCGATCCGCCGCGTCGGTGTTCGGAAACCCCGCACCGTTCCGTTCTCCTCGCGCGCATACTTCTGGTACTGCGCCTCCAGGGGGATACGCACACCCTGGGGATTCTCTTTCAACCGGTCGAGCGAGAGCCCGGACGGCTCAAGCTGGTAGCGGTGGGCCGCCTCGACGTCACCCTCCCAGAAATGGGCGCCAAGTCCGAGCCGGCAGGCGAGGTCGAAGATGATCTTGGTATCGGATCGCGCCTCGCCTCGCGGTTCGGCGACGCGCCGTCGCAATTGCACGAGTGATTGGGCCTCTTCGCTGATGCCGAAGCCGACCTTGAGCGCCTCGCTCTCGAACGCGCTGGTAACCGGCAGCACGATATCCGCCAGCTGCGCCGTCGGGTTCATGAACAAGTCGGTGTGCACGTAGAAGTCGAGCGCCGCCAGCGCCTGCCGCCCACGCACCGGGTCGGC
>JAVVFG010000028.1:0-19268 GCA_032260445.1 Anaerolineae bacterium | reverse complement strand
GGCGCGGGTGCAGCATAGCAACGGCCGTCTCATTGATAAACGGGTAGCGCTGGCGAATAAGCTCTGGATCGAGCACCAGATCGGCACCCGTAGGCTGCCCCTGAAATCCTTCACCCGGTGAGGGAACATAGGGTTCTGCGCCCGGATGGATGCGCAGCGCGCCGGCGCCTAGCTCTGAAATGATCTCTCCCGTCTCCTGGTAACTCCGCGCCTGAGCAGGATCGGCGGTAAAGAAAACGTACCCGCGCCGGTTCATCAAGAAGCGGTTGCCCGACGCCAGCGCCAGCTCCTCCAGCAGGTCGATACTGCGATTCATGAACCGGACCATCACATCGCCCGGTCCCGGCCACCAGTTCCGGTAAGCCTCCGTCGACTTGTCGCTCGTCAGCGAGAGCGGTGCGCGCTCGTCCACGAGCAGCACATCGCCTATCCCCGCCTTCGCCGCCACGTAATAGGCAGCAGAAATGCCGGCGATTCCGGCGCCACAGATGACCACGTCGGCGCTAGAGCGCTTCATCTGCCTCCTCGCCAGTATCACGGAAACGATGCTCGCGCAGACGCGTCACGCCCTCACGCGTGATCTGAAAATGATCCAGGTCCCGGGCCACATAGGTGGACGGAAAGATGGCGCGCGCTTCGTCCCCGATCTGCCGCGCGAAGTAGCGGCGCGACAGATGCGTGAGCAGCAGCGTATTCACCCCGGCGGTGCGCGCCAGCCGCGCCGCTTGCGCCGCCGTCAGATGCCCGAACTGCTGTGCCATCTCCGCTTCCTCTTCAGTGTACGTGGCCTCAATCGTCAGGCATGTGGCGTCGCGACAATGCGCCACCAGATCCTCGGTACGGCCGACGTCACCAACATGCACGTATTTCGTCCCGGCAATCTCCTCCCCCAACACGTCCTCCGGCTGGATCACCCGGCCGTCCGCCAGCGTGACAGCCTCCCCCTGCACCAGCCGCCCCCGTTCCGGTCCAAACGGCACGCCCAACCCCGCCGCCCGTTCTGCCAGGAAGGGGCGGCGCGGTTTCTGCTCAAAGCTGAACCCAAAACAGCCGGGGCCACGGTGGTGCACCGGGAACGCCGAGACCGTCAACTTCTCATCCTCCAGAATGATCATCCCCGGCTCCAGGGCGATGAGACGGATCTCGACCGGCGGCCGGTGCCCCCGGAAGACAACGCGATAGATCAGGTCGGCAACGCGGTCGAGCGCCGCCCGCCCACCATAAATCTCGATCTGCGTCAGGGTTTCCCAGCGCCCCAACGTCGACAGCAGCCCGCCCAGCCCCAGAATATGGTCGAGATGGCCATGCGTGAGCAAGATGCGGTTCAACCCCTTAAAGCCGAGCCCGCTGCGCAATATCTGCCGTTGCGTACCTTCACCGCAGTCGATGAGAAAGCGATACTGTCGGTGCAGCAACATATGCGAGGTGAGCCCGCGATAGGCGGACGGCGTAGACGCAGAGGTACCAAGAAAAATCAGGTCAAACATGATGCCTTATTCTGTCAGCGAGACCAGCCAGCCCCTTCGACACTCACCCTGCCGGGCTGCCCCTCCCGTCCCTCCACGGCGATGGCTGTGCCGAACCAGCGGCGCAGAAGGGCGGCGTGCGTGATCGTATGCTGTGTGATCTGGTTGGTTGTGAATGTTGAATGGCCATGCGCCAGGACCATTGGGAGCAAGAGCTGGTCGGCAAGATGTGCGTCGACCGCGGCCGTCTCATTGTCCGCAAAAGCCAGGAGCTCGGCAACCGCCGCTTCCGCCACCTCCTCTGCCGGCAGTCCCTGCCGTCCCAGCATACTCGCCCCTGCCTGCGCCACCCACAGAAAGAGCCCGGCCCCAGGCGCCACACCGCGCTCGCGCCGCGGCTCGATGCGGTTCTCCAATCCGGCAGCGTCGAGCAGGTTACTCGCCCGGCGCGCCATGCGCTGCGGAATATGTGACGGCAAATTGGTGACGGCGGCCACCCCCTGCACCGGCTCGCGCGCCTCGGGCACAAATGCCCCCGCCTGCAGCGAGCGCACCGGCCGAATCTCCAAGCTAAGCGCTCCCTTTCCCTGCGGCATCCAGCCCCAGGCATCTAACTCGATCTCAAAGCTGGCACCCAGCCGGGCAAACGCCGGCCGCGCCACGTGCGCCAGATAGTGAAAGGGTGGGCTGAAGGGAACGTGTGTCCCGCCGCGGATCACCACGCGCGAAGGCTCTTCGGCGAACAGCAGAGGCCACAAGACAGCCAGCGCGACGAGCGAAGCGGCGCCGGCCGAGCCGTGCAGCGCGACAGTCTCGACGTCAAACGTATAGGGTCCCCCCTGCGGCGGCGAGCCTGGCCGGAACGTGAGCGCCTGCGAATCGATCTCGTCGCCGCTCAGCGTCGCGTTACAGATCTGCGCCAGCGCGCGCACAGCCGTCAGGTGTTGCGGGCGCAGCCCTGGCCGCGACCGCCCGGCGCGAATATGCGTCAGTTGTACCGGGCGCCCGGTCAGCGTCGCAAGACTGAGACTGGTGCGTAGAATTTGTCCGCCGCCCTCACCCCGGCTACCGTCGACGATCAGCGTGGTCATAGCCGCAGTATACCACGGCGTTGCTCGTGCGCGTCATCCGCTATAAGATGCTGCCGATGTGTGTATCAGCCGCCACTTGCACGCCGTGCTGCCGATGAAAACGCGTTGCGCCGTTCTCGATCCCGACCGCTATCACGGGCATGGCCAGAAACCGCCCTTCTTTGAAGGCTGGTACTACAAGCTGGTCGACGCTGCCGAGAACGTCCGCTACGCGATCATTCCTGGTATTTTCCTCAGCGACGAGCCGTCCGCGGAACACGCCTTTATCCAGGTCCTGAACGGCACGACTGGCGAGGCCAGCTACCATCGCTACCCGGCCCCCCTCTTCTGGGCCGCGCGCGATCGTTTTGACATCCGCATCGGCCCCAACCACTTCAATACCCAGGTATTGGAGGTGGCTATCGACGACGACCAGCTCTCCTTGCACGGCCGCATTCACTTCTCGGGCATCAAGCCCTGGCCTGTCTCCCTCCTCGCCCCCGGCATTATGGGCTGGTACGCCTGGGTACCCTTCATGGAGACCTACCACGGCGTCGTCAGCCTCGACCACACCTTGCACGGGACGCTCGTCGCCAACGGGCAGCCGCTCAGCTTCGACGGCGGGCGTGGCTACGTCGAGAAAGACTGGGGCGCCTCGTTTCCGGCCGGCTACGTCTGGACGCAATGCAATCACTTTGAGACGCCGGGAACCAGCCTAACCGCCTCAGCCGCGATCATCCCCTGGCTGACCGGCGCCTTTGGCGGCTTCATTGCCGGCCTGCGGCACCAAGGGCGGCTCTACCGCTTCGCCACCTACACCGGCGCGCGCAGCGAAGGGCTTGAAGTGGACGACCAGCAGGTTTCGTGGGTGATGGGCGATCGCTACCGGCGCTTACGGCTGACCGCGCGCCGCGAGCGCGGCGGCCTCATTTACGGCCCCTCCCGCACGGACATGTCCAGGCGCATCGGCGAGACGATGCTCGCCACCGTCGAGGTATACTTGCAGGAATGGCGCCAGCGCGAGCGCCTGCTCTTCCGTGGCAGCGGGCGCAACGCTGGATTAGAAGTGCACGGCGATATTACCCGCCTCATCACCATGCTAGGATCATGACCATGACCGCTCTGAACCCCCGCTGGCGAACCCTCCTTCTTCCCCTCATCCTCTTCGCGTTCCTGGCGGCCTGTACGGTAGACGAGAGCACACCGCTCCCGACCGCCATCCCCGCGCGCCAGGCCACACCGGCCGTCAGCGCCACCACACCGCCATCGCCCACCAGCCTGCCACCAACGGCAACGCTCCCCTCCCCCACGCCCACGGCAAGCGCCACTCCCTCGCCCAGCCCCACCGCTACGGCTACCAGCACGCCAACCCCCGATCGCCTCCGCTTTGCCGTGATTGGCGACTACGGGCTGGCAGGCGAGCCCGCCGCCGCCGTCGCCACCCTTGTCGCCGGCTGGCAGCCCGACCTGATCCTCACCACGGGCGACAACAACTACCCCGACGGCGAGCCGGCAACCATTGACGACAACATCGGCCAGTACTACGCGGACTACATCTACCCCTACACCGGCAGTTACCCCCGCGAGACTGGCGACGAGCACAACCGCTTCTTTCCCACGCTAGGTAACCACGACGTACTCACCGACGGCGGCGAACATTACCTCGAATACTTCACGCTGCCGGGCAACGAGCGCTACTACGATTTCGTCTGGGGGCCGGTGCACTTCTTCGCCCTCAACAGCAACTGGAACGAGCCGGATGCCATCGGAGTTACCTCCGTCCAGGCACAGTGGCTACAGGAGCAGCTGGCAGCGTCCACGTCGCCGTGGCGGGTCGTCTACTTCCACGTCGCCCCCTACTCCTCCGGCGTCCACGGCTCCGCGACCGTGATGCAATGGCCGTTCCGCGAATGGGGTGCGTCCGTCGTCTTGGCCGGTCACAACCACGTTTATGAGCGCCTCGTCGTTGACGACCTGCCCTACTTCATCGTCGGCGCCAGTGGCTACCCCGCTCTCTACGCCTTCGTCGATATCCTGCCCGAAAGCCAATTCCGCTACAACCAGGACTACGGCGCTCTCCGCGTTGGCGCCACCCCGCGCGAGATGCAGGTGGAGTTCGTCACCCGCGACGGCGCCGTCATCGATCGCATTACCCTCGTCAATCAGGACTAGCGGCGCCTATCCCAGGTAAATCAACACCTGTTCGCCGTCGTCACCTTCGATCTCCACTGAGAACGGCTCGCGCGCATCGCCTACGCGCAGCGTCTGCAAAAACTCGCTCGCGCCGTCAAGATACCGTCCTGTCTCCTCGTCCACGTACGGGCGCGCCAGCCCAAGCAGCGCCTCCGCCAGCGGCAGCGGCACCGGGAAGCTAATATGAACGTTCGCGCCCTCCTTCTGCTGCACGCGCACGTGCAGCCAGGGCGATGAGCGGCCGCTGAGCCCCACCCCGGTTACCAGCAGACCGAGCAGCAACGTCGCCCACGCCCCAAGGCTCGCGAAAATGCCCCGCTCGCGCCGCAGCAGGCTAGCAATACCGAAGAAGCTGATCACGAGCCCGGCGCCGAATGGGATTTCCCAGTCGTGCCGCAGCGGCAGATCCGTGGGCGGCTCCCTGCCCACCGTTCCGGCGCCCATGGCGCGTAACAGCTCGTCGCCCTCCTCCGCCGAGATCGTTCCTGCCGCAACCATCGCCATGATTCGTTGCCGCTCTGTCTCCATCGATCCCTCCTTTCGCGCGTCGCAGTGCGCGACGCGCAACAGGCCCCATTCTACACCGCGGTCGCCACCGCCGTAAAGAAGAGGACGGCGACGGCAAAGGCCAGATTGAGCCACAGCAGGCGGCGCTCGCGGCGCATCAGCTGCGCCTCCTCGCTAGCCGCCAATTCCGGTCGCTTCTCTGCCAGCAAGACGAGCCGTTCCATCGCCGGGTGTAGCCGCCATCGTACGTAAGCGCCGATCGCGATCATCCCGCCCACCGCCACGTGCTTGACCAGAATCGCCTGGGCCCACAGGCTATCCACACGGAGGAAGCCCTCATAGTTGCTATCGTAGGTCATCTGCACAAAGCCAGTGATGAGCAGCAGAACGAGGCTCGCATTCACCCACGGGGTGAACCGCCGTTGCAGCGCCGCCCACTGGTTCGTCGCCAGAGAGCCGTGTTGTAAGGCCGGCAGCGCCACCAGGGCCAGCAGCGCCATCCCGCCCAGCCAGACGATCGTTGCCAGCAGATGAATCCAGTATGATAGGGCCAGTATCCAGAAGTTCATCGGGCTCGAAACCTACTTCGCCATCGCCTGCAGGGCATAGTAAGCCTGGCGCGGCGTCCCATCCGGGAGCACGATCGCCCACCACCACTGCTCATTCTCCTCGGCCGTCCAATCGCGGTGAGCAATGTACACCGTCGTTATCAATCCAATCCACGGCTGCCAATGTTCGCGCGCATAGGCATAGGCGCCCACGAGATACTCCGCCTGCTGCGCTTCGTCCACGCCAAACCAAGTGTAATCGTCATGGATCTCCTGCTCCAGGATCCAGCCCATCTCCAGAATCGCTATCTGCTTCTCGGCATCGCCATTGGCCACCATAATCGCACGCATGTCCTCGACGTGGCGGAACGACATCCACCGGTTCCCCCCGTAACCCGCATCGGCGTCAGCCACGACGTCCGGGTCGACGTGCGGCGGCGACCTAAACCCGGGCGCATTTAACCCCAGTACGTCAAAATAAGCGCCAGCGCCGGCGTCATACATCGCCTGTAGATAGTCAGCATCAGGCATCGCCACTGGCGGACCGGTCCCCGTGGGCGCCAGACCGGCGGAAATGACAATCGCCAGCGGGTCGGCAGCCTTGATCGCCTCGTAACATACGCGTAACAGCTCAGTATAGCCAGCGGGATCCGGCAGCTCGCCGCCCCACTCCCGGCTGAGGTTAGGCTCGTTCCACACCTGGTACGCGTGTATCCGGCCGCGGTAGCGTGTCGCCAGCTTCCCACAGAAGGCGCCAAAATCATCGTAATTAGCCGGTGGGGCGTTTTCCAGAGGTGGCGACTCCTCCTCCTGTGCCCAGAAAGGCTGGCGGTCAACGCGCGCGACAAGCTTAAGGTCCGCTGCCTCAACCAGCTCCACCACCTTGTCCGGCTTCCACCAATCCGGCTCCGCACCCTCATACGGCTCGATGTCTCGCCAGGCAAAGCCCTGTTTCACCCAGCGGAACCCCATCTCCTCGATCAGCTCGATGTCCCGCTCCGCACGCGCTGGGTCCCAGAAGAGGAACGCCTGAACGCCGTACTCCGGCGAATCGAAGTAGCGCGGCGCCGCGGGCGTCGCCGCTATCTCCTCCCCGCCGTCCACCACTATGACGAGCGGCGGGCGCGACGCGGTCGCTGTCGGCACGGCCGCCGCCGTCGGAGACAGAGGCGGCGCGGGGGAAGACGGTTCCTCCCTCGCGCCGCTACAGGCGACTATGAAAATAGCCGGCAGCAACGCCAGCAGCTGCGCTACCCGGCGTGCGCCAGTCATCACGTTATGGTTGCTTTTCCATGGCCGCTACCGCCCCGAACGCCGGGCGCGGAATACCGTTGATGTCGATGATGCTGTACGGCACCGGGTCATCGAGGATGCCGCTTCCCTTGTTGCCAAAGTCAAAGTTAAACAGGAAAGCCAGCCAGACGTCACCCGAGTTGCGCATCTGCTGGAAGGCCGCGACGATATACTCAGCCTGCTCCTCCAGCGTGTTGTCTGTCGCGAAGCCAAAACCATCGGGCGGGCGCTCATAGCCTTCGCTGCTGGCCCAGCCGAACTCGGTGACGCACAATCTCATGTCCGGATCGACCGCCTGCACTTTTTCCGCATATCCTTCCAGCGTCGTGCGGAAGCTCCAGCTGTGATGCGGGTTGCCCGCGGCATCAAAGGGCGGTCCAAACGGCCCGCGGAACGAAGCCGTCTGTGCCTCGGCCAGTCCCATCAGATCCTCCACACCCGCGCTCGGCGGCACGTTGTAGCCGTTATGATGCGTGCCCACGCAGTCCGTATAGTCGAGCATCCCGGCGGCAAGCAGCGCGTCGAGGTAGATGAAGTCGTCAAAGCTTGTCACGGCATCGTGGAATCCCGTTGGCGAAAGAGCGCCGCTAATCACGATGATGTTCGGATCGTGCGCCTTGATCGTATCATAGGCGCCGCGCAAGAACTCGACATAATCTGCCGGCACCAACCCTTCATTCGTCTTCCACTCGCGATCCAGATTCTGCTCGTTCCACACCTCGATAGCATGTACCCGGCCGGCGTACCGCGCCAGCAGCTCGTCAAGGAAGGTATAGTACTGGGTGTAGTCGTCCGGCGGGCCATTCTCGCCGCCGAGAGCGCGCGTCCACTCCGGAGCGCCAACCACGCTCAGCATCACGTTCAGCCCTGCCTTGTCCGCTTCATCCAGGACCCCGTCATAAAAGAACCACTGTTCTGCCTCGGGCTCGGGATAAACCAGGGGCCACTTGAGCTGCACCTTGATCCAATCTAGTCCCAGTTGGTCAGCCACCACCTCCATCGTCGCCACAGGGTCGCCGACCGTCGCGTTACCGTGTATTTGCACCCCATAGCCAAAGCGATCCTCCGGCCAGGGGAAGACCGCGCCGCCTGTCTCTTCGGCCGGTGCCTCTTCGGGCGCAGCCGCCGGTTCTTCGGCTTCGCCGCCCGGCGCACCAGGCGCCAACGTTGGCGTCGGCTGTGCCTCTACGACCGGCGGCGGGAGGGTCGCGTCCTCCTCCTCGGCCGGGTCTTCCTCCGTTTCCGGTGCAATCGCTAACGGCGTGGAGACCGTATCGACGACCTCCTCTTCAGGAGCCGCTTCGCCGCCACACGCGGCGAGCAAGACGACCACAAACAAGACCAGGAGCAGTTGCGTGCTTCGCTTCATCTTTCTTCTCCGTGCTTGCAGATTACCTCGTCGTGACGGTGCTGCCCATTTCTTCTGAAACGGCTGCCACCGTCACGGCGAGGGTCCGACTGTACTCAGCTCAGCGCCCCATTACCTGGTGCAGCGTCTCACAGGCCGGGCACCCGCCGCCGGGGCGGATAATCGCATAACCTGCCTGCGGGTCGGAACCCCACGTCGTCGAGTCTATGTTCCAGACGATCAACAGGCGCACCTTACCGCTATTCGCCGAGAGGCTCGTCGCCTCCGCCAGCCACTGCGCCTGCTGCGCCACAGTCACGTTCCCCGCCCAGCTAAAGCTGCCGGGCAGCGCGCCATAGCCTTCACCGGTCAGGTAACCCAACTCGGTGAAGCACAACGGGCGCGAGCCGCCGAAGGCATTGTAGTAGGTGTTAACCATTCCCCAGAAGTAGCGGGTGTAATGGTCGCTGCTCGCGCGCGGGTCGCCGCTCTGCTGCGACGGCGGCAGGATGCCCTCATTATAGTGGATGCCGATGCAGTCCATGTAACTGGCCGCACCGGCCGCCGCCATCCCGGCCATGTAGGCGCCGTCATCGCAGCCACCACTGCCACAGCCCCCGCCGAAGAAGCCCGTCGGCGCAGGCGCGCCGCTGACCACCATAATGTTCGGGTTGGCACCCTTGATCGCCTGGTATCCCGGCGCGAGCATGTTCTGCACGTACGCGGCCGGGCTGATCTGTCCCGCCGGCCATTCGGCATCGATGTTCTGCTCGTTCCATACCTCGATGGCATCCGGCGGATCCGGCAGCGAGGCGACAGCCCGCAGGAACTCGGTGTACGCCCCAAAGTCGATAGAGCTGGGCCGCACCGGGCCGGGCATGCTCAGCAGGATTTTGAAGCCTGCATTGTGCGCTTCCGTGATCATCCCCGCGACTTCCTGGCCCGTGTTGCCCGGGCCCCACTTGTGCTGCCGCTTAATCCACGTCATCCCCGCATAGGACATCTGCCCGTAAGGGGCGCCAAAGGCTTGCCCGCCCAGCTCAAAACCGGAGTTGCTGATGACCGGCGGCGGCGCTGCTCCTGCCGCTCCGCCGGCCGGCGGGGCAACCTCGATCACCGCAAGCTGGTTCACGCTGACGCTACTGTTGATGCTGAGCAAGGAGGCAAAGACCCATCCCTCCTCGTCAGGGCTGTTCGTGGGGACAACCTGCAGCCAGTCCCCGGCGTTGTTCCGTCCGGTGAGCGAAAGCCGCGTGCCCATATCAAGCACGCGAATCGCTCCATAGGAAACGCCGGGACCGGTGCGGAAATTCGCCGGCGTATTGACGATCGCCTCCGAATCGCCCGGCTCCAGTGGCGCTGGCGTTGCCGTCGCTTCCGCCTCAGGCGCAGCCGCCGTTGCTTCCGCCGTCGGTTCAGCCTCCACCACCTCTTCCTCTTCTTCTTCGACCGTCACCGCAACACGACCGAGTTCGGCCTGCGTCTCACCCTGTGTAAAGTGCGCGCTAATCGTGTAGGCGCCCGGCTCTTCGCTGCCGTCCCAGCGGAAAGACAGCGCTTCGCCGCTCTCGCTGGCGACGATATCCTCATCCTCGCTCTCCACCGTCCACAAGAACGTCGCGCCCGGCGGCTCCGGGGCAGCGTCACCGGCGACAAACGCCTGCAGGATCGCAGCATAGCTCTCGCCATCGCTGACATCGCTGAGACCGCGCAATGCCACGCCCCGCACGGCATAGGGCCGCGCTACCTGCAGCCGCTGGCTCACCGCCGCCTCGTTGTTCAGCCACACGCTGTGGTGCTGGCCTGCCTGTTCATAGCTGTACTTGTACATCAGGCTATCGCCATCCCACTCGAGAGGGCTGGCCTCGCCGGTCAGCCTGACCTCAACCGGCGTGCCCGGCACTATCGTCTCTTCGCCATCTGTGAGTGTCAGCTCGCCGAAGTGGCCCAGGGCGATCGCGTTCGCCAGCTCCTGGTACGAGCCACCGACGACATCCACCGCATTAGCGCTGAACAAAAGCGTCAGCTTCTGGCGCGGCACCTGGCGGATCGCCCATTCGACAAGCTCGTCCGCCAGCTCGCTGGAACCGTAGGCGCTGGGGTCAAGCGGCATGCGCATGTAGACCACGTCCGCCATCGAGCCAGCCTCCGTCCAGTAGCTACCGCCCGTCCCGGCGGCCGCCGGGGCATCAAGGGTCACGATCAAGCCTTTATCCGCGTCGTGCAGGCGCTCAGCCAGCTCCGCAACAAAACCGGCAAACGCCGCTTCCTGTCCGCCCGCAACTCCCTGATAATCGAGGTTGAGCCCATCGTACCCTTCGACCGCCTCGAGCAGCTCCGCCATGTGCTCGCCCCGCTTCGCCTCATCATCAAGTAGTGCCGCAAGCGAAGTCTGGTCCACAAAAACGCCCGTGTTCGTCACCCGCACGTACTGCCGGTACGGGCCATCGACAACCTCGACCACGGCGCCGTCCAGCTCACCCGTTTCCTGCAGCGTGAGCGTCCCGGCCGTCACTTCGGCAAGCTCCGGAAGAAGCACCGCTGGCAGTTCCTGACCCGGAAGCAGCTCGGCGCCAAGCAGAGCGGGATCCGGAGGTTCAAAGCGCAGCAGGGCGACCGCCTCGGGCAAAGTAGCAGCTGCCGAGGTCACGGTGCTGTCGTCCGCAGTAGCCAGCGGCACGAAACGCCAGGACCCGCCCTCCCAACCATAGAGATCCAGGGTAGCGACATCGCCGGCGCCGGCCGGTATGTCCAGTTGGATGCTGCCTTCCGCCGCCGTTGCCTCCACCGGCTGCAATAGATACAGATCGCTTTCCACTGTCGCATCTGCCGGCAGGGCCGCCGCCATCGCCGCCGTGCGCTCATCTGCCGTCGCCTCATTCACGGCGACCGCAGCCACATTCACCGCCGCGCCGCTGGGCACAACCAGCGTCAGCCCTTCGGCCGTTGTCGCTTCCGGCGCTTCGCTCACCACCTCCTCTGGCTCGCTGCTCCTGCCCAGACGCTGGGCCAATGAGATCGGTGGTAAAAAGAGCCCAGCAATCAGCAGGCTAACGATTAGAATGATACCCACGGCAAGCAATCGTTTCGGGCTGCTCTGTGTCCCGCCATTGCCATTGTACGTCGCCATCGTTGATGGCTCCGGACTGCCTGGCTCGCGCGGAGTCTGTTCCTCTTCCATAATCCAAATCCTCCAGGGAAAGGCTTCACTCAACTATGCAGGTGATGAAGTGGGCAGGCAAACGTCACGCTTATCATCAGGCGCTGGCCCACCCAGGCACAAAGAAAGGGCGGCATGCAGCCGCCATTTTCGTTTACCGTGACTTAGTGCGCGTGATTCTAACAAAACAGTTTTTCCGGTGCCAAAGCCAGGACAGGCAAGATGAGAGCGCGGTGAGCACCCCGCGGCCGACTTTTTCTTGACACACCTGTCCGCCCTGCCTATACTTGCCCCAGATATTTTGCGCGGTGCGTCATGGAGAGGTAACGGCGCTCCTGCAATCACAACCTCGCACAGATACATAAGGAGAGGCTCATGGCAACGGTAGAAGAGATCTTTGCGGCAATGCCCGGGCAATTCGATGCCGCTAAGGCTGGCGACTTCGGCACCACGATCCAGTTTGACCTCGCTGGCGATGACGGCGGCCAATGGTACGTTGTCGTCGATCAAGGCAGCGCTGTTGTGACCGAGGGTTTGCACGAAGAACCGGCCGCGACTATTCGCATGTCGGCGTCTGATTTCGTCGACATGATGACCGGCGATCTCGATCCGATGAACGCATTCATGATGGGCAAAGTCCGGGTTGAGGGCGACCTGAACAGCGTCATGAAATTTCAGACGCTCTTCGGTTAGGCCATACCGCCAGCCATCTTCAGAACGAACCCATTGGCCCACATTTGATAGAAGCAGTAGAGGCGCGGCCCGCCGTGCCTCTACTCGTCAATTCTGTGCCGCGTGCCTGGGACGCCAGGTCACACCCTCTCTTTCCTCGCCAGGTCCGCGTATTCCTCCCGCAAGATCTGCTCCGGCCGCACCCCAAATAGCTCCAGAAGCTCGGCGATCAGGTTAGCCTTTCGCTCGGCGTCCGTCCGCGACCACGTGCGTGATTTCACTTCCAGATAGTAACCGGGGAGCTGCGGCAGCACCACCGCATCCAGGTTCACCGCAAAATCAGTGTCCCGGTACACAACGCGCCAGCGCCGCCGTCGCTTATGCACCTCCACTTCACGCGCAGGGTCGAAATATTCGCGGTAGAAGCGCAGGCTCTGCTCCGCCGGCGCCAGCCAGCGCGAGCGCGAGAGCATCACCGCGTTTGCGTACTCCTCCAAGCTGCTCTGCCCCAATAGCGTCAGCCGCGACCGGGCCTGGAAGACCTCGCCACTGTCGTCGATGAACTCGTCCTCCCGGTAGCGCAGCCGGTCCGCATCCGGATCGCGACCGTCGAAGAAGAAATAGTTGTCATATTGATGGTAAATCGAGCGCTTGGTGATCTCGATCTCGTCGCTCGCCAGCCCGGCGAGTACCGTCTCGTCCGTCTCCAGCGCCGCCTTCACCTGGATTTCGTAACTCTCCTGCCGCTGCAGGCCGGCGAGAACGACCAGCTTGTTATACGGGCTTGACTCGCGCTCGTTGACAAAACGATCGATCGCCGCCGCCACCTCTGCCGCCTCGGCCATCGCCCGCTCTTCGTCGACGGTGAGCAAGACGCGGTCGCGCATCAGCCATTGCCCGTTGCACATCACGTCTCGGACGTCGCCGCTCTTCGTCGCATAGATGAGACGCGAGTAGACCGCTTCCGGATTGCTGCGGAAATGGGGCCAGTTGTGGATCGTGTCCATATTGACCGTGATCAGGTCCGCCCGCTTGCCCGCTTCCAGGCTGCCGGTGAGATGGTCCAGATGAATCGCTCTGGCGCCACCGATCGTCGCCACCTCCAATGCCTGCCGCGCCGGCAGGATCGTCGGGTCATTGCTTACCGTTTTCGCCAGCAGCGCCGCCAGGTGCACTTCATGGAACATATCCAGGTCGTTGTTGCTCGCCGGACCGTCGGTGCCGACCCCGACGTTGAGCCCCATCGCCAGCATATCGCCGACCCGCGCCAGGCCGCTCGCCAGCTTGAGGTTACTGCTCGGGCAATGCGCGACGCCGGCGCCCGCCTTCTTCAGATCATACATTTCGCCCCGGTCGAGGTGAACACAGTGTGCGGCGAGCAGCTTCGTCTCCAGGATCCCGTGGCGCGCGTTCCACGGCACCACCGGCATATTGTTCTCATGCTTGCTGTTCTCCACCTCCAGCGCCGTCTCCGCGATGTGCGTATGCAGCGGCACATCATAGCTCCGCGCCAGGTCGGCACAGGCGCGCAGCAGCTCCGGCGTGGCCGTATACCACGCGTGCGGCGCCACCGCCGGCTCGATCAATCGATGCTCCTTCCACTTCTCGATGAAGCGCCGGCAGCGGATCAGACCCTCCTCATAGTTCTCGGCGTCCGGCGCCGGGAAGATCAGGATCGTCTGGCCCAGCAGCGCGCGCATGCCGATCTCTGCCGTCGCCTCGGCAATCGCGCCTTCGAAATAATACATGTCGGCAAACGATGTCACCCCCGAGCGAATCATCTCCGCACAGGCCAGCCGCGTACCCAGCTTCACAAACTCCGGGGTTACGAACTCCCGCTCCACCGGCATCAAATAACCCAACCAGACGTCGAGCCGCAGATCGTCGTTGAGCCCGCGCATCAGCGTCATCGGCACATGCGTGTGCGCATTGACCAGCCCGGGCATAATCACCTGGCGCTCGTTATGCAGCACCTCATCCGCCTCGTAGGCGGCCATCATCTCTGCAGCCGGCCCCACGCCAACAATCGTATCGCCACGAACGGCCACCGCGCCGTCTTCAAAAACGTCCGCGGCTGCATTCATCGTCACCACCAGCCCCCGCACCAGCAATTCGACTACCTCGCTCATCTGCGACCCTCCTCCTCGGCTCCGGAATGTTCGTCGCTGGGTATTCTCGCCATTATACTGGTTTCAGCGCTCCCCTGTAAATGCTATAATCAGCGCGACAAGGACGGACAGATGGCCCAACGCATGGTCGAACTCATCGAAGCAAAGCGTGATGGCGCGGCGCTCTCAGCCGATCAGATCCACTGGTTCGTGCAAGGCGTCGTCGAGGGCCGCATTCCCGATTACCAGAGCGCGGCGCTGCTCATGGCCATCTACTTCCAGGGCATGAATCGCCAGGAAACCGTCGAGCTGACCATGGCCATGGCCCACAGCGGCGACATCCTTGATCTCCACGACGTCGCCCCTGTCGTCGTCGACAAACACTCCTCCGGTGGCGTCGGCGACAAAACGACGCTGGTCGTCCAGCCCCTCGTCGCCGCCTGCGGCGTGCCGGTCGGCAAGATGAGCGGGCGCGGTCTCGGCCCCAGTGGCGGCACCATCGACAAGATGGAATCGATCCGCGGCTGGTCCCCCGAGCTCGACCTCGCCCGGTTCAAACAGCAACTGCGCGACATCGGCCTTGTGCTTTCAGGGCAGACCAGCGACCTGGCCCCCGCCGACGGTCACCTCTACGCCCTGCGCGACGTGACGGGCACCGTGCCCAGCACCCCCCTCATCGCCGCCTCGATCATGTCCAAAAAGCTGGCTGGCGGCGCCGATGCCGTTGTGCTCGACGTCAAGGTGGGCAGCGGCGCCTTCATGCCCACCGTCGAAGCCGCGCGCGACCTGGCGCAGATCATGGTGGAGATCGGCGAAGATGCCGGGCGCCGCATGGCAGCCTTGATCTCCAACATGGACGAACCACTCGGCTATGCCGTCGGCAACGCCCTGGAGGTAAAGGAGGCCATCGCCACCCTGCGCGGCGAGACAACCGCCGGGATGGCTGTCCCCCCAGACTTCTGGGAACATGCCGTTACCGTCGCGGCCCATATGGTCCTGCTAGCCGGTCGCGTCCCCTCCTTGGACGAGGCGCGCAGCCTGGTCACCGCGGCCCGTGACCGCGGCGACGGGCTGCAGAAGTTTCGCCAGATGGTCGCTGCCCAAGGCGGCGACGTCCGCCAGGTCGACCGGCCAGAGCTGCTGCCGCAGGCGCCGCTCGTAGAGACCATCGCCGTCAAGCGCGCCGGCTACGTAACCCGCATTGATGCCGGCGCCCTCGGCTGGACCGCCGTGCGCCTCGGCGCAGGCCGCGCTGAAAAAGGCGCCGCCATTGACCACGCCGTCGGCTTCGTCATGCCCGTCAAGGTGGGCGACCGGCTCCAAGCTGGCGACACCCTCGCCACCATCCATGCCGCCAGTGATGGTGCGCTGCGCGACGCCGAGGAGGCGATTCGCGCCGCCGTTACCCTCCGTGATGAGCCTGTGGAGCCGCTACCCCTCTTCTACGACATGCTCGGCGAAACGTGACATGTTGGCTACCCCCGTTTACTTCAATGCAGCCGCCCTCATCTGGAGCCGCGAGCGCAGCGCCCCTCATGGCGATCTCCTGCTCGTCCAGCAACAGGGGCCGGACGACCACCAGCCCTATTGGGCCTTACCAGGAGGCCGGGTCGTCAGCGGCGAGCTGCTGCTAGACGGTCTCTGCCGGGAAGTGCGCGAGGAAACCGGAGTCCAGATAGCCGAAGTCGGCGAGTTGGTTTACACGGCCCGCCTCGATAATCCCAGCCACGGCTACCAGTCCCATACACGCGTCTTCTCGGTGAACGCCTGGCAGGGTCGTGTGCTGCCAGCCGATCCCGACCACCTCATTCTCGACGTCGCCTTCTTCCCATTTGCCGAGGCCGTGCGGCGCCTCGCCGCCATCCCCTGGCTGGTCATGCGCCAGCCGCTGCTCGCCTATCTGCAGGGAAACACGAGCGCCGGCTGCGTCTGGCTCTACAATCAAGATGGTGACGACCCGCCTACCCTCATCGCCCGCCTGCAAGGTCCGGCGAGAGCATGACGACAGTGTCGACAGAGAAAAAGGGAAAATACAATGAAGGTCCTGGGCATTGATATCGGCGGCTCCGGCATTAAAGGGGCACTGGTTAATACAAAAGCAGGGAAGCTCACCAGCGAGCGCCACCGCATCGCCACCCCAGAGTCGCTGCTGCCGGAGCCGGTGCTTGACGCCGTAGGCGAGTTGGTCGCCGAGTTTGACGGTTTTGACGGCCCGCTCGCCGTCGGCTTTCCCGCCGTCGTCGTCGACGGCACGCCGCGCACCCCCTTCACCGCCCACCACGTCGAGGAATGGATCGGCTTCCCCGTGGCAGCCTACTTGCGCGACCATCTCCACCGGCCGGTCACCATGCTCAACGATGCCGATGCAGCGGGGATCGCCGAGATGCGTTTCGGTCACGGCCGCGGTCAAAAGGGCGTCGTCATCATCCTCACCCTGGGCACGGGCATCGGCAGCGCCGTCTTTACCAGCGGCCATCTCGTACCCAACACCGAGTTTGGCAAGCTGCGCCTCCCGGGCAAGAAACAGCGCGGCGAGCTCTACGCCGCTGGCGACGTACGCAAACGCGAGAACCTCGACTGGGAAACCTATAGCGCCCGCCTCGACAAATACCTGCGCTACCTCGACATCCTCTTTACCCCGCAGCTCTTCATCGTCGGCGGCGGTATCAGCAAAGAGCACGACCAGTTCATCCCCCGCCTGACCGTCGCCACGCGCGTCGTCCCGGCCCGGCTGCGCAACCAGGCCGGCATCATCGGCGCCGCCATCGCCGCCGCCGAAGGCTGGGACAACTGAGCGCCAGCTTATGATAAATGGTAGGTCAGGTTTTCAACCTGACGATTCGAACGGCGCAGTGTTGTCGGCTTAAAAACCCTCCCTACCGGAATGCCGCGTATTTCTTAATCGGCAATCAACCGGACGATTCGGCCGGTGATATGAAAGCGCAACAGGGTGGCAACTTTCTAAGTTTCGCTCTCTCCATCTAACAACTGCGGCAAGAGATACAGCGTCTGGCTGGGCGTCTCCCCGGGCAGCGCCGCGATACTTCCGGACGCAAGCAGCCCCTCGAGCGTCCGCTTCACGTCACGCGGCTTCCACTGGAACAGCTTACGCAGCTCGCCTTCGCTTGCTCCCCCCACCGCCTCGAAGTAAGTGCGCGCCAGCGTCTGCCTCGCCTCCCCGCGCCCAATCGTCCGTGCCTTTTCCACCAGCTCGGGAAAGTGTCTATGCACCGGCTCGTAGATAAAGCTGTAGCGCCAGCCGCCGCTCTGGGAGATACCAACGGGCAAGATGCGGAAATCCCGCTGCAGTTCCGTCATCCCCCGCGCAAAGGCGCTGTCGCTGCTGCGCCGCGTCATCTGAACGGCCCGGCGCAGATGCACCGTGTCCATCGCCCCTTCGCGCAGCAGCGTCTCGTAAATCAGCTTCGCCGGCTGTGACAGCAGGCCATCGGCGTAGAGCTGCAGGTAATCCTTCTCCGGCTCCCCATAATTCTCGCTAAGCGCATAGAAGGTTGGTGCCACCTCCAGATCGATGATCGTCGCCTTGCCGCGCAGCACCTTGGCGTAATACCACCGCCGCTTGCCGAGCATGTTGTCCTTCCAGCCCCAGGTCACGTGCCCAGGATCGTCATGCGCGTCGGCTACCGGCCGGTTCCCCGCGACCGCCGCCCACAGGCTGGGGAAGAGCACGTCCTTAATCGGCCAGAAGTAGATGAAGCCGCGCTCGCGTACGAAGGCGACAGCCTCGTCGACATTCTGCAGGCGCCGCTGCTCGCTCAGGCGGAACGTCTGCCGCCGGTAGATTTCCACTCGTTCGCTGATCCGCTTCATAGAGTTAATGTTGTACATAGATAGTTCGGTTTCAATGATGATTGTGGGCACGCTGGTGCCCCTGTCAAGTAAACATGGAGGTAACACCGCAAACGATGACTGATATGAATGGGAAAGTCGCAATTGTCACCGGCGGCAGCGCCGGCATTGGCCTGGCGACGGTGCGTCGCTTCGTCGAGCGCGGCGCCAACGTCGTAATTGCTGACATTGACGCGCCTTCCGGAGAAGAAGCCGTCGCTTCGCTCCCCGAAGGGCAGGCGCTCTTCGTGCACACGGACGTTTCGCGTGAAGAGGACGTGAAAGAGATGGTGCGCAAGACCGTCGAGCAGTTTGGTCGCCTCGACTACGCCGTCAACAATGCCGGCGTCGGCGGCGCAGCCGCAACCACCGCCGATTACACCCTCGACGACTGGCGCCGCGTCATCGACATCAACCTAACCGGCGTCTGGCTCTGTATGAAGTACGAGTTGCAGGCCATGCTGGAGAGCGGCGGCGGCGCCATCGTCAACGTCTCCTCGATTCTGAGCACCGTCGGCTTTGCCACCGCCCCTGCCTACGTCGCTTCCAAACACGGCGTCAACGGTCTGACCAAGACCGCTGCCGTCGAGTACGCCACGCAGGGTATCCGCGTCAATACGGTCAGCCCCGGCTTCGTCTACACCGCGATGCTCGAGAAAGCCGGCATGGCCGAAGGCACAGAGCTCTATGAGCAGATCGCCGAGCTCCACCCCATGCACCGCATGGGCACGCCGGAGGAAGCCGCCAACCTCATCGTCTGGACCTGCTCCGACGAGGCCAGCTTCGTCACCGGCGCCACCTTACTCGTCGACGGCGGCTATACCGCCCGCTGAGTAGCGCTCCTAGAAGACATCCGGTGTCTCCAAGACATCGGATGTCTTTGCCTCGGCGGGGAGCGCCAACAGCGCCCTGATCAGGTTCATCTTCGAGTAGTCCCCGCCGCTCCAATAGGTCGTATAACGTTCCTTGCCGAGCAGCCGCCGGCGGATCGCCCCCACGCTGTACCCGGCCGCCGCCAGCCGCTGCGCCTCGCCCCCCAGCTCCTCCCAGAAGG
>JAVVFG010000027.1:0-19638 GCA_032260445.1 Anaerolineae bacterium | reverse complement strand
CCATCCGTGACCGCGCAACAGCCGGTGCGGCGCTCACCGCAGGCGTTGTTGTGTTGATCGCCAGAGTGCTGCCATTTCACCTCGACTTGCTGGTGGCGGCCCTGTCGGGCGTGGTCGCCGGCATTGTGCTCGACAGGCGCCAGCATGGGGTGCGCACGCCGGTGAATGAGGAGGCAACCTGATGTGGCTGTGGCTCACGCTGTTCATCGTCGGTGGCCTGACATACCTGCAGCGCGTATTCTTTGTCGGCTTCGACGATAGTCTGCCCCCTGCTACGAGACTCCGGCACGGGCTGCGCTTCGTGCCTGTCAGCGTGCTAGTGGCGCTAATCGTGCCGGAGCTACTCGTGGTTGAGGACGCGATCGTCGTCGCGCCCGGCAATATCCGGCTGCTGGCAGGGCTCGTGGCGATCGCCACTGCGTGGCATACACGCAGTATCTTGTGGACGTTGGTCGCGGGGATGGTGACGCTTCTGCTGCTGCAACTAATCGCGTCGCTTCAACTGGCGGGATGAACGGCACCACGATGGCTCGCTCTGCAGTAGCTGGCTAATCGACGAGCAGAGCGCGCTCAATCCAATCGAGCGCGCGGCCGTCGCGAACCATGTCGGGAGTAACGCGAAGCACGAGCCAGCCATAGAGCGCTGCCTCGTTGTACTTCTCGCAATCGCTCTCAAAGCGCTCGGGGTGGGCGTGTCCTTTGCTCCGGCCGGTCTCGGTCTGCATCCAAATACCACCCTCTATTTCGCAGGCGATGAGATAGCCGTGATTCTTCCAGCAGAAGTCGAAGCGCCATTGCCGGTCGGCATGGAAACGATACTCGCGGATCGGGCGCGGCAAATTCGCGAGCCGGATTTGCTCGAGTAGTACCTCGTTCCAGTCGACGCTGGAGCCTCGTCTGCGACGCAACTTCACGGCCAGATTATAGCACATTTGTTCGCCTGAGACGAGATTCAGCACAGCGCGGATGCCAGCCGGCGCACGCCCTCGCGCAACTGCGCTTCGCTGAGCCCGCTAAAGCCGAGCAGGATTGACGGCGGCGGCTCCTTTTGCAGGTAGTAGGCCGCTCCAGGATTAACGCCAACCCCTGCGGCAGCCGCGTCGCGGATGACCGTGGCTTCTTCGTAGTCCTCCGTGAGCGTAAGCATGATGTGCAGGCCCGCAGGCTCGGAGGAGAAGGTGACCGGGCAGGGTAGCTCATTCTCGAGCGCGGCAGTCAGAATGCGGCGCCGGCGCCCATAAACACGCCGCAGCCGGCGCAAATGGCGCTCGAAGTAACCTTCCGTGATAAAGTCAGCCACGGCGGCCTGCGTAAGGGTTGGCGCGCCGCGATCGACGATGCCCTTCGCCTGCACGAACGGCTGTAACAGTGGCTCGGGCAGGACGACGTAACCCAGCCGCAACGCGGGGAACAGCACCTTTGAGAAACTGCCGAGGTAGACGACGTGGCCGCACTCGTCTAGCCCCTGCAGGGCGCCCAGGGGGCGACCTGTGTAGCGAAGAGCGCCGTCGTAGTCGTCTTCCAGAATGAGGGACTCGTTTTCCTGAGCCCAGTGCAGCAGCGCCAGCCTGCGAGCGAGGGGCATGGCGCCGCCGCGGGGGAACTGGTTGGCGGGCGTGACGAAGGCAAGGCGCGCCGGCACGCCGGCAGGGATGGCTTCGACGGGAAAGCCGTGCTCGTCCACCGGCAAGGGGACGAGATGAGCGCCGTGAACGCGCAGCAGCGCGAAGGCATCTGTATATCCGGGACTCTCGACAAGGACGTTGTCCCCCGCCTGCAGCAGCAGGCGCGCCAGGATGTCAAGCGCCTGTTGCAGGCCGTTGACTATCACGACCTGTTCTGTCGAACACCGGACGTCACGCCAGCGGCGGAGGTAGCCGGCGATGGCGGCCCGCAGCGGCTCGAATCCGGCGACCGAGCCGTAGCGGCTGAGCATCACGTCGTCGGTGCTGAGGTAGCGCCCGAGCAGCCGCCGCCATACATCGTAAGGAAAGATGTGGGGGAACGAGCGGCCGAACCCGAAATCGATGAAATCCGCCCTGGCGGTTCGCTGTGGGCGCGCAGGTGAACCGGCCGTGCGCGTGACCCGTTCGCCCCAGTGCGAAAGACGCGGCACAAACGGCCGCTCCTCCGCTGGCGCCGGTGGAAGACTCTCTACGACAAAGGTGCCTGCGCCGGGGCGGCTGACCACGTATCCCTCTGCGGCGAGCTGGTTGTACGCTTGCTGCACTGTGACCCGGGCCACGCCGAGCTGGTCGGCAAGCGCCCGCGTGGCGGGGAGCCGGTGGCCGGCGAATAGCTCGCCACCCAATATCCCGTCGCGTAGTTGTGCGTACAACTGCCGGTACAGTGGGAGCGGTGCGTCTTCATCCAGATTCAGGTCCACCATATGCGCATTGTCCGCCATGTGCTGCGCTGCGCAAGTTGATTACACCACTCTAACCTTCATCTGGTAAAATCTGCCTACCAATGATTGTAGTAGCAACAAGCGAATTATGGCTTATCAACCACCGGAACGCGTACGCGAGATCTTAAAGAACCTGCCGACTGGGCCAGGTGTCTACATTCACAAGGACGCCGACGGCGGTATCTTGTACATTGGAAAAGCGGTCAACCTCCGCTCGCGTGTCCGTTCCTATTTCCAGAAGAACGTCGACTCCTTCAAGACGCTGCATCTGCGCCAGCGGATTGGCGAGGTGGAAGTCATCTCCACAGACTCCGAGCTCGAAGCGCTGCTCCTGGAAATGACGCTGATCAAGAAACACCGGCCGCACTACAACATCCGGCTCAAAGATGACAAGCGTTACCCCTATATCAAAGTCCACTGGGCCGATCCGTACCCGAAGGTCACAGTAACGCGGCGCATGATACGCGATGGCTCGCGCTATTTTGGCCCTTATACCTCGGTGTGGGCCGTGCACCAGACCCTCGACTTACTGCGGCGGATCTTTCCGTATCTCACCTGCGACCGCACGATCACCGGCAACGACGACCGTGCCTGTCTCTATTACGACATCAAGCTGTGCAACGCACCGTGCATTGGGGCCGTGAGCCAGGAAGAGTATCGCACGATGATTGCCCAGTTGATGGATTTCCTGGACGGCCGTTCCGACGCGATCACGAAAGACGTCGAAAGGAAGATGCATGAGGCCGCGCAGAACCTTGATTTCGAGTCTGCCGCTCACTACCGCGATCAGCTGCAGGCGATCGACAAGGTTGTCGCTAAGCAGAAGGTCATTGCCGCTGCCGGCACGGACCAGGACGTGATTGCCTTTGCGCGGGAAGAAGGCGACGCGTGCGTACAGGTCTTCTTCATCCGGCACGGCAAGCTTCTCGGCCGGGAGTACTTCTTGCTCGAAGGCACAGACGAGGCCAGTGATGAGGAGGTTCTGCAGGACTTCATCACGCAGTTCTATGACGAGGCCGCACACATTCCCAAAGAAGTATTGCTCCCCAACGAAGTGGAAGAGGCGCGCATTATCGAGACGTGGCTGAAGCAGAAACGCGGCCGGAAGGTCGCGATGAAGGTACCGAAGCGCGGCAAGAAGCGCGATCTCGTCAAGTTGGCGGCCAAGAATGCCCGCGATACGTTGGCAACGCTTCGCCAGCAGTGGGCGACCGACCGCTCACGATATGTGACGGCTATGGACGAGTTGCAGAAGGTATTGGCGCTGCCCGTCCCGCCAGCGCGCATCGAAGGCTACGACATCAGCCATACGCAGGGCACGCTGACCGTCGGCTCCATGGTTGTTTTTGTTCAGGGCGTGCCCTACAAACAGGACTATCGGCGCTTTAATGTCCAGACGGCCAACAATGACGACTATGGCGCGATGCGCGAGGTGTTACGCAGGCGCTTCCAGCGCTATCGCGAGTCCGGGGATGGCGAGCTGACCGATCCGGCGCAAATAGGGCGCAAGAAGAAAGAGACCGCATGGGCGCTATTGCCTGACCTCTTGCTTGTCGACGGCGGTAAAGGACAACTGGGCGTCGCCCTCGAAGTCCTCGATGAGTACGGCTTGCTTGACGAGGTCCCCGTCGCGTCGTTGGCCAAACAAGAGGAGGAGCTGTTCGTGCCGGGGAAAGAGCGGCCGGTACGGCTGCCGTCGCGCTCCGAAGGGTTCTATCTCGTGCAACGCGTCCGCGACGAGTCGCACCGCTTCGCCAACCAGGGCCACCGCCGACGGCGCGCCAAAGCCGGCACGGCAAGCATTCTCGATAGTGTGCCCGGTGTCGGGCCGAAACGGCGCAAACTACTGCTTGAGCATTTTGGCTCACTTGACGACCTGCGTAAGGCAACCGCTGAAGAGATCGCGTCAATCCCCGGCATTCCATATGAAGTCGGCGTGGCGATCAAGTCGCATCTTAGTTGAAGACTATCGAGAGGAAGCAGCGCCGGTAGCGGCGCGAAGCGAGCGGGCTGCGAAGAGTAGGCCGGTGGGCAACGCTGGCAACGCCATCCGCGGGAGAGAGCCGTACAGGGCCGCATTCTAAACACCTGTCCAATTTCCCAAGAAAAATCCACCAAGAAAGCCTTGACTACCAAGAACAGATGTGCTATCCTGCCAATTAGAACACTTGTTCTAACCCTCCCATCGGCGGCCCTGGCGAGCCGCGACCCTCGCCGGGGCCGCCCCCCTCTTGTGCCAGAAGAGGGGGTGAGGCCGCAAGTGCGAAGGGGTTGGTCGTTGCGCCAGCTCGTAGAGTCAGACCGGGGGAGGACAAACAAATGGGTCCAATTCGAGGAGGTGCGAGATGATGAGACAGGGGGTACTTACAGGAGCAGTTGGGGACGGGCTCAGTACGCGGCTAAGCATGTACGGGGCGAATTTCCCACGCCGTGTAGCCATCGGCGCTATCTTAATCGTGGCGCTGCTAGCATTTGAGGTGTTCAACTTCGATACGACGCGCTACGCCTTGGCCAATCTGCTTGGTCAGGTGAGTTTCCTGGGTCTCGGCTGGGCAACGATTCTGGCTATCGCCTTTTGCGCGATTGACTTTGCCGGGCTGGTGCGCATGTTTACGCCGGAGAAAAACGGGGAGGAACCCCGTGAAGTCTGGTTCTTGATGGGCGCATGGCTGCTTGGCGCGACGATGAATGCACTCATGACCTGGTGGGCTGTTTCCCTCACGCTCCTCAACCACGACTTTGGCAACGAAGTTCTCAGCCGTGGTCAGTTGCTGCAGATTGTTCCCGTTTTTGTGGCGGTCCTGGTGTGGCTGACACGCATCCTTTTCATTGGCGCACTGACCGTCGCCGGCGAACATCTGCTTGAGTTTGGTCTGCAGGATAGGCCGCAAAGGGCGCCTGCCCGGCGTACCGCTGCCCCTGCCCGCACGGCATTGGGACAACGCCAGCAGCGTCCTGGGCTGGGCATGCCGCAGGCGGCACCAGCGAGCCAGACAGTACCGCACGTCACCGATGACGTGCCGCGCTTCTTGCAGGAGCGTGCCATCGCAAACAACCGCCCAGGGATTCGCCCGGTCGTCGACGAAGCAGAGGAAACCATCGCGACACAGGCGCCCGATCGCGCCGAGTCGCCGGCAACCTCCTCTAATGGGCACTCCGTGCCTGCCAGCCCGCGGCCGAACGGTCGTGTGCGGCAGCGTCCCCCTGTTCCCGGCAACCATGGAAAGAACATCAGTGCACGTCCGCGCGGACGTAACTAAGGACAAGGTATCGGGCGATGGCGATTTACCAACGAACTTTCCCGCAAATTGAGGCAATTCCTACCCCCTTCGTGCCAGCCTATCCGGCCGAGCCGCAGCGGACACCACTTGCGTCGGTGCATCGCCGTATGGCACTTATCCTCGGCGTCGTACTGCTCGTCATCGTTCCCCTCCTGGTTAAGGTGTTGCCGGGCGGGGCGCTCGCCAACGTCGCTCCAGCCGCCAGTAACATTGGTGTCGAGGAGCAGGCGACGCAGCAGGAGGCGGGGCAAGCCGGAATTCCACTCCCCGCGGGACCCTCAGCGGGGGCGATCGCCGCTGTCTTTACCCCGGAAGTAAAGCATTGGGAGCCACAGATCGTCGCCTGGTCGCAGGCGCACGGTGTAGACCCGAACCTGGCGGCGATCATCATGCAGATCGAATCGTGCGGCGATCCCCAGGCCGCTTCCTATGCCGGGGCCCAGGGCCTGTTCCAGGTCATGCCCTTCCATTTCGCCGCGGGTGAAGATGCCCTTGATCCCGATACCAATGCGCGCCGCGGCTTGACCTATTTCGTCGAGCGCCTGAACCAGACAAACGGCGATATCGGACGCGCCTTCGCCGGCTACAACGGGGGCCACGTGGCCGCAGCCAGTAGCTGGGATCAATGGGCAGCCGAGACGCAACGCTACTACCGCTGGAGCACGGGCATCTACGGCGACATTCATTCTGGATTAGCAGAGAGCCCAACGGTGCAGGACTGGCTGCAGGCCGGCGGGGCCAGCCTGTGCCGGCAGGCCGCGCAGCGCCTCGGGTTGAGCTCTTAGCTTGAGCTCTTAGCTCCATATCGTCTTCTCCTCCTTTTCGGGCAGGGATTGGCAAAAGGGACGCCGGCGCCGGCGTCCCTTTCCGTTTGACGAGCTTGCGGCGCACTCGCTATACTGGGGCTGGAGCTCGTGGTGACGACAGAAAAGGAGGACCTCATGACGATCACCATTACCTGGCACGGGCATGCTACCTTCGCCTTAGACATCGACGGCACCGCCGTTGTCGTGGATCCTTTTTTCTCCCCCAACAACCCTGTGGCCAAAGCTACCGCCGATGATGTAAACGCACACTTCGTCCTGCAGACGCACGGTCATGGCGACCATATCAGTGATACGGTTGCCCTGGCGAAGCGTACCGGTGCACTGGTCATCGCTAACTTCGAGATCAGTAACTGGATTAACGCCCAGGGACACGAGAATACTCACGCCATGAACACAGGCGGCAGCTACGATTTCCCCTTTGGGCGCGTAACAATGACGCCTGCCCTGCACAGCTCAGGCCTGCCCGATGGCAGCTATGGGGGCGATCCAGGCGGTTATGTGGTCGCCGCTGCTGGACGGAAGCTCTATTTTGCGGGCGACACAGCGCTCTTCTCTGACATGGCCTTGATCGGTCGTGCTGCCGATCTTGATCTTGCCGTCCTCCCGATCGGTGACAACTACACCATGGGTCCGGATGACGCTCTCTATGCGCTGGACTACCTCAAGCCGCGCATCGTGATCCCTGGTCACTTTAACACGTGGCCGGTCATCGAACAGAATCCAGAAGCCTGGGCCGAGCGGGTTAGACAGGAAACCGCTTGCGAGCCTGTGGTCCTTGACGTTCAGGGCAGCTACCGCCTCGACTAGGCCGGCAGACCGTTAACTCACGTAACTCATCCAATACGGCGTGGAGCGTGGAGATTTTCATTCCACGCTCCGCGCCTTCACTGTTCTTTTAGGAGGTGTCATCTTGAGATTAGCCAGTTCTTTACGTTGGTTGTTTGTGCTGTTCTTGTTTTTAAGTCTGCCGGCTCTGGCGTGTGGTCTTATTAGTGGTGATGATGAGGAGCCGACGGAAGTTTCCCCGGCGGTAGTCGAAGAGACGGCCGGTGACGGCGAGACTGCCCCGGCCGAAGAGGAGGCGCCCGCTACCCCGGTGCAACCAGTGTCTGCGGCGCCCGCATTCTCAGACTTGAGAACCGCCGCGGCTAACCTGGAGAATTTCGACAGTTACCGTCTTGACATGACGCTGGCCTTCGAGGGCAGCAGCGAGGGGGAGGCGCAAAGTGGGACGATGCATTTCCAGTCCGCCATCGTTGCCGAGCCGAGGGCTTCTCAGGTCATCGTAACCTTCGAAGGCGATATATCCGAAGAAATGGAAGGTGCTGAATCCATAACCTTCACAGAGATCGGCGACCTTTCCTACACGGTCTTTCCCGGATTTGGCTGTATCACCGGCTCGACCGACGAAGGAGACACGGCAGGCGAGTTCGACAACCTCGCTGACACGGGAGAGCTCTTCGGAGAGATCCGCGACGCCGATTACGTGGGTGAAGAGACGATCAGGGGCGTGCCCACATTTCACTATCGCTTTGACGAGAGCGATGTCGAACAAGATAGCGACATGGAGGAGATGGACGGCCACATCTACATCGCGCAGGACGGCGGTTATGTCGTCCGCATGCTCGTGGACGGACGGGGAGCGCTGGACCTCTTTGGCGAAGAAACCGAGGCAAGCACCATTCATCTCCAGTACGACATCACCGATGTGAACACGCCTATCGCCATTGCCCCTCCGGAGGAGTGTGATGACCTGGCGGCCGAATTTCCAGTGATGCCTGGTGCGACTGGGATGGCCTCTATGGCGGGATTTACCAGCTATGAGGTCGAAGCAACCCGGGATGAGGTAATGGCGTTCTATGAGGAAGAAATGCCGCGTTTGGGCTACAGTAGCGAAGGCGAGCAAACCCTGGTCGAGGGCTTTGCGCTGCTCAACTACAGCCAGGATAGTACAAGCGTTACGATAACGCTCACCGAGGAGGACGGTGTCGTGTCTGTTCTCATAACGAGCGTGGAGGAGTAGAGGACAGCTCTTATGCGTTCTGGGGCCCCTTGCCACGGTAAGGGGCCCTTTTTGTTTTCGGCGCATATTTGCTGCAGAATGGTCCTTGGTCGAGGGACGTGGGCGCGTGAAGGGAGGGTGAAATGCGCACAGGCCGTTGCTCAGTCTTGCTCATGACCGTAGCGATTCCCTTGTTGGTACTGTGGCAGCTAGAGATAGCGGCGGTCGCCGGCAGCGAGCACGACGGTGTTGCCCAGCAAACTCCAACAAGGCGCGATTTAAGCGTAGAAGACGCGGCTCGGATGGCGTCGAGCGCATCCGCGATACTCATCGATGCCGTGCTCTTCGACGGCTACGCTTTATACGATCGCGACGAAGCCGTGCGCCTGGTGAATGAGGGCTCGGATGTCGTTGACCTTAGCGGCTGGCACCTGACCGACGGCACCAGTACGGCAATCCTGCCGCCGGGTACGTCAATCGCGCCAGGCGATACCTTATGGATGGCCGGTAATGCGGCAGCCTTCACCTTCCAGTTCGGCTTCAGTCCCGACGTTGTGCCGGCAACGTGGCCCGGCTTCGCCAATCTGTCGAGCGGAGGCGATGAGGTCATCTTGAAGCAGCCTGACGGTACGATCGTAGATGGGCTGGTCTACGGCGCAGGCGACACGACGCCGAGCTGGTGGCAGGGCAGCGCGCTCCAACCGTACACCGTCCGTAGCCTCTTCGCCGCAGAGGGACAGATCCTTTATCGCCGGCGCGATCCGCTCAGCGGCGCGCGCGTACCCGATACAGATCGCGAAGCTGATTGGGCCCAGACGCGCAGCGACGTGATCGAGGGCCGGAAGGTCCAATTCCCGGGTTGGTCCTTCGACGAATTTCATCTGCCGCTACAAGTTACGGAGACAGCCGTGCTTACGGTCGGCGTAGCGCCAGACAACGCGCTGGCAGTCTGGTTTCAGGCCATTGAACGGGCCGGAGAGGAAATTCTGGTCGAGAGCTTTACCTTTGAGAATATTGCGCTGGCAACCGCACTAGCTTCAGCCGCGAGCCGCGGCGTGAGCGTTAGTCTGCTGCTGGAAGGCGATCCCGTCGGTGGCGTGACCGACCAGGAGCGCTGGGCCTGCCAGCGCGTCGAGCAGAGTGCTGGCGCCTGTTGGTTCATGGTTCGCGATGATGACGCCCGTATCCACGACCGCTACCGCTATCTCCATGCCAAGTTCATGATTGTCGACGGGAGGGAGCTGATCGTCAGTAGCGAAAACCTGAGCCTCGACAGTCTTCCTGACGACGACAAAAGCGATGGCACCTGGGGCCGGCGCGGTCTTGTCCTGGCGACCAATGCGCCCACACTTGTTGCGCGCGCGTTGGCCATCTTTGACGACGATCTTGCCCCGGCGAGCCACGCCGATCTTCGCCGCTGGCATAGCGACGATCCTGTTTATGGCCCGCCGCCGCCGGGCTTTGTGCCGGTAACGGTCACGGGAGGCATCAGCTATACCGTTCGCTTTCCCACCCCTGCTATCTTCAGCGGCATGTTCCCGCTGGAGCTGATCCAGGCGCCGGAAAGCAGCCTGCATTACAACGCCGGCGTTATCGGCTTGCTGGCACGCGCCGGACAAGGGGATGAGATCCTCGCGCAGCAACTGAGCGAACGCGCGCACTGGGGTTCCTCCTCGGACACCGCAGACAGTGATCCCAATCCGCGCCTCGAGGCGATGATCGCGGCGGCCCGGCGCGGTGCACGCGTGCGGCTTCTGCTCGACAGCTTCTTTAATACGGCAGATAACACGACGACTTGCGATTACGTGAATACCGTCGCCCGCGACGAACAGCTCAATCTCGTCTGTGCCCTTGCGAATCCAACGGGATTGGGACTCCACAACAAGATGATCCTGGTGCGTGCCGGCGGAGTGGGCTGGGTACATGCCGGCAGCCTCAACGGCACGGAGCAGGCGCACAAGAACAGCCGCGAGCTGGCGCTTCAGGTGCAATCGGACGAACTTCACGCCTACCTGAGGCACCTGTTTACGGTGGACTGGCCGCACCGCCTTTATCTGCCATTATTGGGCAACCGGACGATAGGTCCGCCGCCGCACCCGCTCATCAGCGAGGTCGTCTACGATCCGCCGGGAACAGATGCTGCCGAATACATCGAGCTGGTGAACCCGCTGGGCCATCCTTTTGACATCAGTCACTGGAGCATCGGAGACGCCGTGCTGGAAACGGACTTCGAGGATGTACGCAGGTTTCCTGACGGCACGCGGATCGGGCCCTCGGCAACGCTCGTCATCGCCTTTAGTGCGGCCGATTTCCAGGCGCGCTATGGTCGTCTGCCGGATTTCGAAGTGTATGATAGCACTCCCCACGTGCCCGATCTGCCCGACGATCCCGCGGGGGGCGATCCGGCCGCTATTCTCCAGCTTGGCAACGAAGGCGACGAGATCATACTGCGTGATGCCCAGGGACGCGTTGTCGATGTCGTTGCATATGGCAGCGGTGCGCACCCTCAGGTTGTCAGTTGCCCATTGCTCGCCACGTCAGGCCACAGCCTTGAACGTTATCCCTACTGGCGTGATACCGACGATTGCCCCGCCGACTTTCGCGACTGGCCTTTGCCTAATCCAGGTGAGCTCTCCCCATGACAAAAGGGGCATCCACGGGATGCCCCTCTGATATCTCGTCTTCTGTTCGCCGCCAGAGCAGGCGACCAGGGTTGAGCTACTTAGTCGGAACCAAAAAGCAGGCTCGGATCAAAGTCCGCTGGACCACTGCCCAGTTCCGATCCCGCGCGCGTTGTGATCTTACCTTCATAAATCACAGCAGGCGCTTCGTATTCGATAATTGGCTCGGGGGCAGAGCTTTCAGGAATCATCTTAAACACTCCTTATCGATGAATTCATGCAGATGACATGCCTGCTCGTAGCCCTATTGAGAAACTTGACTCAGTAGTAACGAACCGAGATGCAGGCGACTTGGCGACACAACAATTCTTCAGAAGAACTAGATAATGATCTCAATAACAGCGAGGGCCAAGGTCTGGCACTCCTGCGGCACACCTGGAAACTTTTGTTAATCGTCGGCAGCCGCTATAATTCTCTCTTCAGACGGCAAGCTGCCAGGAGTCCTTATGCCATCAGTATATAAGACGAAACTTAACAACGGCCTTACAATTGTTCTTAGGGAAATGCACCACGCTCCAGTGACGAGCTTCTGGGTCTGGTATCGCGTCGGAAGTCGCAATGAAAAGCCGGGGATTACAGGCGCCTCACATTGGGTAGAACATATGATGTTCAAGGGGTCGCCCGCGTTCCCGCCCGGCACGCTGGACCGCACGGTCGCCCGCATTGGCGGCCGCTTTAACGCTTTTACCTGGGTCGACTTCACCGCCTACTTTGAAACGTTGCCATCGGCGCATATCGACCTCGCTCTAGAGCTCGAATCGGATCGGATGGTAAATGCCTTTGTCGATGAAACCACGGTTTCCTCTGAGCGCACGGTCATCCTCTCGGAACGCCACATGTACGAAAACCGGCCAATGTTCTTGCTTCACGAGGAGCTCGCTGCGGTCGCGTTCCGCGTGCACCCGTACCATCATGAAGTCATCGGCGATGAGGTCGACCTGGAAACGATGAGTCGCGACGACCTTTTCAGCCATTACCGGGCGCACTACGTGCCGAACAATGCCGTCGCCGTGGCTGTTGGCGATTTCGATGCGGACGCGATGCTAGAAAAGATAGCGGCGGCGTTTGGTGAGATTGAAGCTGGCCCGCCGGTTGCTCCCGTCTTGCGCCGTGAACCGCCACAGCGTGGCGAGCGGCGTGTGCTCCTTGAGGGTCCGGGAGACGCCGCCTATCTTGTCCATGCCTACCGGGCACCGGAAGCGACCCATCCCGATTTCTATCCATTGGTGCTCCTCAATGCGGCATTGGCGGGCGGCAGCAGCCTCGGCTTCTTCGCGGGCGCCGGTTCCAACAAGAGCTCGCGACTCTACCGCCGTCTCGTGTCCGGCAACCTGGCTGCGACTGTGAGCGGCAGCATGACGCCGACGATCGATCCGTATCTGTACCGGATCAGCGCTGTCGCCCGGCCCGGGCGGTCCCTATCCGAGATCGAACAAGCATTGGATGCAGCCGTGGCCGAGCTGGCAGATGAGCCGATCACCCAGGCAGAGCTAGATAAGGCGCTTAAGAGAGCCAAAGCACAGTTTGTCATGGCCGGCGAGAGCGTCACCGGGCAGGCGCAGATGATTGGCATGTCGGAAATGGTTGCCGGCGATTACAGCTGGTTCGAAGAAACGCTGGAACAGCTAAACGCCGTGACGCTGGCCGACGTCGAGCGGGTGCGCCGGGGCTACTTGCGTCCAAGCCAGCGCACCGTAGGCTGGTACCAGCCTGTCGGGCAGGAGAACGGTAGCTAGTGCACCACCGCTGTGGCTGCTCCAGAGTAGCATCTCTTGTCTTGGCGTGCAGCGCGCCGCTACGGCAATCACTCCTTATCATGTGCCAGAGCAGTAACGATGGATAACGAACCGCGCGACGACACAGGCGGCACGGAACAGATAGAGAAACAATCCCTAATCAACGATTTAGAAACGCTGAACGAGATCGCCAGCGTGCTCAACGGCAGCGCCGATGCGCGCAGCGCGCTGGAACGAGCACTTGACCGCTTGATGGATGTCGTCGGCCTGGAGAGCGGGTGGATTTTCCTCTTTGACCGGCGAGAAAGCGATCCGTGGTGGGGCAAACAGTTCGTCCTCGTGGCTCACCATAACCTGCCCCCGGCCCTCGCCCTGGATAGCGTGAAGGCGTGGAAGCGGAACTGCGAGTGTCAAACGCTGTGTAAAAAGGGCAAGCTCTCAGCCGCCTACAACGAGGTAGAGTGCAGCCGGCTCGCCGCCGTTGACGGCGACCGCCGTGGCCTGCGCGTCCATGCATCCACGCCGCTACGCTCCAGCACCGGCGAGGCGCTGGGCATCCTCAACGTCGCTGCTCCTGCCTGGGATGCCTTCAGCCCGCGTAGCCTGGCCCTTTTGACCAATGTCGGCGGACAAATGGGCGTCGCTCTCGAGCGCGCTCGCCTCTTTGACTTATTAGAGGAGCGGCGTGTTCACGAGCAAGCCCTACTTCTCGATTTCTCCAACCAGCTGCTGGGCCGGCTGGATCTGGAAGATCTCCTTCATCTTCTGGTGGAAGAAGTCATGCGGTTGCTACAGGTCGATGCGTGCGCCGTGTTGTTGCCCGATGAAGAAGCGCCCGAATATCTGCGCTTCAGCGCCGCAGCCGGCTGGCGCTCGGACCCGGTTGCCGCCGGCCGGCGCGTGCCTGCCGACGATCGCAGTGGATCGGGGATGGTGATGCGTACGCAGGAGCCAATTGTACTCGCAGATGCCAGACCGCAGGAGCAGGCGCCGTGGATGGCCGATTGGCTGCCGGCCGAGGAGTTCTTAAGTGCAGCAATGGTGCCGCTTGTCGCCGACGGCCGCTCGATTGGGTCACTCGTTGTCGACCAGCGTAGCCCGCGCCATCTGCAGGAAGATGAGGTCCGGTTCCTGCGCCTTATGGCGAATCAGGCAGCGCTGGCAATCGAAAAGGCCCGCCTGCACCATGAAGAGATCCAGCGCCACCGTCTCGAGGAGGAGCTCTCGGTCGCGCGCCAGATCCAGTTGAGCATGCTGCCCAATACGGCGCCGGTCTTGCCCGGATGGGAGATTGCCGCGCATTATGAAGCCGCTCAGCAGGTTGGCGGTGACTTCTACGATTTCTTCTGGGTATCCCGGCAGCAGCCGGCCGATAAGAAATTCGCCATGGTCGTCGCCGATGTAACTGGCAAAGGGGTGCCGGCAGCGTTATTCATGGCGTTAAGCCGCACGACGATCCGCAACCTGGCTAATGGCGACCGCTCGCCGGCGGCGACACTGGAGCTGGCAAACCGGCTGCTCCTAGAAGACAGCCACGGCGACCTCCTATTAAGCGCGGTCTATGGTCTCCTTGATCCTGACACCGGCGAGCTGGTCTACTGTAACGCTGGCCACAACCCACCCTTGTTCTATCACCTTGCCGATGGCTCCTTTACCGAGCTTCGCAGCGACGGGATCCTGCTTGGCGTGTTGCCGGACGTGACGCTTCCCGGCGGCCGCCTCAAGCTGGCCATCGGAGACTTGCTCGTGCTCTACACCGATGGCGTGACCGAAACGATGAATCCGGCGATGGAAGAATTCGGTACAGAGCGCCTGCGCGCGACGGTGGCTGCGCATGCCGGGGCAAGCGCACAAGCGATCGTTGATGCGATCACGACTGCCGTACATGAGTTTGCCGGCGAGATGCCGGCATGGGATGATTTAACGCTGGTCATCGCGCGCCGGCTGGCGTAGCCGAACAGCCTGTGGAGAAAGAAATGCCTGATACGCGATATCCTGGTCCGGAATCGATTCACCGCCAGGTGCTGTCCAACGGAATGATCGTTCTCGTTTACGAGAACTTCGCCGCCGCCTCTGTTGTGGTCGAGGGCTACCTCCGAGCAGGCGCCCTCGGCGAGGGCAGGGCGATGGCAGGGCTGGCCGACTTTGTGGCGTCCACGCTGCTGCACGGCACGCAGCACCATAGCTTCTCGGCAATCTACGAGGCGCTCGAGTCGGTGGGAGCGAGTCTAGACTTCAGCGCTGGGCGCCACGTAACCGACTTCTCTGGCAGCGCCCTCGCCGAGGATCTTGATCTCGTCCTCGATCTGCTGGCCGGCGCCCTGCGCCACCCGGCCTTTCCGGCCGAAGAGGTGGAACAGGTGCGCGGCGAAATCATGACAGGGCTGCAGATCCGCGCCAACGATACCCGCCAGATGGCGAGCCTTCGCTTCCGCGAATTGCTCTATGCCGATCACCCGTATGGCCTCAGCGTCTACGGCTATCCCGAGACAATTGCGGCGATCACGCCAGAGCATCTTGCCGACTTCCACCGCCAGCAGTACGGTCCCCAGGATATGGCCATCATTATCGTTGGCGCGGTGAAGCCCGAAGACGCGGTGCGTCGTGTCGAGGCGACGCTGGGAGATTGGCGCAACGACGCTTGTCTGCCATCACCGGACGCACCGCCGGCGTCGCGTCCAGTGGTGACAATCGAAGATTACGTGGCGATTCCCAACAAGACACAATCGGACTTAGTGCTTGGCCTGCCCGGCCCGCGGCGTTCTGCCGACGACTACCTTGACCTCAGTCTAGCCAACACGATCCTGGGTGTCTTCGGGATGATGGGCCGGCTCGGCGCCACAGTGCGCGAGGATCAGGGCCTGGCTTACTATATTTTCAGCCGGCTCAACGGCGGCCTCGGCCCTTCGCCCTGGTATGTGGCCACAGGCGTGGCTCCCGATCGCGTCGACCAGGCGCGGGCCAGCATTCTCCACGAAATCGCCCGTATGCAGGAAGAACTGGTCCCGGCAGACGAGCTCGCCGACAACAAGACGTACCGTACCGGTTCGCTTCCAGTGAGTCTGGAGACGAATGACGGTTTAGCCAGCGTGATCGGCGACATGGAGCTGCTCGATCTGGGGCTAGATTACCTGCAGCGTTTTCCTGACCTAATCGAGAAGATTACGGCGGAGGATGTGCAGGCTGCTGCGCAGAAATACTGGAGTACGGCGCAACTAGCAGTGGCTGTCGCAGGCCCGCCGCCCCCCGCCATATTTGTTCCAGGCGAAGAATAGACTATGGTCATGCGCGTGAACCCGTGCCAGGCCAATTGAGGAAACCGGCCGGCGCGAGAGGCACGAGGAGCTGAGAATGTCAATCTGGACAGCCGACGATAACTCGGCGATTAATTTTGAGATTCACGGGAACGAGCACGGTCCGACACTGCTGTTGCTGCCCGGCCTGCTCGGCACGGCAAATCAATGGTCGCGGTTCGTAGCGCCCCTGGCGGCTGACTTCCGTGTCGTCCTTGTCGATCTACGTGGTCATGGCCGCTCAGAGAATCGTGCGGCGACACTCGAACCGGAACAGATGGTGCGCGACATCCTGGGATTGCTCGAGCACCTGGGCGTTGATGCAACGCACGTTGCCGGCTATAGTCTCGGCGGGTATCTTGGGCTCATGCTACACCTCAACGAGCCACGGCGCGTGTCCAGTCTGCTCATGCACGCAACCAAGTTCTACTGGACGGCGGAGTCCATCGCCAACCTGCGGCAGCAGCTCGATCCTGACCAACTCGCGGAAAAGGTGCCCAGTTATGCCAACCAGCTTGCGGCCGACCACGGCGCCAATCGATGGCGCACCGTCGTCCGCCAGGCGGCCGATCTCGTTGTCCGATTAGGCGAGACAGGGCTGACAGAGCGCGCGGCGCGCCGGGCCCAGCTCCCAGTACTGGTGAGCGTTGGCGACCGTGATGAGCTTGTCACTCTGGCAGAGGCGCTACGCCTTAGCCGCGTGCTCGCCGAAGGCCAGTTACTTGTCTTGCCCGGCGTGCGGCATCCGCTGGCTTCCGCGCCCGCCGTGCCGCTGTTACCAACCATGCAATACTTTCATCAGGGGGCGGGGCGCCACAGCTAGCTTATGTCTGAACGAAGATTACTGGCCGTATTGGCCCACCCTGACGATGAATCCTTCGGCTCTGGAGGAACACTTGCCCGTTACGCGGCCGAAGGGGTCGATGTGCATATCGCCATCGCCACAGACGGTGCCGCCGGCTCCGTTGTTTCCGAGTATGAGGAAGAGCGAGAACGGCTAGCGCACGTCCGCATACAAGAGCTCGAAGCAGCGGTCGCCATTCTGGGTGCAGAGCTGCACACGCTCAATTACCGCGATTCGGGTTACATCGGCGATCCGGCGAATGAGCATCCCGAGGCATTCATCAACATTGACGAAGACGAAGTGGTCGGACGCGTCGTCGGCCTGATCCGCGACATCCAGCCGCAGGTAGTCATCACCCACGACGAGACCGGCGGCTATTTTCATCCTGACCACATCATGGCGCACAAGGTAACGACTCGCGCGTTCCACGCTGCTGGCAATGCGGAGGCCTATCCGGATGACGGCGCGGCCCCTTACCAGCCGGTGCGACTCTATTACACGGCGATGCCCGCGCGCTGGACGAAGGTCTACGCGACGATTATGCGGCTGCGCGGGCAAGACCCAACACGGATCGGGCGCAACCAGGATATCGACATCACGCAAGTCGGCCAACCCTTGTCACGCCTCAACGTCCGGCTGAACATCTTCCCCTATTGGGAAGTGAAGCGCGACGCCAGCGCCCAGCATCGCAGCCAGGGTGGGGGCGGCTTTTCCACCACGTTCCCGGAGTGGCTCCAGAAACGCCTCTTCAACATGGAATACTTCATACGCGCTTACCCACCCGCGGAGAACGGAGAGATCGACCGCGATCTTTTCGAGGGCATCGACGGCGCGTAGCCTCTGCGTAGAGCCTGAGGCTACCCGTTCACGGTCAAAACGGGCAGACGTCGTCCGCGGTCAGCGCCGGATTCCCATAGCCCATATCTTCGAGCGGGCCGGTGGGGCTGTCCTGACCGGCTAGATAATTGGTCACCTGATCGCAGGCCGCGGGCATATTGTTCCCGTTCTGCTGCCACGTCTGGATCAGCAGCGCCGTGGCGTTGCCCATCGGGCTGCCAGCATATTCCTGACTCATCCAGTTCTGCCAGCGCGTTGCCTCGGTGATATCGCCGCGCAGGAGAGGGAGCAGAGCGAGGCGGAAGGCGGCGAACTGCCGGGTGTAAGCCCGGACCGCTTCGACCGTGTAAGCATAGTCCACATCTTCCAGCGTCGCATCCACGATCACGGATTCATACAGCGCCCGCGCTTCGTCGTACTCCTGTTCGTCGAAGGCGGCGTTGGCGTTGTAAAGCCGGTGGAAGCGATAGCCAGTGTCTTCCCATTCGCGTTCGGCCAGGGTTACGTTCGTGCCGTCCCAGGCCCAGATCTCCTGGAACGGGCGTTGGATACCCGCGCCTGCAGAGCCGATCAGGCCGCCACTGATCACCAGGTCCGGCAGATCGTCGTCGGTGCCATCCTCTATCTGCTCGTCCTCTACATAGGCCATACTGATGAAGTCGACCAACTCGGGCACGGCCTCTTCGCCGGTATCGACAATATTGCGCACGCTTCCGCCCTCGGCGCTGACAATTTGGTAATTGTTGAAACAGGTGTGGGCGCCGCAGGTCACGTAGCGAAGAACCGCGTCATCTTGGTCGTCGCCGGTCATGTCGACAAGCTGAACGAGCTCAGGCAGTTGCCCAAACAGATCGCTGCTGCCCAGTCCATGCATCTGGTAAAGGAGGCCATTCTCCCCGACGATCCACAAATCTCCTGGTGGGCCCTGCACGCTGTCGGCACTCGCGGGATCAGGCGTTGGCTCCAGATAGAGGGCGAGCAACCATTCATCTGGCGTGACGCCGTCAAGATCGGCGGCTTGACAGGCGGCATCATCCGGCATCCAGAAGGCAGCACGCAGCACAGCACAGAGTTCGCCAACACTCGCCTGGGCAGCAAACGCCTGGTTGAGCCAATCGGCCAGTGCGACCGCCTCATCGGGTGGTGTCCCTAGCTCGGCAAGAGAGACAGGTGTCGCCGTGTCACCATCTGTAGCTGCCGGCGTGGGTTGGCCTGTATCGCCGCCGATTGGTGTGGGAAACGGAGCCGCCGTTCCGTCCGGCGGTGGCTGCACGCCTGGATCGGTAGGAGGCGGCGCAAAGGTAGGCGCCGGCTCTAGGAGCTGGTCGACGAAATTGCAGGCCAGCGCCGGTAAGGCAAGAACCAGCAACAGAAGGAGTAGGGGTCGCGATCTCATAGTCTCAATCTCACAAGTAGCTTTCCATCTCTGACGATTATCGACGAGGAAAACATCCGGCAATGGGCAGCAGGGCGACGCTCTCCCCACACCTGGCCTACGGCGCTCCAACCCTAGCGGGCTGCCTATGAGGCCAGGGTAGCCGCAAGCAGGTTGAGTGCGGTTGTCATGTCAGTGCGCCCGGTCTTGACGCCAACATCAACGTCCAGGAGATGGGCGTAGATCTGCTCTAACTGCGCCATCGTGAAGCGCTGGCTTTGCTGGAAGAGCTTGCCGGCGACAAACGAGTGGAGACGCAACCGCTGGGCGATAGCCGGCGGGCGAAGCCCCTCTC
>JAVVFG010000026.1:6952-19883 GCA_032260445.1 Anaerolineae bacterium | reverse complement strand
ACTTCAGGTTCTGCCTCTGTGCCGCCGCACGCTACCAGCACCAGCGTAGCGACGAGCAGCAACGCGATGATCGTAATCCATTGCCTGCCTGAGGGTCTCATTTCTTCCTCCTGTGGACTGTTTGATATAGTCAATAGGGACAGCTAGACACTAAAACTGGAATAACGGGAAGCGAGGGCGAAATACAGGTGCGGGCCATACCGTGGCCAGTAGTCATCCCATAACGTCCTCTCCTCCTCATCGACGCCGGATGTCTCCCTTGTGCTGCTCCAGGATCTGCGCGCTGGCCTCTCGGCCGGTCCTGATAGCTGGCACGTGGCGGCCGCTTCACCTATGCAGCACAGAACGTGAACATTTAACATGGTATAACATGCATAACCCCCTGTCAATAGCATGATGACAAAAATTACAATGAATTTTGGCGAATCATGTTGACTTTCAACACAGCAATGTTTAAACTGAACATTACAGCACCAGCACACTCGACGAGTGTTTTCGCAACGGAAGAGGGCCCCTGATCACATGCACAAATACGACGTTCTCCCGCCCGTTACTCGGCGCGAACACATCCTCAAGGACATTGAGCTGCTCGATGGCAACCTCATTCCCCAGCTCAGCGAAAAGTACGGCGTCTCCGAAATGACCATCCGCCGTGACCTCAAAGTGCTCGAGGATGAGGGCTACATCAAGCGCACCTGGGGTGGCGCTGTGCTCTGGCCGACCGTCGCTAACGAGCCTGCCGTTCTCAGTCGCGTCAAGCGCCAGGCGATGCGGCCCAAAGAAAAGGAAGCCATTGCCGCATACGCCGCGCGCCACTTCGTCGAAGAAGGTGACATCATCACCATGGAAGGTGGCACTACCGTGACGGCCATGGCCCAGTTTCTCAAAGGCTTCGAGGACCTGACGGTTGTCACCAACGGCCTCTATACGGCCGATGAGTTGCAGCGCAACCTTCCCCCCAGTGCGACCATTATCTGTGCCGGCGGGATCCTCCGTCCTGAATCTTCCACCTTCGTCGGCCCTGTAGCCGAAGGCTTCTTCCGCGAGTTCAATGCCCACCGCCTCTTCCTCTCGGCTACCGGGCTGTCCTTGCAGACCGGCATTACCGACCCGAAAATGCTCGAAACGCAGGTCAAGCGCGCGATGATCGCCTCCGCCGATGAGGTCATTCTCCTGCTCGACAGCAGTAAATTCGGCGTCAAGTCGCTGATGACTGTCATCGAGTTTGACCAGATCACGGCCCTGATCACCGACGAGGACGCCCCGGCTGACGTGGTCGAGCGCTTGCGTAGCACCGGCGTCGACGTCATCCTCGCATCACCGCGCTGAGAGCAGCTGTCACGTGACCGAAGCGTGGCGTGCCTTTCGCCTGGCCATGGGGGATCTCTGGGAATCCTCGATTCTCGTCGTCACCGGCGGCCTCTTCGGTGGCCTCGCCAGCATCCTCCTCATCCCGCTGCCTTTCGTGCTCGCGGCCCATTATGGCTCTGCCCTCCGCCTCGCCGAACAACGCGTCGCCACCTGGCGCACCTGGCTCGCCGATGCGCGCCAGGAGACGAGTTTCTTCGTGAAGTGGTCCCTCTTGCTCGCGGTGACGATCGTCATCTCGCTTGTCAACGTTTACTTCTACGGGCAGATGCCCTTTACCGGCGCCGTCCTTCTGCGCTGGCTGATGGCCCTGCTCCTCCTGCTCTGGCTGCTGCCCCAGCCATTTGTGCCGGCCATCTTTCTGCAGCAGGAGGACCGCCGGCTGCGCACTGCCTTGCGCAACGCGGCCGTGCTGGTGCTACGCAACCCGCTCCACGCCTTGCTGCTGTGGGCGGGTGCGCTCCTGCTCGCCTGGTTCCTGGCCTACATCGCCTGGCCTTTGCTCGGCCTTCTGTTACCATACCTGGCGATAGGCGGCACCCGCGCCGTCTTCGTCCAGCTCGGCAGGGAAGAGGCCTGACCGTCGCACCCACACCGCTCCCTGCCCCGCTATCAGATAGGCTGATTGGATCGACCCATGACTGCTCCCACTGCTGCGGCTGAGCCCACGACTGTTGCCAAGCTCCGTGGCCTTCGCTGGAATACCCTCGCTGACTCCGCCAACACCGTCTTCGTCCAGTTCACCTACTTTGGCTCCGTCTTCGTCCTCTTTCTCAGCCAGCTAGGTTTGAGCAAGAGCCAGATTGGGCTGATGCTTTCTTTCTTCCCGTTTGCCGGCATCGTCGCCCCTCTCATCGCGCCACGGGTCGCCCGCTTCGGCTACAAGCGCACATTCATCACCTTCTGGACCCTACGTAAGGCCTTTACCCTCCTCCTTCTCCTCATCCCGCTCGTCATCGCCCGCTACGGTCTCAACACCGCCCTCGCCTTCCTGGCGATCATCGTCGCCGGCTTTGCCCTCTGTCGCGCCATCGCCGAGACCGGCAAGTATCCCTGGACTCAGGAGTACGTACCCAACCACGTGCGCGGCAAATACTCGGCCGTCGCCAACGTCTTCATCACGCTTACCGGCCTGGTCGCCGTTGCCGTAGCTGGTTTCGTGCTCGACCGTACCACCGGCCTTTCTGGCTACATGCTGCTCATCGCCGCGGGCGTGCTCTTTGGCCTCTTCGGCGTCTGGGCTTACGCGCATATTCCCGGCGGCGCCCCTGTACCCGCCAGCGAAGAAAAGCAGCAGCGAGCGCTGCGCGCGGCCACCGCCGACCCTCACTTTCGCCGCTACCTTGCCGGCGTCGCCCTCATCTCGCTCGCCATCACGCCGATGACTTCCTTCCTGCCGCTCTTTATGCAGGAGCAGGTTGGCCTGACCGATAGCCACGTTGTCCTCCTCCAAAATGGCACGCTCGTCGGTGGCCTTATCTCGGTCTATATCTGGGGCTGGGCTGCCGATCGCTTCGGCAGTATGCCCGTGATGCTCAGCGGCATCGTCGCCCGCCTCTTCCTGCCCATCTTCTGGCTGCTCATGCCGCGCCACAGCGCCCTCAGCCTCAATATCGCCCTCGCCATCGCTTTCTTCCAGGGGCTCGCCGGCATGGGTTGGGCGATTGGCTCCGCGCGCCTGCTCTTCGTCAGCATCGTCCCGCCTGAGAAAAAGGCCGACTATATGGCCCTCTACTACGCCTGGATTGGCATCGTCGGCGGCTTCAGCCAGCTCGCCGGCGGCTGGATTCTCCAGCTCGCGCGCAACCTCTCCGGCGAGTTCCTCAACATTTCCATCGACCCCTATACCCCCCTCTTCCTCCTCGGCCTCACCCTACCGCTTATCAGCTTCGTCGTGCTGCGGCCTATTCGCCTGAGCACGGAGGTGGGTGTCGGGGAGTTTGCCGGCATTCTCTTTCGCGGCAACCCCTTCGTCGCCGTCGAATCGATGATCCGCTATCACCTCGCCCGCGACGAGCAGGCAACCGTCCTCTCCACCGAAAAGCTGGGCCAGGCCAGGAGCCTGCTCACCATCGAAGAGCTGCTCGAATCGTTGCAGGATCCGCGCTTCAACGTGCGCTTCGAGGCCATCGTCGCCATCGGCCGCCACCGCCCCGACGAGCGCCTCGTCACCGCCCTCGCCGCGGTCTTGCACGGGCGCGATCCAGCTCTCAGCGTCATGGCTGCCTGGGCCCTTGGCCGCATCGGCTCGCCAAAGGGCGAGCCATCCCTACGCGGGGCCCTCGACTCCGGCTATCGCTCGATCCGCGCCCACAGCGCCCGCTCCCTCGCCGTGCTCGGCGACATCGCCGTCATTCCCGAGCTGCGCAACCGCCTCACTGCCGAGGAGGATCACGGCCTGCGCGTCGCCTATGCCGCCGCCCTCGGCCAGCTTGGCGACACAGACGCCGTACCCCTCATCCTCCCGCTGCTCTACGCAGAAACGGAGGCGGTTTCTCGCCAGGAGCTGGCCCTTGCCCTTGCCCGCCTCTCCGGCGAAGAAAGCGCTTACATCCACATGTTGCGCCAGCTCCGCGCCGGCCTCGACACCGGCGTGCCCCGAATCCTCGCCCCTCTTGCCAAAAAGTGGCCCGGGGCCGGCGAGCTCATCAAGGAGGCCGGCGCCGTTTTCAGTCTCGGCCAATATGAAGAGGGTATCGGCATCCTCGTTGCCATCTGCGAAATGGCCCTCACCCATCCGCTCCCACCGTCTCGAACGCTAGTTTTGCGTGAATGCAGCCACCGTCTACCGGAGGCCGGCACCGCCCGGCCTGAGTATCTCTTGCTCGCCCTACACATCCTTGCAGCGTGACACACTCCGGAGAAAGACCCGATGACCCAACCGCTTTTCCCCCCTGACTTCTACTGGGGCGTCGCCACCTCGAGCTACCAAATAGAAGGTGCCATCACCGCCGGCAACCGCGGCGAGTCCATCTGGGACCGCTTCACCGCCGCACCGCGCACGGTAAAAGATGGTTCCACCGGCGCCGTCGCCTGCGACCACTACCATCGCTACGAGGAGGATGTCGCGCTGATGAAGTGGTTAGGGGTGAATGCCTACCGCTTCAGCGTCGCCTGGCCTCGCGTCATCCCTGGAGGGAGAGGTGCCGTGAACGGTGCCGGCCTCGATTTCTACGAGCGTCTGGTCGATGCGCTTCTCAGCGCAGGCATCGCGCCGTTCATTACCCTCTACCATTGGGACCTGCCGCAGGCGCTCCAGGACAACGGGGGCTGGACCAACCGTGACACGCCCTTTGCCTTTGCCGACTATGCGGCTGCCGTGCTGGCCCGCCTCGGGGACCGTGTCCGTTTCTGGATGACTCATAATGAACCATGGGTCGCCGCCTTTCTCGGTAACTACTTCGGCCTGCATGCGCCAGGCTGGCGCGACTTGAACGCCACCCTCCAGGCGGCCCACCATATGCTGCTCAGTCACGGCCTGGTCGTTCCCCTGATTAAGGCGGCCGGTGGCCAGGCGGGCTTTGTACCTAACCTCGTTCCGGCGCAACCGGCCACGCCGGACCCGGCCGACCTGGCGGCTACACAGCGCCATGACGAGTACACCAATCGCTGGTTTCTGGACCCGCTGGCCGGTCGCGGCTACCCGCAGGGGATGTGGGAGACCTACGGCGCCGCCGTGCCGCATGTAACTGCCGGCGATATGGAGATCATCGCCGCCCCGATCGACTTCCTCGGCATCAACTACTACAACCGGCGCATCGCCGCTGACAATCCAGGCGGGAAAATCCCCAATGTTCGCAGCGTCGAGGATCCCTCGCGGCCACGCACACTCGACCGCGAAATTTACCCGGAAGGGCTGTACGACATTCTCGTGCGGCTACACCGTGAATACCCCTTCCCGGCCTTGTATGTGACCGAGAATGGCGCTGCCATGGCCGAAGAGGTCGTCGATGGCGAGGTCCACGACCCGCAGCGGCTCGCCTTTCTGCGCGATCATTTTGCCCAGGCGACCCGGGCCATCGCCGCAGGCGTCCCGCTGCACGGCTACTTTGTCTGGTCTCTGCTGGACAACTTTGAATGGGCAGAAGGCTATACGCTGCGCTACGGGATTATCCGTGTCGACTATGACACGCTGACACGCACGCCGAAAAAGAGCGCTGCCTGGTACCGTGACTACATCGCCAGTCACCGGCCGGCGCGCGGAGGGAACCGATGAGCCAACCTCCCAATATCCTGTTGGTCATGGCCGACCAGCTTATCCCCTTTCTCATGGGCGCCTACGACCATCCCGTCGTGCAGACGCCACACCTCGATAGCCTGGCCGCCGCCGGCATGCGTTTCGACGCGGCCTACACCCCCTACCCCCTGTGCGCCCCGGCGCGCGCCGCGCTGCTCACCGGCCGCTATGCCTCGCGCAGGGGCATCTTCGACAATGCCGCCCTCTTCCCGGCCGACGAGCCTACCCTGGCGCACTACCTGACGAATGCGGGTTATGACTGCGTCCTCTCCGGCAAGATGCACTTTATTGGCCCGGATCAGCTTCACGGCTACAACCGCCGCCTCACGACCGACATCTTCCCCGCCAACGTCGCCTGGGTCCCCGTCGCCGGCGCCCCGGACGAAGGTGGGCATGCCTACAACTACGTGCCGCCGCGGACGGGCGTTCGCGCCTGGAACAAGTTCCTCGCCTACGATGAAGAGGTAACGTTCCGAGCCGCCGAATACCTGCGCGAGCGCGCCTACATGCAAAGCGAGCAGCCCTTCTTTCTCACCGTCTCTTTCCACCACCCCCACGATCCCTTCCAGGTTACCCCTGAGCTCTGGGCGCTGTATGACGGGCAGCCGATCGACATTCCCACCTTCCCGGGTAACCTCGAGGAGACTTATTCCGAGCTCGACCGCTGGCTCAACGCTGTGCACAGCGTCGGCGAAGTGGACCTGCGCGCTCCGGAGAACCTGCGCACGCTGCGCCGTGCCTACTACGGCCTCGTCACCTACATCGACCGCAAAGTGGGCCAGCTTCTCGCCGCCCTCGAAGAGAGTGGTGAGCGCGACAACACGATCATCATCTTCACCTCAGACCATGGGGACATGCTCGGCGAAAAGGGCATGGTGCAGAAGCGCTGCTTCTACGAATGGTCGGCACGCGTCCCGCTGATCCTGCAGCAGCCCCATGGGCCGGCTGCGGGGAAGCGTATCACAACGCCGGTGACATTGCTCGATCTCCTTCCCACCTTGCTCGAGTTGGCCGGTGTCCCCGTACCCGATGCCCTGCCGCTCGACGGCGCCAGCCTGGTGCCCCTGCTAAATGGCGGTGAAGAGCCAGCACGCGCCGTCTTCGCCGAATACCACGTCGAAAAAGTGAAGAGCCCATCGTTTATGGTCCGCCGCGGGCCCTACAAGTACGTCTACATTCACGGTCACGATTGCCAGCTCTTCGACCTCGACACCGACCCTGGCGAATGGCACAACCTAGCAGATGAGCCCGCCTACCAGCGACTGGCGTCAGAGCTGGAGGAACTGATTCTGGCGCGGTTCGATCCGGCACAACTTGCCGCAGCCGGACGGGAGAGCGTACGGCGCCGCCTCGTGATCAAAGAGGCGCTGCAGCGCAACGAGGTCCACTGGGATTACCTGCCGGAGTTTGACCCGCGGCGGCGCTACGTGCGCTAACGGCGATGATGGATGCCGGCCGTCTAGGGTAGAGTGGCAGTAGCCTTGAAGTGAGACGCCAGCGCCGGATAAAGAGCACGGTACCGCTCGTAATAGGGAAGATACCGGGTGGCTTCGGCACCCGGCCTGGTTTCGCCCGTGGTGCGGATCGTCTTGCGGCACGCTTCCTCCACCCCGTCGTAGACGCCGACCCCGGCCCCCGCGAGCAACGCCGCGCCGTACGCGGCCCCTTCTGTGGTATTCACCGTCACCAGAGGAACGTCGAGGACGTCGGCCAAGATTTGCCGCCACAAGGGACTCTTCGCCCCGCCACCGGAAATGCGCACCTGCCGGATGGCGCCCCGCCCTGCCTCCTGGATCAGCCGGAAGCTATCCTTCAACCCAAAGGCAACGCCTTCCAGGACGGCGCGGGTCAGGTGCGGACGGCGGTGGCGGACGGTCAAGCCTACCCAACCGGCTCGCGCCAGCGGATCAGGATGCGGGGTGCGTTCGCCGGTGAGGTAGGGGAGAAAGAAGAGCCCTTCGCTTCCCGGGGCAATCGCAGCAGCCTCTTGTACTAGCTCGTCGAAAGGTACTCCCGGCGCCAGGGTGTCGCGGTACCATTGCAGGCTGCCGGCGGCGCTGAGCATGACGCCCATGAAGTGCCAGCGCCCGGGTAGCGCGTGGCAGAAAGCGTGCAGACGCCCGTCGGGTTCTACCAGCGGCGCTTCTGTCGTGGCAAAGACGACCCCAGACGTGCCCAGCGTAAGGGCCACGATACCCGCCTCCACAGCGCCGACGCCGACGGCCTGTGCCGCCTGATCGCCGCCGCCGCCGACGATTGGTGTGCCCGGCTGCAGCCCGATCTCCGTTGCCGCTGTCGCGTTGACACGGCCGGTGATCTGCGGGCCTTCGTACGTGGGCGGCAGATAGGCGCGCGGTATTTCCAGGGCCTGTAGGATCTCCTCCGACCAAGAGCGTTGCGCCAGGTCGAAGAGCCCGGTGCCCGCGCCACCAGCGCGATCGAGGGCAAAGTCGCTGGAGAGCCGGTAACGTACGTAATCCTTGGGCAAGAGGATGTGGCGCACGCGTGCGTAGATCTCCGGGTCATGCTCACGTACCCACAGGATCTTCGGCGCTGTGAAGCCGGTCAGAGCATCGTTGCCCGTTATCTGGATCAGCCGCTCCCGCCCAACACGCTCCCGGATCTCGTCACATTGCGCGCCCGTACGCTGGTCGTTCCACAGGATGGCCGGCCGCAGCACGCTGCCCTGTTTATCGAGCAGGACGAGGCCGTGCATCTGCCCGGTGAGCCCAATGCCCGCGACGGCACTGCCGTCGATGCCTGTGTTGTCCAGCAGGCGGCGGATACTGTGGCACGTGCCCTGCCACCACAGCGCCGGGTCCTGCTCGCTCCACAGCGGTTGCGGCGTTTGGAAGTCGTAAGGGGTGGTTTCCGTGCCGGCGACGTTGCCCGCGGCGTCAAGCAGCAGCGCCTTGGTCGCCGTCGTCGAGACGTCAATGCCTAACAGGAAAGTCATGCGCTGACTCCTATTGGGAAACGACCGTTAGCGAACGCCGAGAAGCAGCTCCACCACTAACTGGTCGAGCCGCTCGTAAGGCTGCCCGTGCCGGCCTAACGCGTGCCGGTCAAAGCTGTGCTGCTTCAGCGCCTGCGCCTTACCGGCTGAATACGTGCCCTGGTATTGTGCCATCCCGCTATCGCCGGCCGTGATCGCTGCCAGCAGGGCCTGGATCTCTTCGTCTGCCGCGAGCTGCTGCGCCTTCTCTTTGAGGATGAGATAGGTGCGCATGCAGCCGCGCGCGAAGGCCCTGACATCCTCCGGGTCAGAGGTGCGGTAGGCATGGGCATCGAAGTGGCGCGAGCCGTCGTAGCCGACGTCTTCCAGAAACTTGACGAGAAAGAAGGCGCTCTTGAGATTATGGGCACCAAAGCGGAAATCCTGGTCGTAGCGGCCGAACGCCTGGTCGTTCAAGTCGATATGGAAAAGCTTACCCGCCTCCCACGCCTGGGCCACAGCGTGCGTGAAGTTGAGACCGGCCATGTGCTCGTGCGCTACCTCGGGGTTGACGCCGACCATCTCCGCATGGTCCAGCGTCTCGATGAAGGCGAGCATCGCGCCGGTGGTGGGCAGAAAGATGTCGCCGCGCGGCTCGTTGGGCTTAGCCTCCAAGGCGAACTTAAGGTCGTATCCCTGGTCGACGACGTAGGCGGTGAGAAAGTTGAGCGCCTCGCGGAACCATTTGAGAGCCTCTACCGGGTCTTTGCCGGCGTCCGTCTCCGTTCCCTCGCGCCCGCCCCAGAAGACATAGATCCCAGCTCCCAGCTCCACGCCGAGGTCGATGGCGCGCATCGTCTTTTGCAGCGCATAGGCGCGCACGGCCGGGTCATTGCTGGTGAATGCGCCGTCGCGGAAAGCGGGATCACTGAAGAGATTTGTGGTCGCCATAGGCACCACGAGACCGGTTTCGTCCAGGGCTTGTTTGAAGGCGCGCACGATCTCGTCGCGTTCGGCCGGTGCGGCGTCGACGGGCACAAGGTCATCATCGTGGAAGTTGACACCATAAGCGCCAATACCACTCAGGAAGTGAACCAATTCGATAGGAGAGAGCGCCGGGCGCACCGGCTCGCCGAAGGGATCGCGGCCTATATTGCCGACGGTCCACAAGCCAAAGGTGAACTTATGCTCTGGCTGCGGTTGGTAGTTGTCTGACACGGTTCCTCCTTTTTACCTGAGGCGTGCTACAGCGATCAGCTTAATTGTAGTGCAGGAACGGCGCAAGCGGGTTCGTGCCCTACGATCGTTACCGGCCGGAACCGAGAAATCGATGCGTACATTCTGCCTAACTACCCTCGTTCTTGCCCAGCCCGGCCTCGCGCGCGCGAATGATCGCCTCGGCGCGATCGGCGACCTGCAGCTTGCTGAAGATGTTAGACACATGGTTGCGCACCGTCTTCGGGCTGAGCACGAGCCGTCCGGCAATCGCCGTGTTCGTTAAGCCCGCTGCCACCAGGTCTAGAACGTCGCGCTCTCGTGGCGTGAGCTCTGGGAACGGCAAGCCTGTGTCCGCCGCCGGCGGGTGGGCGAGGAACTGGACGACGCGGGCGGCAATAGCCGGGCTGAAGATCACTTCGCCGTTGGCCACGGCACGGATGGCACGCACTGTTTCCTCCCCCTCGGCTCCCTTGAGCACGTAGCCGCGCGCGCCCGCGCGCATTGCGGCAAAGACGGAGTCGTCGTCAAACATGGTGAGCACCAGGATACCAACCTCTGGCTGGACCGCGAGGATACGGCGTGTAGCATCCAGCCCGTTCAGCTCGGGCATGTTCAGGTCCATCAGGATGACGTCGGGCCGGTATTCGGTGCTTAACGCGACGGCCTCCGTGCCGGTCGTCGCCTCGCCGACGACCTCGATGTCGTCTTCAGTTTCCAGGAGCGCCTTCAAGCCAAAACGGAAGACCGGGTGATCGTCAGCGATGAGCAGGCGAATGCGGTTATTCATCTCGTTTGCTGTCCTCAGGTAAGGGGAACTCGGCGATGAGCGTGACGCCACCGGAAGGATTGGCGCGGATCTGACAGGAACCGCCCAGCTCGGCCGCGCGCTCGCGCATGGACTGCAGGCCAACGCCCGGGCGCAAGTCGGCCGGAAGGCCGCGCCCATCGTCAATCACTTCCAGGCGCAGGACAGGTGGCTGCCGGCCGGCTAGCAGCGACAGTCGCACCGTGCAGGTCGTCGCCGCGGCGTGGCGAATGACATTAGTCATTGCTTCCTGGGCCACGCGATACGCGGCCACTTCGACAGCAGCGGGCAGGGGCGGGAAGGGATCGGGTGCCTGCACAGCAAAGCGCAGCCCATTCTGGCTGGTAGCGGCAGCACCCTCGCGCAGCGCGCCGACCAGTCCATACTCGTCGAGCGTGGGTGGGCGCAGCTCATACACCAGGCGGCGGATGTCCTGGACCGCCGTCTGCGACTGTGCTTTCAGTTCCTGGAGCAGGGCCCGCGCCCGCTCCGGATCGCTCACCAGCAGCCTGTCGATGGCATCAATGGTTAATGCCTGGCTGGCGAGCTGGGGTCCCAACCCGTCGTGCAGATCGCGGCGGAGACGGCGCCGTTCTTCCTCTCGTGCGGCGACGAGCTGCTGCCGCGATTGCTGCCGATCGGCCATTAGCTGCACGGCATGAACGGCGGCGCCTGCCTGACGCGCGACGCTATCCAGAATGCGCTCGTCGGCGGTGCTAAAGGGTTCATCCGCCGCGCGCCGGCCCACCTGGAGCTCGCCGACAAGCTCTCCCTGGTATGTCAGGGGATAGGTGACAGGATCGGCAGCCAGCCGGCCAAATGATTCAACGATCTCCAATCGCCCGTTTTGCCAGAGTGCAATGGCGGCATAAGGGATCTTCAGCGCCTGCGAGACGGTCTCGACAATCGTCGGATAGACCATCTCCGGCGAGAGGGAACTTTCCAGCCGCTGCCCCAGGCGTGACAGGACTTCAAACGGCTCATCGCGCTCGCCATAGACAAAGCGATTCACCGCTCGCTGCAGCCGGTCGCGCAGCGGGTGGAAGACGACGGCAACAAACCCCGTTGCCACAAGGGCCACAAACAGGTTGAGCTGTGTCTGCAACACTGTTCCCAGGATACTGACCACGATGACGTACAGGCTGATGGTTACGGCGGTCAAGGCACCATAGACGAGCGCCCGGTTGAGCAGGGTGTCGATGTCAAAGAGATTGTGACGCAGGATGGAGATGGCGATTGCCAGCGGGAAGAGCACGCCGATCATCGCGACGAGGTTAGAGTCCCAGGGGCGGCTGCCGATGAGCGGTGGCACGAAATAGAAGATAACGGCTGCGGCGGCTACGGTAGCGGCGGCGAAGACGAGCCAGCGCAGCTGCTGGCGCATGGGGCCGGCGCGGTGACGGCGATATTGCCAGACCATAGCAGCAAAGGCAAGGGAGAGGAACACGGCCGCCTGGGGTCCCGTGAAGTAGTTCCAACGGCCGACCCAGCCCAAGAGGTTGTCGGCCTGCAGACGCGTAACGAGCAGATAGAGCGCAAGTAGCAGATAGGGCAGGCCGTAGACGACAGGGAGGAACCAGCGCTGGCGGCTCGCCCATGTGGGCTGCGGGAAGAGCATGGCAAAGTGGAAATAGGAAATCCACACCAGCATGTAGGCACCGGGTGTGGTCAACTGGTACAGCCAGAGTGTCGTGCCGTTGACAAAGTCGCCGAGCTGCAGGCCAAACGACCAGGTGACGGCGCTGAACTGGGCAGCAGTCGCCAGGAAGAGGACGCCGGTAGCCGGAATCTGCGGCCGGCGCAGAAAGACGTAGGTGGCGATCAGCAGCCCGACGAGCGAATAGACCACCGTGCCCCACTCCAGCCGCAGGATCGCGCCGAGAGGATAGCGCGCGAGCGGGACCGTCACGTCAAGGGGCTGCCCGTCCCGGATGAGCGAGATACGCACACTGTCGCCGTCTCCCGGCGGCCAATTGCTGCCCGGCGTGCGCAACCAGGAGTCCAGTGAGCGACCGTCGACGGCGGTCACAACGTCGCCCGCTTGAAAACCAGGCGGCCCGGCGTGCAGCGGCGTCACGACCACCCCTTCGGAGCGAATGGCGTCCGTCCCAGGCTGCAGCCGGCCGTTGGCGAAGGGCATGCCTAGATGCTGCGTCACAAAGCCCAGCGCCAGGGCAATCATGACGACGGCAAGCCCGAGGCGCGGCCATTGCTGCCGGTAGGGGCGCGCCACCAGCCGCGGCGGCGAGGCCGCGGCTGTGCTGTTCGGTGTCGCCGGGACTGGTGCGGGCTCAATTGGGCTGGTCATGCGTTCGCCTATAGTACACCAGCTATGATCCGGCGGCACGACAAAGGGACCGGCTGCGTA
>JAVVFG010000026.1:4325-6852 GCA_032260445.1 Anaerolineae bacterium | reverse complement strand
GCGGCGGCGCCCGGCGCGCCGACAACCCAGCCGAGCGCTTCCATCAGCAGGTTGATGAGGAGGAAGGCGAGCCCGGCCACGGCCCCTACACGCCAGAACAGCGAACGAGCCAGCGCTGCGTCGTTTAGCCCGATGCCCGCGGCGAAGGCGCTGACAGCGGCGATTAGGAAGGCAGAGGGCACGAAGAGCAGCGTAAAGACGCGGTGAATAGGCAGCACGTTCAGTGACGTGACGATGGCTGGCTCGGCCACACCCAGACCCGCGGCGAGGAGAATGGTCACGGGGCCAAAGCCCAGCATGCCCGCCACAGCCATACGACGCGACGGTTGGACACCGGCGATCTTTGCCATCTGCACGCCCCAGGCGGCGCCGCCTGCCAGAAACCCGGCGAGGGCCGGGATGGCGGCGATGGCCGCGTGGCCCAGGCGCACGTTGTCTACGCTACTGCCGGGAATGAGCCGGAAGGTGAGATCGCCAAGCAGGAGACCGCCGAGCAGCCCACCAAAGAGGGTTGCGACGGTGCGCGACGCGCCAGCTAGGGCGCCGCTTCTCGCTTTGCTTTCCGCTGCATAGCCGGCGGGTACAGGAGTTAACTTCATCTCACATTCTCCACCTTATCGTATCTCGTCTGCCACGCGCCGCCTCGTTTCAGTCTCGTCAGGAGTGCTTTCCCTCCCTAAATAACCAGCAGCGACTGCCAGATCCCGCCCAGGTTAAACGGCAGCTTCTCCCAGCTATCGCCATAGTTGGGAGAGCGCCAGATAGCGCCGTTGTATAGCCCGGCGTACAGTTCTCCCGGCGCGCCGGCTACCGTCGCCAGCGCCGTCACGGCCGCGGGGAGCGGCTGGTCGGCCCAGCCGATTGGCTGCCAGCCGGCGCCCCCTGTAGCCCGGTAGAGGTAGATTTCGGGACGCTGGCCGAAGGCGTTCATCGGGCTGGGAGCAACCGAGACATACCAGATCTCTGGGCTCTCCGGGTCGGCGGCACAGACAATGCCATAATTCTTGGCGAGACCGCTCTTTGCCTTGTGAAAGGACTGCCCGCCATCGCGGCTGTAGGCGGCGCCGCCACCCGTACCGCCTGCCTCGTAGGCCCAATCGCCGTTCGTCTGGTGGAACTTGAGCGAGTGGCAGTCGCGGAGGGCACCGGTGCGATGCCGGGACCAGCTCTTGCCGCCGTCGTCGCTACGCACCACCGCGCCAAACTCGATACCGGCAAGCAAAACATCAGGGTCGCTGGGCGAGGGAGAGATAGCGGTCACATAGGCGCGCCGGTCGGGCAGCTCGGTGGGGGAGAACCACCACCAACGGTTGGGAATGCGGCGGAAGCCCGCCAACTCGGACCAGCTCTGCCCGCCATCACGCGAGACGAAGAGGAGGGCCGGCTTGGTGCCTGCGTAAACGACCTGGGAACCGAATGGGCTGACGGCAAGTGATTTGACGATATGGCCATCCAGCCCGCAGGCGCGCCAGGTCAGGCCGTTGTCGGCGGAGCGCAAGACGCCGCTCTTCGTGCCGGCGTAAAGGACGCCGCCATTGGATGGCGCTGCCGTCAGGCAAGAGACCTCCGAATCCTCGGCATGGCGCGTGACTCGCCACTGGCCACCGGGTCCGCAATCGGCGCGGGCGATGCCTCTCGCGAAGGTAGCGAGAAAGACCTTGTTGCCGTTCATTGCCCCAACTGCCGCTCGCGCCGCAGCACGTAAATACCAAAGGCGATCAGCCACAGGTAGAAAAGTACGTACGGTGCGAAGGCCATTGCCGACGTCCACACAGCGCGCGCGGCGAAGAGCCCAACGGCCAGGGCGATACTTCCCCAGCCCAACCAGGCTGGCAAGCGCTGTGATTGGCGGGCCAGTAAACCAACGGCCAGCACCATACTGCCCAGGGCCACCCAATAGTTGGCGAAATTCATGTTGCCCTGATCGAAGAGCAAACGCGCCAGCTGCGGATCGAGCCCTTCGTCGATACGGAAGACGGCTAGCGGCCAACCGCCGGGCGAGGTGATGGTCGAGACGGCGACGAAGCCCGAGGCGACGGCGACGACCGAGAGCAGGCCACCACCGCCCTCAGCTGCCCGCAGCTCCTCCCAGAGCGTGCCGAGAAACCAGAGAAAGGCGACGATGGAAAGGAGCGAGATGTAACCACCGATCGAGAAAAGGGTTGGATTACGGGCGGCGAAGAAGCTCACGATTTCAGAGGCGGATGCGGCAAAGGGGGGCTCGGCACCGCCAATCTGGATCAGGGCCTGCGACACCATCTGCATCACCGGGAAGGCAATAGCGCCGATAGCTCCGTATTTCTTCAGACGGCCGGTCCGCGTCACCATCCTGTCTCCGTGTTGCTCTATGGGACTTACTGATGCTGACATGTTTCCTTACTCCTTAGTATCCTGCGCGGGGGGCAACGACTCGAGGTAGAGCCAGAGCCCGCGCAGCTCGGTCTCATCGAGTTTACGTAGTGACGTCCAGGGCATGAAGTCCGCGTCAAGCAACCGGCCGTCCGGTGTCATGCCGGTCCGCAGCGCC
>JAVVFG010000026.1:1546-4225 GCA_032260445.1 Anaerolineae bacterium | reverse complement strand
CACGGCAGACCGGTCATGGCCGCTGCGCGGGACTGATTGCAGATAGGCAATGATCGCGCCCAAGTCTTCGGCGCTGAAGTGAATGAAGGTATCGGCCGGCATGACGATGAGCTGGCGCCCATCGGGGGCTAGCCCGTGCCGGACCGCCAGCACCAGCTCGTCGACGGTGCGCGTGCTCCCCAGACCGGTGATGTTGGACGCGTAGATCGTGCCGATAGCCGGATCGGAGAACACCGCTGCGCCGGCCAGGTCGGGCCCGTGACACGATTGGCATTGGATGGCAACGAGGTGCTCGCCGCGGGCGCGAGAAACATCGTCATCGGGGATGGTTAGTGGTAGGGAGACGACGGTGTGCGTGCGCGACAAGCGCGATGACGCTGCCATCCCCAATGCAGCCCCGGCAACCACGACGAGCAGGACGAGAACCCCCAGAATGATAGCGGCCCACCTTAAGATTTTCTTCACACAAGCCTCCAGTCCGCGACTACGGCAGGGGAAGAGACCCTGCCACGAAAACGTAGGGAGATCGTACGGCAGGGGCCGTCCCGTTGTCATGAGGCCGGTGCCCTCCGCCGCCGGGACAGATTGTCCCGGCGGCGGAGGGCACCGGGGACAGACCTCGCCAGGCAGCCAGGAAGCGGCGCAGCCAGCGGGCTCATTTATCCGTCAATCAGGTGAGAGCCGGCTAGCGCGATGGAAGGAAGCGTCGTGGATGCCAGTGCTGGGGCTAGATGTAGAGAAGGAGATCGCTCCTCGTTTTCGTCGTGTACGTGCCTACCGGCCGGGCGCCACGGCTTCTGCGGCCGCACGCGGATCGAGGGCTACGAGATGGCCACCACCAATGTTGAGCAGCAGCACGCCAGACGAAGCCGGCAACACCCATGTATCCCCAAAGATCCCCTCACGAGTGCCACCCGTAAAGAGCCGTACGAGATTGCCGGTTTCCAGGTCGACGCGGAAGAGCGTGACCAACGTTGTCGCTCCCTCATCCGACACGACCAGATAAACCTGGTCGTCCAGGAGGGCTAGCCTGGCCTGGCCGTTTCCGGCCTCGCGGTACGAACGTTCCCAGATGAGACTGCCCGCCGCATCTAGGCGCAGCAGACGCCGGTCCCTGGCGTCGGGATGGGCCACGAGTAGGCCGCCATCTGGCAGGGCCATCGCGTCGCCTGCCCCATGCGCGGCGGCGCCAGGCGTGGCGCGCGGCAGCAGCAGCGCCAGATGTGAGGTGCGTGCTGCCGCATCCAGCCGGTAGACTGCCTCCCGTGTGTAAAACCACAAGGCACCGTTGAGGTGTCCAATGGGAGTCCCGGCAGGCAGTGCCGACCAGGCCGAGGCGCCTCGTCTGTCAAGCAACCAGAGCGTTGGTGCGCTGCGGCCGACGGGCAGGAACAAGGTACCGCCGGCCCTGACGGCCGGGCCGGGCAGCTCGTCCAAAGGCAGGGACCATAGCTGGTTTCCACCTGAGCTCAGGGCGATAGCCTCGCGCCGGCCCACGACGACAACACCGCCACCGGGCAGCGCATAGAGCGCCGGGTCTCCGGTGGTAGCGAGCTCCGCCAGCCACAGCGGTTCGTCAAAGACAGGTGCTTCGCCGCCGGTTGCATAGGCCCGCATCCGGCCGTGACGGTCAATCGCGTATAACAGCGGCTCAACTTCATCCGGGACGGCGCTGACCGGCGCTGCTGCCGCCAGCTCGATAGCGATGCGGGTCGGATCGGGCGTCGCCTCCGGCTGCGGTGTCGGCGTCGGTGGAGCCGGCTGTGTCCAACGCACGCCGCCGTCGCTGGCGCCGATGCCCTGCAATCGGCCTCCTTCCAAGAGGACAAGGACGTCACCTGGCAGGAAACCGGCGGTTTCTTTGCCGGCAAACAGATCCCCACGATTTGGGGCACTGGTCCACAAATAGCCCGGAGACGCTGCGATCCGGTTGGCCCAGATAGTCTGCGAAGGCGGGAACCATCCTGCCAAGGTCGGATCCTGGAACCAATAACCGGGGCCGGGCTCACCTGGCATATGGTTGCGGATCTCAAAATGGAGGTGCGGGCGCCCGCGCGGGTCGCCAATCTCGCCAACCTTGTCACCGCGGGCGACGCACTCGCCGCCGCGCAAGACGACGCTGGGCGGATCCAGGTGGCCGTAGAAGGACAGGATGGTGCTGCCATCGGCGAAAACGTGCTGGATGATGAGCACGCCCTGATCCACGCCCCATCCGTTAGGGTGCGCGTAAATAACCCGGCCGTGGCCAATGCTGTAGACGGGTGAGCCCAGGTTGCGCCCGTTCGGTCCCGACCAATCTTCGCCGGCGTGAAAGCCATTATACCGCTCGCGGTAGCGGTTATAATCGGTGCCGCCACGGCTAACATCTACGGCATCAGGCGGCCCAACGGGAAAGTCGAAGATATCGACGAGGCCACAGGCGGCGCCCGGCTGCGGTTCGGGCGGGCGCTGCGCATACGCACGCGGGTCGCCGCTAATCTCCGCCGGCGGCGCCGTAGCCGTGGGGGTTGGCGTGGGCGTGGGCGTGTTCGTCGCCTTAGGAGTGAGGGTTGGCGTTTGGGTGAGCGTGGGGGTAGCTGTCGCGGTACTGGTTGGCTGCGGGGCGTCTGGCGTCTGCCCTGCCAGGCGTTGCGGCGTTGGTGTGCCATCCTGGGCACAACTGGCCAGGAAGAGCAGCAG
>JAVVFG010000026.1:0-1446 GCA_032260445.1 Anaerolineae bacterium | reverse complement strand
GTTACGATCGTATTTCGGAAAGGCACTGGAAGAGACCTCCAACCCGATACGGTGACCCTTGAAAAATACCTGCGCCGTGTTCCATAAGTCAATCGTGTATTCGTAGACGGCGTCGGGCTCGATTAGCTCCGGCGCGTTGAGGCCGTTACGAAAGCGCGCGCGGACGATGCCGTCGCACAGTCGCTGCACAAAGCCGCTGGGATGGACGTCGACCAGTTTAGCCGTGAAATCAGTGTCCACGGCGGACGACGAGGCGTACAGCGTGAGCCGGATAGGGCCGGTGATCTCCGTGTCTGCTTCCAGCGGCGGCGTCATGTAGACGAGGACATCGTCCCGCCGTTCGATGGCCGCGTAATCGTCCGGCCCGCCAATCTGGCTCGAGGTCGGCTCGGTGACAAAGGGCACGGGCCGCGCCGGGTCATAGAGGTATGAATCTGGCGGCTCGTCTTCAGGTGGCTCGGGCGACAGGACGCCATCACCGAACCGACTGTTGGCGCGGCCGCCGCTGTGCAAGTAGAAGCGCGTCCATCCGGTGCGTGCCAGAGGCCACTCCTGCTCGTCACGCCACACGTTTTCCCCCATGATAAATATGCGCACCGGCGCCTCGGCTTTATCCGGCTCCTCGGCTTTATCCGGCTCCTTGCGCTTTAGCCAGCGATCGAACCAGGCCAGCTCGGTGCCACGCAGGTCGATGAGCGAGTGGGGGCCAAAGTCGACCTCGCCCAGCTTGCTCGCCGTGTTCACCTGGTGTCCCCACGGGCCCATCAACAGCTTCTGGTTCTCTCGCGCAAAGTTGCTCGCCGCGCCCTCAGTCATGCCTATGAAATTGAGCGGCGTGCCGATCTGTTCGTCATCGTACCAGCCGGAGATGTGCATCACCGGCAAATCGATTTGCCCAAACTTGTTCTGGTAGCGTAGCGGCTCCCAATAGTCATCCAGTTGGCTATGCTCAAGCTGTTCACGCCACACGCGCTGCACGCGGCCAGCGGCCTCATCCATGGTCAGCAGAGGCAGATGCTCGTAGACAGCCGCCCAATCGACCGCTTCCATCACCTGGTTCAGCCGGCCACTTGTCTTGTGCAGCCAGCACAGATGCATCGGACCATGCGTTCCGGTCGGCGACTCGACGAACGGATCGGAGGGCGCGACACGGACAATCATCGTGACCAGGTGTGGCGGCTTCTCGAGCGCGGTGAGCCACTGGATACGCCCAGGATAAGACCCCCCTACCGTCCCTACCTTTCCATCACACCACGGCTGCGCGGCACACCATTCCACCGAATCAAAGCCATCGCGGCCGTCGTTGCGATACGGCTCAAACGTGCCGTCAGAGTCACCCCGACCGCGCACGTCCATGATCACGACGGCATAGCCACGCTCGGCAAACCATTTACCCGTCTCCACGTTTTTGACTTGCGCCTTGTTGTACGGCGTGCGCATCAGGAT
>JAVVFG010000025.1:0-19902 GCA_032260445.1 Anaerolineae bacterium | reverse complement strand
CCCAGCGGCTCGCCGCGAAAAGCGCCCCGTGAGGAGACGTTCACAATCCGCCCGCCGCCCTGACGGATCATTTCTTGCGCCGCACAGTAGCTCGCATTTGCCGGACCGATCAGGTTGGTATCGATCACCCGCTGCCAGCTCGCCTGCCACGCCTGATAACCGGTTTCCGCCAGCGGATGCTCCTCGTAGATGCCCGCGTTGTTGACCAGCACGTCAATCCTCCCCAATTCGTCGACTACCGCTGCGATCATCCCGGCAACGGCAGATGGCTCCTTCATGTCCGCCTGCACGATCATATGTGGGCCGCCCGGAAGTGCCTCGGCGACCACTTCCGCTCCCTCGCGAAAACCGTGGTAATGCACGGCGACGTGGGCCCCTTGCTGAGCAAATAGGCGCGCAATAGACGCTCCGATACCCCTCGATGCACCAGTGACTAAGACAACCTTACCGTCGAATCGCATCAATGCCACGTTTCATCCTCCTCTGACTTCGTCTTCGCTAAGTTTAGCGATTTTGTCACGCCAGGGCATCTACACGGCCGATTCCAGGGCGGGTACAATGGTCGTGATGCATTGCCGACGGCGGCTAGACGTGACGATGGAAAGACCCAATCTGAGCGGGCTACCACCGGAGATGGTGGCTTCTACGGAATACCTCAAAGACCAGCTAAAGGCGCATGATGTGCGCGCCTACTCGAGGACAGCTCATGCCGCCGTCCATCTCTAAACCGGATGCGCTCCGCGAGCTGCAGGCGCGCCTTCGCGCCTGCCGTCTCTGCCCCGAGGCAGGGTATGAGGTGGCCTCGCTGCCGGTGGTCAGCGCCGGGCCGGCTGCGGAGGTTATACTCATCGGCCAGGCACCGGGCCGCACCGAAGCCGAGACGGGCCGCCCTTTTCACGGCCCGAGCGGTCGCCGTCTCTTCCGTTGGCTGGAGACCGTTGGCTGGGAAGAGGAGGCGTTCCGCCCGCGCCATGCCTTCGCCGCGGTCACCCGCTGCTATCCCGGACCGCGCCCCGCCGGGCGCGGCGATCGTGTCCCGACGCGTGCTGAGCAAGCCCTATGCCGCCCCTACCTCGACGAAGAACTCCGGTTGATTGCGCCCCGTCTGATCATCACCCTTGGCAGCTTGGCCCTACATCTGTTTTACCCGGCGTCCACGCGCCTGAGCGATGTGGTTGGCAGCGTGGCCCACTTTCCGCCCAGCGCGCTGCTTCCCCCGGATGCCTTCGACATTGAGCAAGCCGAGCAGCTCGACGCGTTCGATCCCACCCAGGACGTGGACGGGCGGTGGCTCGTGCCGCTACCCCACCCGTCTGGGGCAAGCCTGTGGCATAACCACGGGCCGAACCAGGAACGGCTCCAGCGTGCGCTGGGGATCATCGGCACAATCCGCAGCCATCTTGACCTCTGAATACACGCCCCCAGTAGCCGAATTGGCCAACGCGAATTTACTTGATCGGCTTCGTGGGCGCTGGGTTAGCGAAAGTGTGCGCCGCGGCCGCCTCTGTTATAGTTGAGCTTCATGAATCGCCTGCATGCCCACACTGTGCTGGGGATGCTGCTGCTCGGCATCATCGCTATCGTCCCGGCAGCGGGCGCCGCACCCGCCACCCAGAGCGCGCCGGCGGTAGAGATCCTCAGCCTCGTGAACCAGCTTCGCGCTGAGCACGGTCTCCCCCCGTACCAATTCAACGGGACGCTGGCGATTGCCGCCCAAAACCATGCCAATTGGATGGCCAGTACGGTCACCTACTCCCACACACAGGACAATGGCTCGACGCCTCAGACACGGGCTAACGCCGCCGGCTACAACGGCTTTGTCAGCGAGATTATCGTCGGCGGCAGCAACATGAGCCCGGCGCAAGGGCTCATCTGGTGGCGCAACAGCTCGCTGCACTACTCGAATATGGTGTCCAGCCGTTACAGCGAAGCCGGCGCTGCCTTTGCCACCAGCGGTAGCCAGAATATGTATGTAATCGTCATCGGGCGCCCGGCAAACAACCCGGTGCCTCTGGCCGCGGCCGAGCCGCTGCCTGGCGCGCTGATGGTCACGCCGATTCGCCTGGCCGAGCCGCGTGAGGATGGCTCTATCGTCCATACGGTTGCCGCCGGACAGGCGCTCTGGCAGATTGCCGCCCACTATGAGGTTGAGCTGAGCCACATCCTGCTGATCAACAGCATTGACGAGGACCACGTCATCCAACCCGGCGACGAGATCTACATCCGCCTTGCCGAGGGCCAGCCGCCACCACCCACGCCAACCCCGCCGTTATCTCACCTCGTCCGTGAGGGGGAGAATCCGTGGATGATCGCCGTCCGCTATGATGTTGACCTGAATACCATCTTTTACCTGAACGGATTTGACGAGAACGTGCTGCTCCATCCGGGCGAGGAAGTACGAGTCCGCCTTGCCCCGGGCGAACAGCCACCGCCAACGGCGACGCCGCGGCTCCATCACATTGTCCGCGAGGGGGAAACGCTCTGGACGGTTGCCGCGCTCAACAACCTTACGCTGGACGAGCTACTGGCCCTCAATAACCTCGACGTCGCAGCCGTGCTCCACGTGGGTGATCAGCTCCTCATCCGCCCAATGCCCACACCGACGGAGACGCCGAGCCCGACTACCGCACCGGCAACCATGACGCCAACAGCGGCACAGCGAGCCGCAAGTAGCCCCATGGCGACTACCGTCCTGGCAACCAGCACAATTACGCCGGCGCCGGCAGTGACGGCGACACCGCAACCCGAAGCGGAGGAGGGTGGCGGATCATTCCTCAGCGGCCCCGTTATCTTTGCCCTGGTAATCCTCGGCGGCGCTGCCTGGCTCTTCTCACGCGGGCGCATCTAGGCAAAACGAAAAAGGGCCAACGGCATCAATACCGTTGACCCTCTCTTCAGCTAATCGCCGCCAGGTTAGGCCTGCATCGGTTGATCGGCCGGGCGACCATTTCCCGAGGGAATAATGACCCGCATCTTGCCTTTCTCTCCCTCACGCGTCAGCGTTACGGGCGTAGCCGTTGCCTCCAAGAGCGCGAGGTCAAGCACTTCGTCGAGGTGACCAACGGCAATCAGGTCAAGCTCCTGGCGAATCTGGTCCGGCAGCTCCGGAAGATCCTTCGCATTATCCTTGGGCAGGAGCACCGTCTTGATACCAGCACGGTGGGCGGCAATTGCCTTAGACTTCAGCCCACCAATCGCCAACACTTTGCCGCGCAGTGTCACCTCGCCCGTCATCGCCACGTCGCGCCGTACGGGCCGCTGCGTGAAGGCAGAGATGATCGCCGTTGCCATCGCAATGCCCGCACTCGGGCCATCCTTCGGCTGCGCGCCCGCCGGTACGTGAATGTGGATGTTCACACCGTCAAAGACCTCGGGATCAAGCCCCAAGCTGCGCGCATGCGAACGGGCGTATGTAAGCGCTGCCTGCGCCGATTCCTGCATGACCTCGCCCAACGAGCCGGTGAGGGTCACCTTGCCGCTGCCTTCGCTCAGACCGACTTCGATGGCGAGAATGTCGCCGCCGAAATCACTCACGGCCAGACCGGTCGCGACGCCGACTTCATCTTTCTCCTCGGCGAAGTTGTGCGTGAACTTCTCCGGGCCGAGAAACTCCTCGATATCCTCGGCGGTGACGGTGAATGGGCCCTGCTCGCCACTGGCGATCTTCACAGCAAGTTTACGCACGATCGTGCCAATATTCCGTTCGAGCTGCCGCACGCCCGCCTCGCGGGTGTAGTGGCGCGTGAGATGGCGCAGCGCACTCTGGTCGAGCGTAAGATCAACGTCGCCGATACCATGCCCGGCGAGCTGCTTCTTGAGGAGGTACCCCATAGCAATGGCAACCTTCTCGTCCTCGATGTAGCCCGGCATGTGAATTGATTCCATACGGTCGAGCAACGGCGCCGGAATAGTGCTCAATGTGTTCGATGTCGTGATGAAGATCACCTGGCTCAAGTCAAAAGGCACTTCGAGGTAATGATCGGTGAAGCTCGTATTCTGCTCTGGATCCAGGACCTCGAGCAGCGCTGCACTTGGATCGCCGCGCCAGTCGGCGCCCACCTTGTCGATCTCGTCAAGCACGATCACCGGATTGCGTGTCTTGACGTCACGCAGGGCGCGGATGACGCGCCCGGGGATTGCCCCGATATAGGTGCGACGGTGCCCGCGGATCTCGGCTTCGTCACGAACGCCGCCGAGGCTGATACGCGCCAGCTCGCGGCCCATCGCCCGGGCCACCGAAGTAGCGATGGAGGTCTTGCCGACGCCGGGCGGGCCGTTCAGGTTGATGATCGCGCCCTTCATTTTGCTGCCGGCGAGCTTGCGCACGGCAACATACTCGACAATACGATCCTTGACATCGTCAAGACCATAATGGTCCTCGTCGAGCACGTCACGCACGTGGGCGATATCCAGGTTGTCTTCAGTGAGCGTGCTCCAGGGTAGCTCCAGCAGCCACTCCAGATAGGTGCGAATGACACTCGCCTCCGGCGACTGGCTGCTCTGCTGCTCCAGACGCTTCAGCTCGTCGAGGGCGCGCTTCTCGACCTCTCCGGGCATGCCCGCTTCGGCGATGCGCTGCCGCATGTCGCCACCCGCAGTATCGTCATCCTCGCCGAGCTCTTTGCGAATTGCCTTCATCTGCTCGCGCAGCATAAACTCGCGCTGCGCCTTTTCGGCGCCTTCGCGCGCCTCTTCCTGAATCTTAGAACGGACTTCGGCGATGCGGATCTCACGCTCGAGATAGTCACGCACGCGCTGCAAGCGCTGCACGCCATCGGTGGTCACCAGCAGTTCTAGCTCCAGGTCAAACGGCAGGTTAAGTAAGCCAGCCGCATAGTCTGCGAGCTCACCAGCCGTCGTCTGGTTGCGTAGCGCCATCATGACCTGTCGGTTTACTTCACCCAGCAGCTCAGCATACTGCTCAAGATAGGCAATGAGCTCGGCGGTCGCGACTTCATCATGGCGCTCTTCTTGTTCTTCGATTTCGTGGTAGCTACCAACCAGATACGGCTGCGACTCGGTCACGCCGTCAAAGTGAACGCGCCGGTGCAACTCGACCAGCATCTGGACGCCGACATGCGGGGTGCGCATCACATCGCGCACCGTCGCCAGGATGCCGAGCGGCGCCAGATCTTCGCTCTCCGGCTCCTCAACATCGGCGTCGTACTGCACCAGGATCAATATCTCACCATCTCCCTGCACGGCTGCCTGCGCAGCTGCCAGCGAGCGCGTACGCCCGATGGAGATCGTCGTGGTCATCCCGGGGAACACCACCCCGCCACGCAGCGGAACCGCAGGATAATTCTGCTTTTCAGTCATAAAACCTCTCCTTTCACGCCGCTCCATCTCGGATTAGACAGAAAGTGTCTGGATGCGAGTAAGGCCACATAGATGGATGGAAGCGACAAACCGATCGCGACTCGCGATTAGGATTATTTTAGTGGAGAGATGTAAGTGCAACGCTAACAGGATGTAGGAAAGTTGTAAGAACAACTATCCCTGCCAGAGCATCACGGCAAGCGATGTGCGGGACAGCCGGGCGACCATGGCAAGGTCAAAGAGGCTGCGAACGAGCGCGAAATAAGGCGGCATCTTACTCAACTCCGTCACCTCGTGGAACCCGCACGCATCGTAAAAAGGGATCAGCGTGGAGCGGCAAGTCAGCCACAGTGGCGGAGCCGCCCGCGCCTGCGCAAAAGCGACCATCGAGCGGCCCAGGCCGCGCCGGCGCCAACTAGGAGCGACGACCAGCGACGCCAGCTCGCGTACCTTGCCGTGCGGTTTAAGCTGCACGCAGGCGACTATCTCGCCATCCGCTTCAGCAACATAGAAGCGTCGCCAATCGAGACCAAGTGGGTTGAGATGCTCGGCGCCGACCATCTTGCGGATCTGCGCCGCGTCCGCTTCTGCTGCCGGCCGGATGGACGGCACTGGCTCAATCGCCACGCATCTGCTGGAGCATTTTCAGCAACATAAAGCCCATGCTACCTGCAGCCGTAAAAAGGGCTATCGAGATCTTCGTCGGATCGACGATCGGTTCGACACGCACGCCCGATGGACCGATTTCAATGACTGCCACCGGACGCCCGGCGGCAGTACCGCCGCCGCCCCCACCGGTGCCATAGCCGGCGCCTACACTCGACGCCCTTTCTTCGCCGGCGCTTTCCTCATCTTCGCCCGGCCCTGTTCCCCCACCACCACCAAAGCCGAAGCCTAGACCGATCGTCACCTCGCGCGCGGTGATAACCGTGTACTCGCCTTGCGTGACCGGCTCACTATACACAGCTCCGGGCTCGGCAACGACGAAGAGTCGCTCCACCAGCGCATTCGCCTCGCGCTGGCTCGGGATCTTCTCCATAATCAACTGTAGCTCGTCGTTCATGTTTCATGCCTCCTCAGGCCGCACGCGGCGCCGAACCAGCGCCGCTATGACTATCGATAAGACGGCTCCGCCGCCCATCGCCCACAACGCGAAACGGGTCACGTCGACGATAGGCTGCCGCGTGACGACATCCCCTTCAGCGACGAGCACAGCTACCGGACGATTCCAGACAAAGCCGCCAACGGGCGTGCTGACCCTAAGCGCCTGTGAAATAGGCGTTATCGTCCGGCCATGCAGCGTCAGCGGCCTACCCTCTGTTGTTTGCCAGGACAGCACTTCTCGAAGTTGCATAGCCTCTCCTTCTGCCGGTAATCCTGCTTACCGTTAGACACTCGAGCCCCCGTCAAGCTGTGCTATACTTTACCATATTACTAGCGTGAGGGACCCGCCGCTTTGCCACTGTCCGCCTCTACTCCCTCTCTGTTTCTTCTGGGCGAGGAAGGTCCGGCAGGTATTTATCTTCTGCGTTTCCACGTCACTCGCCCCTTGCAGCTGTCGCTCGGCCGTTTCCGGGCGGGTGCATTGCTGCGTTTTTATCCTGGTCCGTACCTCTACGCCGGGTCGGCACTCTCCAGCCGTGGCGCCAGTAGCCTCGGGCGACGCCTCCTCCGCCACGCGACCCGAAGTCGTGGCGCGGCTCACCCATTACAGCGCCATCTCCGTGCCGCCTTTCCGGCGCTGTCGCCACCGCAGCGGAAACGTCTCCATTGGCACGTCGACTATCTGCTCGAAGAACCCGGAGTGGTCCTCACCGGCGCTCTGATCATGCGTACGCGCCACGCGCTGGAAGGCGACCTGGCAGCGTGGCTTGACCACCGGCCGGATACCATAATCCCGGCCGAGGGCGCCGGAGCGAGTGACGCCCCCGGGCAGACCCACATTTTCGGCGTGTGCGCCCATCCTGGCTGGTGGCGCGACCTTTGCCGCGCCATTACCTGCCGTTTCGCGGAGGAGCGATGAACCAGTTTATCTTCATTACCTGGCTTGCCGTGCTACCGCTGCTACTCGGGGAGCAGCGCCCGTCCTCCCTGTTGCTGATCAGCGAAGTCGATTACGACCCGCCCAGTCGAGACGAAGTCGGCGAGTGGGTGGAGCTTGTGAATCTCGGCGATGAGCCGCTGCCGCTGGCCGGCTACAAGATCGGGGACGAAGAACAGCTCGGGCACGGCGAAGGGATGTTCCGCTTTCCGGAAAGGGCTGTCGCCGCGCCAGGCGCGATCATCGTCATCGCTCGCAACGCACCGGCCTTCCGTGCCCGCTTCGGCGCCAATCCCGACTTTGAGTTCTACGATGGCGATCCCGACGTCGCGGATATGCGGCCGTACGCTGTCTGGGGAACCGGCGAACTCTTCCTTGCTAATGACGGCGACGAAGTAGTCCTTGTTGGTCCCGACAATGTCATCGTCGATGCCGTCAACTGGGGCGATAGCACCTACTTCTTCACCCCGTCTGTCCGGCCGCTGCACAGCGGACAGAGTCTTGCCCGCTCCCCGGCGCATTGTGACCGTGATAGCGCTGCCGACTGGATGATTCTGGATGAGCCATCGCCTGGCACTGTCGTCACCGCGGGCCAATGTCGTAACACGCTGCCGTCGCCCGGCGCCGGCGAGATTACCGGCCCAATCGGCGCCATCCAGGGCAACGGGGCAAGCAGCCCGTATCTCGACCAGGTCGTGACTGTCCGGGGGATCGTGACCGGCATCCACGAAGACCGGAACAGCCGCGGCGCTATCTTCTATACGTTCTTTGTCCAAAACGAGCCCGCCGACGCAGATGCCGACCCGGCGACCTCTGACGCCCTGCCCGTCTTTACGGCGGTGTCGCGCCCCTCAGTGGGCGCTGGAGACGTGGTTCAGGTCACCGGCCGGGTGACCGAGTTCTACGGCCTTACCGAGATAGATTTCCGCGATCTGCAGATAGTACTGCTGGAGAGCCGGCCGCACCCGCTGCCCCCGGCGGTACCGTTGAGTGACTTCACCCCAGAGAACCTGGAGCGGCTGGAAGGGATGCGCGTCGGCCTGCCGCCGGTACGCGTTGCGGGCGCCACACATAGCGGTTGCGGCTTCGCCGTCGCCACGCTCGATACACCTCTGCCTCTGGTTCGCGAAGACCCACTCGTCGTCCCCGGCCAAGCCCTGCCGATCCTCCATCACAGCGACGTCGATTGCGACGGTTTCCCCGCCGTCAAGCGCGGCGACCTCGTCGACGGTCTCGCCGGCCCGTTGACGTACCGGTTCGACCAATACCAGCTTGTGCAGCAGGATAGCGCTGCCATAGTCGTATCCCCGGTCCCGCTCCCCGAACCGCTGCCGCTTGATCCTGCCTCTGAAGGGCAGTTCACGGTGGTAACAGTTAATTTGCACGACTACTTCGCCGCCGATCCCCTTCTCACAATCCGCCAGGACAAAATCACGCAGCTTCTGGCAACCTACCTGAGCTGCCCAACGGTGATCGCCCTACAGGAAGTAGAAAGCGAGGAGTTACTACGCGAAATCACTCGTGCTCTTCAGCCCTTGTGCGGCACAGGCTACGTGAGTGCCCATCGTGATGGGCCAGATAGTCGTGGCCTTGACGTCGCCCTGTTAGCCGCCGCCAACCGCGTCCGCATCACTGCCGTGACCAGCCACCAAGCCTGCACGGCCCTGGATACCGGCATCGAAGATCGGTCAGTGCGCTGCCCGCAGGGCCAGTCCCCCCTCCACTCGCGCCCACCGCTGCAAGCTGACGTTAGCATCGACAGTGTAGCCTACACCTTCTTTACCACGCACCTCAAGTCTAAGCGTGAAGGTGAGACAGAGACAGCCAGATGGCGCCTTGCTCAGGCAACGCATGTCGCCGCTCTGGTCACCAGTCAACTAGAGGCGGCGCCAGACACGGCTGTGCTGGTCGCCGGTGACTTCAACGATTTGCCGGGCTCGCCCACGCTAAAGACGCTGCTCACCAGGGCGCCACTCGCCGATCCGCTGCGCGATTTGCCCAGTTCGACACGCTATACGTACGTCTTCGGCGGTTATGCCGAACTACTCGACAATATCCTGCTATCGCCCGTGGCTGCCGCCAGGCTAACTGGCGCGGGCATCCTGCACATGAACACCGACTTTCCATTTACCTGGACGGCCGATGCGTCCACCCCGTTTCGCGCTTCCGATCACGATGTACCGTGGGTTACGCTGCGCAGTTCTACGCCAGCAACGGAACGCTCCACACTTCCGGTGGCGGAAGACCCGGCGTTACCGCCTGGGACACCAGCGGCAGCTCCCCAGCCCACGCCCCAGCCTTTGCCTGAGCCAAATGGTGGTCTCACCCGCCTGCTACCGCTCATCGCCCTGGGCGCCTTCGCTGCCGGCGCGGCGCTCGCTCTGCTACTCGCCCGGCAAGGCGCCATTAACCGCTAACGGATGCGTCCCGGCATCGTGCTGAGCACCTGCGTGAGGTTATCGCCATTCTGCACGAGATAGGTGAACACGCCGCTGGCCCGCAGGAGGTTCACCAGCCCGGCTCCCGAGCGGGGACCGCCGAACGTTTCGGGATCGACAATTACGGTCACCATGCGCAAGCCGCGCTGCATCTGCTGCCGTGCAGTGGTGATCCATTCCTCCCGAGTCGTCGGCGTGACCACGATAACGGTCGAGCCACGCGGCAGCATCTGAGCCTCAGCATGCATGAGATCGGAAATAGGAACCGAACCCATCGCGCGCAGTACCGCCAGGGTCTCCAGGATGCGGTTGAGCTGCCGTTCGCCCCGATCCGGCTGTACAAGTTCGTGTGTCTGCCCGTACGCCAGCAACCCGACTGCCCGGTCATGGCGCAGGAAGTAGCGGGCAAGGGAAGCCGCCACCGTCACCACGTACTCCTCGGTCGCCTCAGGTAGTTCGAACGCTCGCCGTCGCACGCGCATCCACAACGGCAGGTTGTCGGTCTCCATGGGCGGAGCTGGCCGATCTGCGCGAACGTGCACGAAACTCGCCATATCCGGAATAATCCAGATGTCGGCCATCGGGTCGAGCTCGAACTCTTTGACGATGAGCCGCTCGCGCCGCGCCGTGCTCGGCCAGTGGATACGGCCGAAACTATCGCCCGGCGCGTAGTCGCGCACGCCGGCAGCATTGGTCGTCACGTAGTGGGTGCGCCGCCGCAGGGCATCGCCGCCGGGCAATAGCCCGACAGGCAGGGCAAACTGGTGCACGTCCACCGTCAGCGGATAGATGACCACGTTGCTGGTCGGCGCCAGTTCGCGACGCATGGGGAAGAAGCCAAAAGGATCGCCTGTCGCCAGCTCGAGCGGACCAAGCCGGTAGCGGCCTCGCTCAGTACAAATCGTGATTGCCCGCCAACTGAAGCTGCCGCGTCCGCTAAGATTATTGACAACCTGGCTGGCGCGGTGGCCCGGCACGCTCGAATAGTCCTGAATTTCTAGCCACAGCTTGGGCACGATACTCGTGTTGCGCACGGTGAAGCGCTCTTCGAGCGGTTCCCCAACCTGAGCGCGCCGCGCCCGCGTGACTCGCGACAGATGCAACCAATTAATGTTAATCCACGCCCAGGAAAAACTGACGATCAGTAAGAGCGCAAAGAGATAGGCAAGATTAAACAGCAGGTCGCGGCCTGTTGCTAGCCCGCCCAGCAGGGAGAGCAGCGCAAGGGCGAGAGCAACCGTGCTGCGTCTGCGCATTAGGCGCGTACCTGCGCGCCGGGCACCGGAACCTGGTTCAGAATATCGCGCACGATGGTATCGGGCTCGATATCCTTGATGCGTGCAGCCGGACCGACGATAATGCGGTGACTCAGTGCCGCCTGCGCTAACGCCTTGACGTCGTCCGGCAACACGTAATCGCGTCCGAGGAGAGCCGCGCGCGCCTGCCCCAGCCGGTAGATTGCGAGTGCACCGCGCGAACTGGCGCCCAGGTAGACATCAGGATGCTCGCGCGTCCGCCGCACGACCTCCACAATGTAATCTTTCACTTTCTCGTCGAGGTAGATTTCCTTCACTGCCCGTTGCGCAGCAAGGAGTTCCTCAACAGAAACGACTTGCTGAATCTCGTCAACCGGGTGTACAAACTGCTGCCGATCGAGAATCAGGATCTCATCCGCTTTCTGCGGGTAACCGAGGCGAATGCGCAAGAGAAAGCGGTCGAGCTGCGCTTCCGGCAGCGGGAAGGTGCCCTCGTATTCGATCGGATTCTGTGTCGCCAGCACCATAAACGGCGGCTCCAGCAGATAGCTATGACCGTCGACCGTCACTTGCCGCTCTTCCATCGCCTCCAGCAGGGCGGACTGTGTCTTCGGTGTGGCCCGGTTGATTTCGTCGACCAGCACGATCTGGGCATGGATGGGTCCCGGCCGGAACTCAAACTCGCGCGTTTTGACATTAAACATGCTCACGCCGGTAATGTCCGACGGTAACATGTCCGGTGTAAACTGGATGCGCTGGAACGAACAGCCGACAGAGCGGGCAAGAGATTTCGCCAGGACTGTCTTCCCGACCCCAGGTACATCCTCGATCAGAATGTGCCCCTGGCTCAACAAACCAAGTACCGTTAGCTGCACCTCCGCACGCTTTCCGATAATTACCCGCTCGACATTGTTGACAACGCGATTGCCGATTTCCTGAACGTCCACCATGTAACCCTGTGCTCCTTTCTACTGGGCCTCCGCTAATCCCGCCGGGCCAACGGCCGCGGCCGGATTCAACTGGCGTGACAACTGAGCGCACGAAAGAATAGTATAACATCTTTACGCACCCGCGATAGTTCGGTGACAGATCCGTGTCATTTCTTAATCAACGCCAAAGACTTGGTGGTGCCTGGAACAGCCTATGCAGCCGGCGGAATGCCGCGAATCGACAAAGAAGCTGTCATAAGGATGGACCGCGGGCAACCTGCTCACTTCTGGCGAGTGCGATGCTGGCTCCGCTATAATGGGACAGCCGTAGGAAATCAGTATCTACAAAGCAAGGAGGGACCACTATGAACATGAGCGCGCGCAACACGCTAAAAGGGCGCGTCAAGAGTCTGAGTCCAGGAGCAGTCAACACTGAAGTCATTATCGCACTTCCGGGCGGCGAAGAGATTGTCTCGATGATTACCAAGCACTCAGCCCAGACACTCGGCCTGGAGGTAGGGAGCGACGTGTACGCCGTTATAAAGGCGTCAAACGTGATGGTCATGGTCGACTGACATCCTATCGCCCGAACCTGCAAATCTTAAGCCGCCTGCGAGCACCATACAGGCGGTTTTTCTATCGGATTACCCCATCTGAAATCCTCACGGTTCGCCTCGGTTGAGACGTGGGATCCAGAGGGTAGGAAGGTGCTAAGAACGGTGCGCCTGGCGTGCTCAGGATAGGCACGTGTGGTAAAATAGATCGATTACAATGATGGGAAAAGGTACGCGGAAAGCATCGTTCTGGCAGCCGATTCTGGCACCCCTGGCCACCGGCTTTGAGCTCGTCACTGCCCACTGGTGGCTGCTACTATTACCGGTTGCCGTTGACATCTTTCTGTGGCTGGGCCCACGGTTGAGCGTTGCACCATTATGGCGACAGCTCGTAACTGCCGTGCCAGCCGGTACGGTGCCACCCGAGAGTCTCGCCCAGCTTGCCGAAGCGGCAACGGCAACAAACCTATTTGCGCTATTCAGCTTCCCGTATTTTGGCGTGCCTGTCCTTACGTCTGGGATAGTGGCGCCGGCTGCCACGCCCATCGCTACGACAACTGTGCCTCTGGATGGGGGCACCACGACGGTGGGAATGGCGTTACTGCTTGGGCTCGGCGGCATTCTGCTTGGCGCGGTCTACCATACCTTGCTCGTACGCGCACTACTCGGCTCTGATGCTGGGGCGTTGCGCCGGTTACCGCAGCTCGTGATGCGGCTGATCGGTCTGGTGATGTTTGTTTCGCTGGTGTTGCTGCTGATGTATCTGCCGCTGTCACTTGTCGCCGTCTTCCTTGGCCTGCTGAGCCCGATGATTTCCGTGATCGTCTTGACGATCGGCATCGCGTTTATGATGTGGTACCTCCTCTTTCTGGGTTTCAGCGTACACGGTATTGTCCTCGGCGGTCTACCGGTGCTGGCTGCGGTTCGCGCCAGCGTAAGGCTTGTCCAGCAACATATGGTGACGGCCCTGTGGCTGCTCTTGTTCGTTTTTGCCAGCCGGGCCCTGCTTACCATACTGTGGCACGCCGTCGATGCCGGTAACTGGCTTACCCTGGTGAGTATCGCTGGACACGCGTTTATCGCGACCAGTCTTGTCGCCGGGACTTATGTCTACTTTGCTGAAACGGTCCACTTTGGAGACCCGGAAGCCGTACCAGGCGGGCAGTAAAAATCTGTCAATGATCACAAGAATTCTCTAGTTCGAGGGGCATACATGGCTCGAAACAACAAAGACCAGGTGCAGTACGGAGCGGACCGGATCCAGGTACTTAAAGGGCTGGAGGCGGTACGCCGTCGGCCCGGGATGTACGTTGGCGGCACCGACCTTAAGGCGCTTCACCATCTCGTTTACGAAATCGTCGATAACAGCATTGACGAGGCGCTCGCCGGCCGTGCTGACCGTATCGAGGTCGTAATCCACGCCGACTCCAGCGTGAGCATCAGTGACAACGGCATCGGCATCCCTGTGGACATCCACCCGACCGAGAAGGTCTCAGCCCTCGAACTCGTGCACACCACCCTCCATTCCGGCGGTAAGTTTGACAGCAGCGTGTATAAAGTCTCCGGTGGTTTGCATGGCGTTGGCGCTGCCGCGGTAAATGCACTTTCCGATTGGATGGTCGTCAGCGTGCAACGCGACGGTCACCTCTGGCAGCAACGATACGAGCGCGGGTTGCCACAGACTCCCGTCGAGCAGGTACGACCGCTTGGCCCGGACGAGGATACGGGAACAACCACTACTTTCCGCTACGACGACACTATCTTCACCGACGACGAGATGGACTACCGTTTTGATACGCTGGTCAATCGTTTCCGCGAGATGGCCTTTGTCACCCAAGGCGTCTTTATTACGGTGCGTGACGAGCGTCCTCAGGCACCACGCGAGATGAGCTTCTTTTTCGAGGGTGGTTTGAAGTCCTTCGTCCGCTACATGAACCGCAACCGCGAGGTCCTGCACGATCCCATATACGATCACAAAGAGATCGACAATGTCGACGTAGAGGTTGCCATCCAATACACCGATGTGATGACGACTTCCGAGTACGCGTTTGCCAACACAATCAACACGCCCGATGGCGGAACCCATCTGACTGGCCTGCGCACGGCTGTTACCCGTGTGATCAACACCTACGCGCGTAAGAACGGCTTTCTCAAAGAGAAGGACCCGAACTTCACCAGCGATGACACGCGTGAAGGGATGACGGCTGTCGTCAGTATCAAACACCCCGACCCCCAGTTTGAGAGCCAGACGAAAGTCAAGCTGATGAACAACGAGGTAGCTGGTATCGTCAGCAGCGTGACACATGACGCCCTGTCCACCTACCTGGACGAGCATCCCCGCGAGGCGAAGCGCATCATGGAGCGCTGCCTGACGAGCAGCCGCGCGCGCAATGCCGCGCGCAAGGCCCGCGAGTTGGTGATGCGCAAGAGCGCATTGGAGAGTATGACGCTGCCTGGCAAGCTCGCCGACTGCAGCGAGCGCGATCCGGCCAAATCGGAGTTGTACATCGTCGAGGGTGACTCGGCCGGCGGTAGCGCGAAACAAGGGCGTGACCGGCACTTCCAGGCCATCCTACCGTTACGCGGTAAGATCCTGAACACTGAGCGCGCACGTCTTGACCGCATCCTGGCCAACAACGAGGTTAAGGCGTTGATCAGCGCCCTAGGGATTGGCGTCGGTGACTCATTTGAGATGGAGAACCTGCGCTACGGTCGTGTGATTATCATGACAGATGCCGACGTCGACGGGAGCCATATTCGCACTTTGCTCCTTACTTTCTTCTTCCGCTACATGGCGCCGCTGATCGAAAACGGACATCTCTATATTGCACAGCCGCCACTCTACCAGGTCAAGGTCGGCAAAGATGTGCGCTACACCTACACGGAAGCGGAAACGCAGAAGCTGCTCAGGAGCCTGAACGGCAAGAAATTCGGGCTGCAGCGCTACAAGGGTTTGGGCGAGATGAATCCCGATCAGCTCTGGGAAACGACGATGAACCCGGAGGCACGCACGCTGCTGCAGGTCACCATCGAAGATGCGATGCTTGCGGACCGCACCTTTGACATGCTCATGGGGAGCCAGGTTGCCCCCCGACGTCGCTTCATCACGACCCACGCCAGCGAGGTTCGCAATCTAGACGTGTAGATGCAAAGAGCCGTAGGCGCCCTGCCTGCGGCTCTTTTCTGCGCGGCGGCCCTTTCTCGGCCGGATTAGCGCATCGCTTCCTCGTTCATCCCCTGGTCAAGAATGCCTCCCTCTGCGAGATCGTCGAGGTTCTGATCGGCGTTGTATTCGTCGTCGAGGATTTCGTTGAGCGTCGCTGCCGCGTCGTCGTAGCCAAGGGTACTGGCGTAGGCCCGCAGCCCGCCGTAGACGGCAATCTCATAGTGCTCAGCCTTCTGTGCTGAGAGGATAAGGGCTGCGTCGCGCGCTTTCGGCCGGCCTTCCTGCTTCGCTACCTCGCTGCCCTCCTCGAGGATTCCTTGCATCCCTTTGCACACTTTATTGCCCGGATTTTCGTCAAGCTCGTCGAGGATGCCTCGCACAAGCTCATAGTGGCGCCTGGTCTGGTCGAGATGGCTTTCGAATGCCTGGCGCAGCTCGGGCGTACTCGCTGCGCTCGCCATATCGGGTAATGCCTCGACCAGCTGCTTCTCGGCGCTGTACATATCCTTCAACTCGGTAATGTACAAATCGTATAGTGCGTTTAGTTTCACAATTGTCTCCTTCTGCTACGCTCGCGAATTTCGGCTCATATAGGCGGCAGCAAGCCTACCTATCTGCTACCCTAATCGTACTGGCGACAAGCCGGAGTCTCCTGTACCCCGTCACACTGCCCGGATACAACTCGGGACATATCCTTATCATGTCGCGCCCCCGGGGACACCAGTCCCCTCGCGGCGCTTCATTTTCGGAGGGGCGCCAATTGGGGTACCCTTCAGGCCTATGAGCAACGATACCTACATCGACAAGCAGGGCCCGGGAGCACGTTTGCGCACCCTTTATCAGGAGTTCCCACGAACATTCTGGACCCTTGTCGGAGCGACCTTCATAGATCGGATCGGCGGCGCGGTCCTCTTTCCCTTTTTTGCCCTGTACGTGACCTCCAAGTTTGGGGTGGGGATGACAGAGGCGGGTCTGTTTTTCAGCGTATTCGCCGCCTCGCGCCTGGCTGGCGGCGGGCTTGGGGGTGCCCTGACGGACCGTTTTGGCCGGCGCACGGTACTTATCGTCGGCCTGGTTGGCAGCGGCGCGGCGAGCCTGGGCATTGGCCTGGTCACAAGCTTTGCCCTCCTCTTCGTTTTCGACGTCTTTGCGGGTGTGTTCGGCGGCGTCGGCCGACCAGCGCAAGAGGCTATGGTTGCCGATCTGCTGCCCGAAGAGAAGCGCGCGGACGGGTTTGCAGTCCTGCGCGTGGTCAATAACGCTGCCATCGCCCTAGGTCCCGCCATCGGCGGTTTCATTGCGGCGCGCTCCTACCTGGCCCTCTTCGTCATCGACGCCGTCGCCAGCGTGATTACGGCCAGCTTGGTCATCTGGCTGCTCGAGGAGACTAGGCCAGCGCCGGATGGGGGTGGTGACGAGCTGAGTTTGGGACAGACCGTACGTGGCTATACGGTCGTCTTGCATGACCGTCGCTTCATGGGCTTCGTCCTGACGATGATCCTCCTGACCATGGGTTACACGCAGATCTTTAGCACGTTGTCTGTCTATTTGCGCGACGTACACGGCGTGCCAGAGCAGCATTACGGCTGGCTGATCAGTGTCAACGCGACCATGGTTGTCCTGCTGCAATTCAGCGTAACCCGGTACGCCAAACGCTTCCGGCCACTGCGCGTCATGGTGACCGGCGCGCTCCTCTACGCGGCGGGACTTGCCTTATTCGGGGTCACTTCGTCGTACTGGTTATTCGTCGCGGCTGTGGCCATTGCGACCCTGGGCGAGCTGTTGGTGCAGCCGACGGCGCACGCCCTCGTGGCACGCTTTGCTCCCGAGATGATGCGAGGGCGGTATATGGCGATTTATGGCTTCACGTGGCCGGTGGCACAGGGCGTTGGTCCGCTTGCTGCGGGGCTAATCATGGACAATATCGATCCCCGCCTCGTCTGGTTTGCTGGCGCTGCTCTCGCGACCGCGGCTGCGGTTGGCTTTCTGTCGCTCTCACGCCGTAATTAAGCGGTATGCTCGCGAGCGCGCCGTTCAGGCGTCCGTCTCTTGCCCATAAAGAAATCCGGGCTGCACGACGTGTGTCGAGCAGCCCGGGCTCTAGCCTGTAGCTCAGTCGCTCAGTTTAATGGGCAACCGGCATTGTTGGCGAAGTCGAGGGCCGTCTTGAACGGTTCGAAGTCGCCAGTTGCATAGGCATTCTGAACGCCAGAGATGATCTGAGCTTCGGAGTAAAAGTAATTGACGTCCGGGTTGGCTGCGTTGAGGAGTGCTGCCACGGCGTGTCGCGCGAGTGCGTTCTCGCCCCCACCGCCGAGCCAGACGGCATCGAGGAGTGTGTGGGGATCGAACGTGGCGCTGACGCCGAACACGCTATTGAAGTCATCAGCTGGGCTGTAACCGGCCCAAGAGTCGAAGTGGTGCTCTTGGCGCCAGTAACCCGGCGTGCACCCCTGGAAGTCAAGTGGCGGTAAGCAACGTACCCACCACTGCTTGCTGACCAGTTTTGTCGTGACGCCGTCCGCCCGCACCTCGACAAAGACGGCAACGGCGATGGCGCGCTCGTTGGTCGCAGGATCAAAGACCGGCCACAGTGTTGTATCGGCCGGATAATCGACAGGGATTATCAGGCTACCACCGGTAACATTGCTGTAGGTGGTCAAGGGCCGGAAGTTGGGTGAGCCGGTATACGGGCTAGACCACGCAAACCTCACCAAGACGTCAGCACCTTCGGGGAGGCCCGTCAGGCTGATGGTGTCGGCACTCGGCTCGGCCCAGGGTTCGCACGACTGCAGTGCGGGGCCACTCAAGGGGTAGTCGGGATAACTGAGGGTTATCCCATCTCTCGTCACGTCTGCGGCGAGGGCCGCGCCAGCGAATACGAGGACGATGGCTGCGACGAGAAAGCTAATCGCGAAAAAGCGTCTCATACCTATTCCTCCGGTGGTTCCCAACCATGCTGGGAACAGACATTAACGGCAAGTCTGACTGGAAACAGGTTACGCGCGAGAACTGTCCATGGCCCTCCTTTGGCGGTCACTGGCGGCCGCCACGCACTGAGTTGAGTGGTCCTTTCACACACGGTTCGCCCCCATTCTGCATTGTAGAAAGCAATACTTACGATTTTTCTTACAAATATCTTCTTACGTGGGCGCCCGCTGCCAATGTCGCCATCTACGATAGCGTCACGTAATCGTAGGTTTTCCGTCAGGAAAGCGAGCGCCCAGCCGGTAGAATCAGCATGCTTGGGGCAGTCCTCAGGGAAGAGGTCACCCCATTTGTGATGCATGAGGAGCACCGCGTGCCGGCTACGCACATCCGCACCAGCGCTGTCGTCGTGAGCTGGCATCGGGGCGAGGTTTGGGTACGAGATGACGAGGCGGACCGTAAGGCAGGTCGTGCCCCTTCTGTTCTTGTTGGCTGCACTGTTCTTGTCAACACAGGTCGTGGGGGGAAGTGAACACAAATTAAGGGATCGTTCGCTCCGTTCGATCCCGGCGGTGAGCAAGCTACTTGGACGTGTGGATGAAAGTACGTGCTCGGAACGTCGCGGCCTTTCCCGAAGCGAGAACGTCGTTGCGGGTTTTGGCGCTGCCTATTTGAACCAACTCGCGCTGTCAGCCGACGGCGAGCGGCAGTGTGGTGTGGCAAGCGCGGCCATGGTCCTGGCAATGCGCGGTTCGCTACCGGTCACTCAAGATGCCATGGCGACTAAGGCCCGGCAGCTATGGCAAGACTACCCCAATCCCACCTACGTCAGTCGCGTCGTCCAGATGCTGGATGACAACGGTGTCGCTGTTCGCACGTCCTGCGTTCCGGCCGATGAAGCGTGGGAACGGCTGATAGCGGCAATCGATTGCGGAGCGCCGAGCATTATGCTTAGCACCCGCCTGACTCGCAGTGGCTCTGGCCATTTCATTGTCGCCATCGGCTATAGGCAGGCAGAGGAGCAGCGGGAGATCATCGCCTACGATCCGTACGGCTATTGGCAGGGACCAGAAGAGGGCTATCTTGCGAACCCGGCGGTTACCGATGCCCACGCCGGGCATGAGGTACGCTACAACTTCGACGCGATCTGGGGCTACGGCTCCGAACGCTGCCCCGACGGCTACCTGCTCACGGTGAGGCCCTAAGACCTTCCCGTCGATTCCAGCTCCGCCAGGAGCTGTCGCCAGAACGAAAGCATCCTCATCGCGCTC
>JAVVFG010000024.1:0-20017 GCA_032260445.1 Anaerolineae bacterium | reverse complement strand
GGTAGCGCCAACGTGCTGAACGTCATCGCGGCGACGATGAATGGGCTCGAGCGGCTGAAGACCGTCGAGGCCGAAGCTGAGCGGCGCGACAAAGAACCGAACGAGGTCGCGCCCTTCTGGAGCCGGAGCTATGACTAAAAGACTACGCATCACTTACGTGAAAAGCGTTATTGGCTATAACCAGAAACAGAAAGGGACGATTGCCGCGCTGGGCTTCCGTAAGCTTAACCAGACGGTGGAGCATGACGATACGCCCGTGATCCGCGGCATGGTCAACAAAGTCAGTCACCTTGTGACAGTCGAAGAGGAAGAATAACGATGAAACTAAACGATCTGCGTCCGGACAAAGGGTCCCGGAAGAAGCGCAAGCGAGTGGGTCGTGGTATCTCGGCGGGGCAGGGCAAGACTGCTGGCCGTGGTACTAAGGGCCAAAATGCCCGCAGCGGTGGTGGTGTTGCCCCCTATTTCGAGGGTGGGCAGTTGCCCCTAGCTCGCCGGCTACCGTATAAGCGCGGTTTCCACAATCGCAACAAAATCATCTACCAGCCTGTCAATCTCCGCGATCTGGCGGGTTTTGATGAAGGCACGGAAATCAATCCGGTTGTCCTTGCCATTGTGGGCCTGGTCAAGCGCCCGCAGGATCCAGTCGTAGTCCTCGGCGACGGCGATATCAGCGTTGCTCTCACCATCAAAGCCCATCGTTTCTCCAAGTCTGCGCAGGAGAAGATCGAGCAGGCCGGCGGCCAGATCGAGATCTTGTCGGTAGAGCCTGAATCGTGACCGTATCGTGATTTACCGTCCCTCGCCAGGGAAAGCGGCATCCGCTACTCCCGGCGAGGGCCGTTACGATTACGGAAGCTTCTGACACTGCTAGGAGAGGACCTTCGATGATAGAATCAATTCGTAACGCTTTCGCCCTGCCAGATCTGCGCCGCCGTATTCTTTACACGGTCCTGATTCTGGTAGTCTACCGTCTGGTCGCGAACATCCCCGCGCCCGGTGTGAACCTGGGTGCCTGGCTGCAGTTCACCAGTGGGGCCACAACGGGGAGCCGCTTCCTCGATGTGCTGGACCTGCTCTCGGGCGGCGCCGTGCGCAACTTTTCGGTGATGGCGATGGGCGTTTACCCGTACATCACTGCCTCGATTATTATCCAGCTGCTCACACCGATCATTCCGCAGCTTGAGGAATTGGCGGCCGAAGGGGAGAGCGGGCGTAACAAGATTAACCGGTTTACCTATATCATCACCGTTCCCCTGGCACTGGTCCAGGCGATCGGTCAGATCCGGCTCGTTGGTTTCAGTCTCGGCGGCCTCGAGCTTATCATGCCGTACTTTGGTTTTGGCAATGCGACCGAAACGCTGGCAACGCTGACGACCCTCTTCGCGATGACCGCTGGCACTATGTTTGCCATCTGGCTCGGCGAGCTGATCACCGAGAACGGTATCGGGCAGGGCATATCGCTGATCATCTTCGGCGGCATCGTAGCCGGCATCCCCGAGAACCTGGCCCGCCTATTTGCTCCAGGGACGGATCCAACGGCCCGCTGGTTCACGATCATCGCTTTCGTCTTGCTGACCGTAGCAACTGTGTTGGTGATTGTCGTCGTTCAAGAAGGGCAACGGCGATTGCCGGTACAATATGGGCGGCGCGTGCGTGGGCGCAAGGTCTATCAGGGCCAGAGTACCTATATCCCGCTGAAGGTGAACACCGCAGGGATGATCCCGATCATCTTTGCCCAGTCGCTGTTGACCTTTCCGGCGATGATTGCCCAGTTCTTTATCGATCCGGAAAGTGCCGGTTTTCTGAACCGCAGTGCCAACTGGATCTACCAGGCGTTCGGCCAGGCTGAGGGCTTCATCTACTGGTTTGTCTATTTCCTGTTGGTGGTAGGCTTCACGTTCTTCTACACCGACGTGATGGTACAGCAGCAGAACCTGGCGCAAACGCTACAACGCCAGGGCGGCTTTATTCCCGGCATCCGGCCGGGCCGCCGGACAGAGAGCTACATCATGTCCGTCGTGCGGCGCATCACGTTCGTTGGCGCTCTCTTCCTGGGTATCGTTGCCATCCTGCCGGGGATCATGCAGTTCGTCGGCGGCATATTGCAGATTCAGGGCCTGGAACAGAGCGCGTTGGTGGTGAGCGGCTCCGGCCTGATTATTGTCGTCGGCGTGGTCATCGATACACTGCGCCAGCTTGAGGCCCAGCTCCTCATGCGCCGCTACGAGGGCTTCATAGGCTAAGTGCTGTCATGGCTACTTTCGTCATTCTCATGGGTGGACCGGGCGCCGGCAAAGGAACGCAGGCGAAACGTCTCGAGAAGTCGTTAGGCATTCCGCAGGTGGCGACCGGCGATCTCTTCCGGGAACATCTGAAGAGTAATACCGAGCTTGGGCGTCTCGCCCGGAAGTACATGGATGCGGGCGAGCTCGTACCCGACGAGGTGACCATCGCCATGGTGCGCGACTGGTTCGAGCAGCATGCCGTCGAGGGTGGGGCTATCTTCGATGGCTTCCCACGAACATGCCCTCAGGCGGAGGCACTAGACGACCTGCTAGCAGAAGAAGGCGAAGTGATCGACGTCGTCCTCTATATCCGTGTGCGGCGCGAAGTGCTCCTGCAGCGCCTCGCTGGCCGGTGGACCTGCCCGATCTGTGGGCGTGTCTACCATTCGCTCTTCAATCCGCCAGAGCAGCCGGGCATCTGCAACGTGGATGGCGGCAAGCTGTTCCAGCGAGAAGACGACACCGAGGAGACACAGCGGCGGCGGATCGAAGTCTATTTCGAGCAGACGGCGCCAGTGCTGGACTACTACCGTGATGAAGGTCTTCTGGTGGAGATCGACGGTGAACAGAGCATTGAAGAGGTCTCTGCGGCGCTCGTCGAGGCGATCGAGGAAGCCACGTGATCGTACTGAAGTCGGCCGGCGAACTGGCAATCATGCGCGAAGCCGGGCGTATCGTCGCCCGCGTGCTGGCTGCCATTGAAGAGGCGGCCAAGCCCGGCGTAACTACCGGCGAGCTCGATACCCTGGCTGAGTCTATTCTGGCGCAGCATGATGCCCGCCCGGTGTTTAAGGGCTATACCTTTCACGATTCAATCCCCCCGTTCCCGGGTACGATCACGGCCTGTATCAACGACGAACTGGTCCACGGGATTCCGGGTGATCGCCGGCTAGAAGAGGGCGACCTTTTTACGGCCGATTGCGGCTGTCTGTACAAAGGCTATATTGGCGATGCTGCGATCAGTATGGGGATTGGCAAGCTGGCGCCGGAGGCCCAGCGGCTTCTTGACGTCACCAACAAGGCGCTTGACGTTGGAATCAATAGCGCCTGTGCCGGAAATCGCGTTGGTGACATCTCGGCGACCATCCAGCGTTTTGTCGAAGGTCACGGCTACAACGTCGTGCGCGGGTATGGTGGGCATGGGGTAGGTCGTACGATGCACGAGGATCCGCACGTGCCAAATTATGGCCGTCCGCACCGTGGTGTCCGGCTCCGCCCCGCGATGACGTTTGCCATCGAGCCAATGGTGCTGCAAGGTAAGAAAGAGGTAATAACACTCGAGGATCAGTGGACAGTCGTGGCAAAGGATGGGAAACTAACGGCTCACTGTGAACACACGATCGCCGTGACCGACAACGGCGCGGAGATCTTGACATTATTGTAGACTGCAGACGAGCACGGGTGGTTCGGGACCGCCAGGGTATTGCTCGTCTGTTTACTGTGTGAGGTGGTAGGACGATGAAAGTATCAGCATCTGTCAAGCGGCGTTGTCCAAAGTGTAAAATCGTTCGGCGCAGAGGCGTGGTACGGGTGATCTGTGAGAACCCGAATCACAAACAGCGCCAAGGCTAGGAGTGTAGGAAGAATTATGGCTCGTATCGCTGGTGTCGATATTCCGCGTGACAAACAAGTACGGACAAGCCTGACTTACATCTATGGCATCGGTCAGAATCGCAGCGAGGAAATCCTCGATGCTGCTAATATTGAACCCGCGACGCGGGTGAAAGACCTGTCTGAGATGGAAGTCAGCCGTCTGCGCCAGATCATCGACGCCGACTACATGGTCGAGGGCGACCTCCGCCGTGAAGTGGCTATGAATATCAAGCGTTTGACGGAGATCGGCTGCTACCGTGGCCTGCGTCATCGTCGTGGTCTTCCCGTACACGGGCAGCGGACGAAGACAAATGCGCGTACGCGTAAGGGGCCGAAGAAGACGGTTGCCGGCCGTGGCCGTCGTCGCGGCGCAAAGAAATGAGGTAAGCATCGGGGTTGTGGGCGCAGCGCTTGGGGCGCTGGCGCTATCCTCGGCTCGCGAAGGTTAAAGGAGAGACTATGGGTCGCAGACGACGTCAACAAGGACGTAGAAAGATCACGAAGATGGTGCCGCAGGGCATGGCTTTTATTCATGCCACGTTCAATAACACGATCGTGACGATGACCGATCAGCAAGGGAACACCGTCTGTTGGGCTAGTGCTGGCACCTCCGGTTTCAAGGGCTCGCGCAAGAGCACGCCATATGCGGCCCGGCTCGCAGCGCAAAATGCGGCCCGCGATGCGCAGGAGCATGGTATGCAGGAGATCGATGTGGTCGTCAAAGGGCCCGGCCCCGGCCGCGAGGCTGCCATTCGGGCCCTGCAGGCGTCTGGCATGCGGGTCCGCTCGATTTCGGACGTAACGCCAGTGCCCCACAACGGGTGCCGCCCGCCTAAGAAACGCCGCGTTTAAGCATTGGCGCCGGTCCGGCGGTTGCCGGGAGTCTGGCTGTCGCCGGCGGTTCTTTTACAAGTGATTGTTGTTACCCGCAGACCACCAGGTTGCCGTGGTCTGTATATTTGTTGCAGAGCAGATAGAGATAACCGGGAGAGAGGGATGAAGGGTCGCCAAGCCCGTAAACCTCTTATTAACCACTGAAAACCGTAGGAGGTTAAGTTGGCAAGATACACTGGTCCTGTATGTAAGCTTTGTCGCCGTGAAGGCGAGAAGCTGTTCTTGAAGGGGTCGCGCTGTATGACTCCGAAATGTAGTTTTGAGCGTCGGCCGTACCCGCCGGGACAACATGGTCGGGAGAAGCAGTTCCGCCGTGGTCGCGCGTCGGACTATTTGCTGCAGCTGCGCGAAAAGCAAAAGGCGCGCCGTATTTACGGGATTCTGGAGCGTCAGTTCAGCAATTACTTTGTGAAAGCCACGCAGCAGCCTGGGCTGACAGGTACAAACCTGCTCAAGATGTTGGAACGGCGCCTCGACAACGTGATTTACCGCCTCGGTATTGCTGATTCCCGTGCCCAGGCGCGCCAGCTTGTTAATCACGGTCACGTCATGCTGAATGGACGCCGTACGAGTATCCCGTCGGCGCTGGTTACCCCGGGCGATACTATTTCCATCCGCCCGGAGAGTATGCGCCGTACGTACTTCCGTGATCTGCGCCAGGAAATCGACGACCGGCAGGTACCACGCTGGTTATCGCTAGACGCCAAGAACCTATCTGCGCGCGTGCTGCAGATTCCGGAGCGTGAGGATATTGATACGACGGTGAACGAGCAGCTTATCGTCGAGTACTACTCCCGCTAACGATTGAGAAGAGAGAGCCACTACGGCTAGCAAAGTTTGGGAGGAAATTGCGTTGTCTATCAGTAATCTGGTCTTACCTAAGATCGAAAGTACTGCAATGACCCAGGAGTACGGTCGTTTTGTCCTGGGGCCGCTGGAGCGCGGCTACGGTACAACGATCGGGAATTCGCTGCGGCGGGTGCTGCTGGCTTCGTTGCCCGGAGCAGCCGTGACGTCGATGCGTGTGACTGACGTGCCACACGAGTTTTCGTCGATTCCGCACGTGCGCGAGGATATGATGCAGCTTATCCTGCACGTGAAGCAGCTCCGCTTCAAGCTCCACGACGTGGATAGCGCCCGCATCCGGCTAGAGGTGCATGGCGCCGGCGTGGTTACCGGTGCCGACCTGATTCTGCCGCCCGAGGTTGAGCTTATCAACCCAGATCTCTATCTCTTTACCGTGGACGACGACGAAGCGTTCCTCGAAATCGAGATGACCGTCGAGACGGGACGCGGTTATTCACCTGCTGAAGAGCGGGGACGCCTGCCTATTGGCGAGCTGCCGGTCGATGCGATCTACAGCCCGATTCGCCGCGTAGGGTACGAAGTCGAGAAGACGCGTGTTGGCCAAGTGGCCGATTACGATCGCGTGATCATGGAGATCTGGACGGACGGCACGATCCGTCCTGAGGATACGTTGGCCCAAGCGGCCCAGATCATGGTCCAGTATCTGCGGCCATTGAGCGGGATCAGCGAGGAAACCTTCCTTCCCGTCGAGGAAGAGGAAGAGGAAGAATCGATCCCCAATGAGATTTATGACACACCGATCGAGTCGCTGGACCTCAGCGTCCGTGTGTTCAACTCGCTGAAGCGCACCGGCATTACCCGGGTTGGCGAAATGCTCGACATGCTCGAGCGCGGCGAAGAGACGATGCTCGCCATCCGTAACTTTGGCGAGAAGTCACTGGAAGAGCTCAAGCGCCAGCTCGTCGTGAAGGGATTCCTGTCTGAGGATGAGGTTGACCTCGAGGACGAAGAATAGGACCAATTGCCGGGTGTCATGACGGCCAGGGTGGCGCGTGCTGGCCTGGCGACTAACGAGAACTAGCGAGGAACGAGGAAGAGAGATGCGACATAAAGTAGCTGGTCGCAAACTGGGTCGTGACAGCGCGCACCGCAAGGCCTTACGCCGGAATATGGTTGCCGATCTCATCGCCCACGAGCGACTGATTACCACAGAAGCGAAGGCACGTATGCTGCGACCGGTTGCCGAGCGTGTCATAACGCTCGCCAAGCGTGGTCTGGCTGCTGGCGACGAAGGGGCAGTACACGCTCGCCGTTTAGCAGCCAAGCGGATGGCACGCCATCGCGTCGTCGAGACCGAGGACGGCGAACGCGTCGAGGTTGACACGCTCAAGAAGCTGTTCGACGAAATCGCACCGCGCTACGAGACGCGGCCCGGCGGTTACACGCGTGTCATTAAGATAGGTCGCCGGCCTGGCGACGCCTCGAAGATGGCAATGATAATGCTTGTCGAGGGAGAAGAAGCGTAAGGTCACGTCGTCAACGTGCAGGCAACGGGTTATCGCGCAACGGTCGAGTACGATGGCAGCAACTACTATGGCTTCCAGCGCCAGATTCCAGAGCAGCCGACGATTCAGGGCGAGCTGGAAAAAGCGCTTGAGACCATCGCCGGTAAGCCCGTCGTGGTTCACGGGGCAGGCCGGACCGACAGCGGCGTACACGCTTGCGGGCAGGTGATTAGCTTTGATCTCTCCTGGTCCCACGGGCTTGCTGCACTGCAGCGGGCGATCAATGCGAATCTGCCGGCCGACATCGTGCTCCTTGACATCGGCGAAGCCGCGGCAGATTTTCACCCGCGATTTGATGCGCGGCGCCGCGCTTATTGCTATTACGTTTACAATGCACCGGTTCGCAGCCCATTACGCCGTTTTCGCAGCTGGCATCTGAGCCAGCCCCTCGACGTGGCGGCAATGAACGCGGCTGCGGCTGTCCTCGTCGGCGAATATGACTTCGCCACATTTGGGCAGCCGCCTCAGGGCGAGAACACGATCCGCATTGTACACAGCGCAGAATGGCGTCGCGAAGATGAGATGGTCGTCTTCTCAATCGAGGGTACAGCTTTCTTGCAGCGGATGGTGCGTAGCATCGTTGGCTCGCTTCGCCTCGTCGGCGATGGGCGCTGGACGGTCGCCGACTTCGTGGATGCGTTTCGCGCGTGCGACCGCGACCGGGCAGGTCAGACGGCGCCACCGGATGGATTATACCTGACTGCGGTCATTTATGATGAGGAGCATCGGTGATGGCAGGCATCAGAATGACGAACTATCGTAGTGGAGTTGGAATCATGAAAACAATATGGACGAAAGAATCGGATGTCGAACGCAACTGGTATGTTGTCGACGCCGAAGGCAAGACGTTGGGCCGCCTGGCTTCACAGATCGCAACCATCCTGCGCGGCAAGCACAAGCCGATTTACAACCCGTCGGTCGACACAGGCGATTTTGTCGTGGTGGTGAATGCTGAGAAGATCCACGTGACCGGTCGGCGCATGGATCAGAAGAAGTACTATACCCACTCGGGCTATGTGGGCGGTCTGAAAGAGCGTACGCTGCGCGAGATGCTCGCGACCCGACCGGAGCGCGTTATTCATCTGGCCGTACGCGGCATGTTGCCCAAGAATGTGCTTGGCCGGAAGATGATTAAGAAGTTGAAGGTGTATGCGGGGCCGGATCATCCCCACGCTGCTCAGCAGCCGGAACCGCTGGAGCTCTAGGAGAAATATCGGAATGGAACTTCCTGAAGTATTGCAGGAAACAAAGTATTACGAAGGTATTGGCCGGCGTAAGCGTTCTTCTGCCCGGGTTCGCATCTACCCGTCGGTGCAGGAAGAGCAGGTTTTTCTCGTCAACGACAAAGACGTGCGGGATTTCTTCCCTCGCTTTGGCGACTACGAGATCCTCACGGGTCCGCTGGCGGATACTGACCTGATGGGCCGTGTTGCCGTCACCGTGTTGGTCGAGGGCGGCGGTATCACTGGGCAGCGCGACTCGGTTCGCCTCGGCCTTGCGCGGGCACTCGTCGAGTACGATGAGAACCTGCGCGGTGTCCTACGCGACAATGGTCACCTGTCACGAGATCCTCGCGTCAAGGAACGGAAGAAGCCGGGTCTGAAGCGTGCGCGTAAGGCCCCGACCTATACCAAGCGTTAAGCATCCCTGTCGCGTAGCCCTTACTATGGGTTACCGCAGCTTGTTTTCACGGTTACAAACGTCGTGTCGGCGTCACGGCCCAGCCGGAGATGCCTGTTAAGGCGAGCGATCCACTCTCGCCTTTTTCTTTTTGGCAAGCAGCATGGATGAACAGGTAGCAGGGGGAATCACGATTGTCGGGCTCGGCCCGGGCGGCAGCTCGTTGCTGACGCAGGAGGCCTGGCAGTTGCTGCATGATGTTGACGAGGTCTACCTGCGGACATCGCGCCATCCTGCCGCGACTGATCTCCCCGAGCATCTCCGCGTGGAGAGCTTCGACAGCGTTTACGACAGCGCAACTGAGTTCGCGGCCGTCTATGAGGAGATTACCGGTAAGGTGCTGCGTCTCGGCCGGCGACCGGAAGGCGTCGTTTACGCGGTGCCCGGCCATCCGCATATTGCCGAGGCGACGGTGACATCCATCTCCGAGGCCGCGCGGGCAGCGGGTATTCCGTTACGTATCGTCCCCGGGCTCAGTTTCGTCGAGCCGGCGCTCACGGCACTCGGCATCGACGGGCTTAATGGCCTGCAGCTCTTCGATGCGATCACGGTCGCGGCATACACGCACCCACCGCTCAGTCCTGACGCGCCGGTCCTACTGGGACAGGTCTATAACCGGTTGCTTGCGGGAGAACTCAAGCTCGCGCTTATGGCGATTTACCCCGACGAGCATCCTATCGTTCTCGTTCATGCGGCCGGTACACCGGAGGAAAGACTCGAGCGTCTGGCGTTGTTCGAGCTCGATCGGAGCGCCGCCATAGACCATCTGACCAGTCTCTTCATCCCTCCGCTGCCGCTCCCCTCAAGCCTCGACGCGCTTGCGGAGGCAGTTGCCGTCCTGCGGGGGCCCGGAGGCTGTCCGTGGGATCAGGAGCAGACACCGCAGTCACTGCGGGCGGGTTTTCTTGAAGAGACGGCCGAGTTGCTGGCGGCGCTCGATTCCGAGGACGTCGACAACCTGCGCGAGGAGCTGGGCGATGTGTTGCTTCACATCGTGATGCAGACGCAGATGGCCCGTGAAGAGGAACTCTTCCGGCTGAGCGAGGTAATTGGCGACATACATGCCAAAATCAAGCGTCGCCATCCCCACGTCTGGGGCGATTGGGAGGTCGCCCACAGTGAGGAGGTCGTCGCCAACTGGGAGGCGATTAAAGTACAAGAGAAGAAGGTGGAGAGCGGGCGTCCTCCCTCCATACTCGACAACATCCCCGCCGCTCTGCCGGCGCTTGCCCGCTCGCAGAAAGTCCAGGAACGCGTGCGCAAGGTAGGGTTTGACTGGCCGGCCCTCGACGGCGTCGTCGCGAAGCTAGACGAGGAGATCGCCGAGTTGCGCGGTGCGCGCAGTGCGCGGGCGCAACGTGCCGAGATGGGCGATCTTCTCTTTGCTGCGGTAAACTGGGCGCGCTGGCTCGGCATCGATGCCGAGGCAGCCCTAAGGGAGGCCAACTTGCGCTTCGACCGCCGTTTCCGCCGGCTAGAGGCATTGGCAGACGTACGCGGTATCTCCTTAGAAGATGCCACGATCGAGGCCCTCGAAGTGCTCTGGCAAGAGGTCAAGGAGGGAGAGATTTGAGCCCAATTAGTCTTGTCTTGCTCATCCTTACTGGCGTTCTGTCGCTGGCGGCAATCCTGTCTACCTTAGCTGGCCTTGCGCTCCGCTCCCGGATTGCTAGCTCGCCGTATGGGGTGGGGCGTCAAGAGCACCGCCGGACGATGCAGGTTGCCTTTATTCGTGCCCTTATGTTTGGCCTCCTCGCTCTGATCTTCTTTGCCGGATACGGGCTCAGCGTGCGCGCTGGTGGGCGTGAGACGGCTGAACCTAGCATCGAGCCGCCCGTGGCAGAAACCCCTGCCGCGCCTACCCCGGATGCTACGGCCACAGCGGCAGCGTTGCCGACTGCGACTGCAACGACGCTCCCGGCGACGCCGACGGCGCCTAGTCCGGCAGCGACCGCAACACCCGAGGCGACGGCGACGGTGACGATTACGCCAACGCCGGAGCCCTCGGCGATTGTCACCGCTCCCGCTGGCATCTACCTTCGTGACGAGCCCGGAGGCAGCGCCGAGCTTGAGCTGCTCGCCGAAGGAACGGTTTTAGTATTGCTTCCAGGGCGGGAGACGGTTGACGATCTTGACTGGCAGGAAGTCCGGAGCCCTAGTGGGCTCGAAGGGTGGGTGGCTGCAGATTTCCTGGATTACCAGCAATAGGAACAGGTCGGCTCTAGGGCGCAGCCCGGAAATGGCCGGGCGCGGCACCTGCACGCGCAGGTGCCACGCCCGGCAACCCCTCAGAGGTGGACTTTGCTCCGGGCGCCCGTTGGCGGTCTAGAGCGGCAGCTTGCCATCATCTTCGCTTTCCGTCAGGACGCTTAAGTCGAGATTCGTGATCGCCATTAGCCACAATGCTGATAGGCCTGACTCATGTTCTACGAGCGCGGGTTTAACCTGCGGGCCGACGTGCAAAACGCCATCGTCGCCCGGCTCAACCACAGTGGGCGCAGCGGCTGCCGACCAGTTGAAACGCAAGCGACGGTGGCAGGTCCGGCACAACCATTCCTGGATGCCGTTGCTATCTACGCTGACCAATTCCATGACGTGATTCTGATGGGTCACTGTACTATCCTCGTACGCGCCACCTTGTTGTGAATGGTGAACCGCTCAATACAAAGGTGAACGGGCCCCTACGATCGCTGATTGCTGCTATTCTTGCCGAAAGTGAGGACCGGGAGAATGGGGGGAGACCCTACTATCTACAGATAAATGGCCCCATCTTGCGTGAGGGATGGTGAACGGCCATGGGGTTCGATGTCTGCTAGCTCGACGTGGCGTCACCGTTGCCTGCAGCCGCAGCCTCAACGGCTGTGCCCTGCAGAGATTTGAGATAGGCGCTATCTTTACGCTCAATATAGTCGAGGCTCTGATGGCGGAAGTAGGTGTCGTAAAGCTCGGCGTAGTGGCCTCTGGCGCGGAGCAGGCCGTCGTGGCTACCTTCTTCGATGATACGTCCCTGCTCAAGCACGATAATCCGGTCGGCGGTGCGAACGGTAGAAAGGCGGTGGGCGATGATAATCGCCGTCGTATGGTCCATGATCAGCTCCAGGGCTTGCTGAATCTGGGACTCGGTGAAAGGGTCCACACTCGCCGTTGCTTCGTCAAGAATGAAGATATTGGGTTCCTGCACTAGCACCCGAGTCAGCGCGACCAGCTGGCGCTGGCCCATCGATAGACGGCTGCCACGCTCCCCCACTCGACTCGCCAATCCGTCGGGCAGTGTTTCTAGCCACTCACCATTACCAATTCGCTGGGCCATAGTCAGGATCTCTTCATCACTGGCCGCCGGCCGGCCGAAGCGGATATTGTCAGCTACGCTGCCGGCGAAGAGAAAGGGAACCTGGCTGACTATACCCAGGTGGGATCGGTAGTCTTCGAGATCGAAGCGGCGGATATCGTGCCCATCGATGTAAATCGTCCCGCCCTGGAACTCATAAAAGCGCGCGATTAACTTGATAATACTCGTCTTCCCGGCGCCTGTGTGCCCAACCAGCGCGACGCTCTGCCCGGCTGGAATCTGCAGCGTGAAATCTTCCAGGACCTGCTCGCCTGTCTTGTAGGCGAAGTCGACATGATCGAACGTTATCTCACCACGCAGCGCCGGCACCGGAAGGTCCTCCGACTGCACCACAGCCAGTTCGCTGTCCATAAGGGCAAAGACGCGCTCTGCGGCCGACAAGCCAGCCTGAAACTGGCTCCAAAATGCGGAAATGTTGATGACAGGGAACCAGAAACGATCGAGGCCGGCCATGAACAGATACCAGGCGCTGATTGTAATCAACCCGGCAACCGCTGCGCGCCCGCCAAAGAAGAGCAAAAGGGCGGTGGCGATGCCCGAAAGGCCATTGAGGGTGGGGAAAATAGTCGAGAGCACAAAACCCCGTTTCAGGTTGATAACATAAGATTGCTGGTTGATCTCGCGAAACTCGTCATAGATCGTCGCTTCCTGGCGGAAATTCTTGGCGACGGCAATTCCCGTTACTGCTTCCTGGATAGCCTTGTTCACCTCGCCCATCACCCGCGCTCCCTGCTGGGTCACACGGCGGGCGAGCCGGCGGAAGCTGAGGGCGACCATGGCGACGAACGGCGACATAGCGATGACCGCGAGGGTCAGCCGCACCTCTTTCGTGAGCAGCACCGCGAGCAGAATCATTGCGGTGAAGACCTGGTTGATGACGTCGGTGCTGATCATAACGACCTGACCGAACTCTTCGGTATCGCTCGTGATGCGGCTGACAACCCGCCCAGAGCTAAACTGGTCGTAGAAGGCGAGATCCTGCTCGGCCGCAGCGGCAAAGGCATCCTTGCGCATATCCAGCACCACGTCGGCGACAACCTCTGTGGTTAACTGGCGGCGGAGCCAGTTCGATAGCCAGACACTACCACCGACAAGAAAGATCAGGCCGATGAGCAGCCAGAGGTAGTCTCGCTGGCCCGGTTCCGTGACGATATCGATGCCGCCGGAAATGATCAGGGGAAGCGCCGCACCCAGAACAGCCATGACCAGAGTTGCTGCACTGATGAGCGCAATCTTGCGCAGATGCGGGCGGAAATATCGCCCGATCCGCTGCAGAATCACCCGATCTTCATACTGCCGGTCGTAGGCCTCGGCGTCGAGGCCGCGCATCATTGCCACGCTTTCCTCCGCAGGCTATTCTCCTGTGGAAGGATACCATTGTCCACGCGGAATGCCACCTCGGCCTCGCGGTGCGAGGGCGTTGTGCATGCTGTCGCCATTTGCCGCCCGCTGCCCCCCTCTTATAATCGCGGGCAAGAATATGTCCAAACTGGTGTCGACTCCCCCCATTTACGATGGCCGCCGCCTGCCCTGGCCCGTCGACTGGCCTTCAGTATTCGGTCGTGAAGCGCCGCTGTTGGTGGAGGTTGGCTTCGGCAACGGTCGGTTCCTCGTCGCGCTGGCCAGCGCACGTCCCGAAGCGAATGTCGTTGGATTGGAGATTTCGCAGCCGGCTTTGCGCCGTGCGGACCAGCGCATACGGTCGCGTGCCCTGCCGAACTTGCGCCTCGTCTACGGGCTGGCACAGCAGTTTTTGTGGAGCAACTGCCGCCCCGGAAGCGTCGACGAAGTCTATATTAACTTTCCCGACCCTTGGCCCAAGGCTGCTCACCATCACCGGCGTCTGATTGACAAGCCCTTCCTTGACCTGCTCGCGACGCGGCTGCGGCACGGTGGCAGGTTAGAGATCGCTACCGACCACGCGGAGTACGCTGAGGTGATAGCAGCGCTACTCGGCGCCTCGCCGTATTTCAGCGCGCACCAAGGGGCGACGAGTGGCACCAGCGCCTCGCGCCCACTTCGCACCAAGTACGAGCGCAAGGCTATCGCCGAGGGACGAACCTGCCACTACTTCTCGTGGCACCGCACCGGCCGCGCTGCCCGACGCTCGCTTCCTGTCCCTGAGGAGATGGATATGCCGCATGCAATCCTCGATTGTCCGCTTACTCTGGACGAGATCACCGCGGAGTTTGAGTCTGCGTCGTACACGGACGATGAGCATGTCGTCCGCTTCATCGCGTTATACCAGCGGCAGGAGCCCGCGCAGCTATTAATTGACACCCACGTCGAAGAAGAGCCGCTATCCCAACGCGTTGCCGTCACTATCCGGCCCAGGGGTAGAACGGACGTTGGGGAGCCGGCCGGCGAAATTATCGTCGGGCTGCACGCTCTTGGTTTCCCGCGAGCAACCCCTGGCCTCCATGCCGCGATCTACTACACGGCGCGCTGGTTGCAGTCGCTGCACCCTGAGATGCGCCTGAAGCACACCAACGTGCGCGTCGAAGCGGCGCCGTAAGCCATGCAACTTGGCCTCGAGCTTTATCGCGAACAGATACGCGTTGCGCCGGGCGTGGAGTTAAGCTTGATTGAAGTCGCTCCCGAGGCGCCCGAGCAGACCTTCCTTTTCCTGCACGGTTTCGGAGGTAACGCCACCCAGTGGCGCTACCAGATCGAAGCGTTTGCCGAGCGGAACCGCGTGCTGGCACCCGATATGCGCGGACATGGTCGCTCCAGCCGGCCGCGCAGTGACTACGAGATGGAACGGCTGCTCGCCGATCTGGAGCACATCGTTGCAGCGCGTGGCGTCCGCCAGAAAATGGTCGTCGTGGGGCACTCGTTTGGCGGCGCCGTTGGCGTGGATTTTGCCCTCAGGCATCCACAGCGCGTGGCACGGCTTGTACTCATAGCGACGGCAGCCGAATATCGTATCTTCTGGTTCTACCGCCTCGCCTTTCGCCTACCAACGCCTATCCTGCGAGCCGTGCTTCAGCCGCTGATCTCTGGCTTCGTCGATGCCGGCGTGATTCCGCTCAAGCGGATGTTTCAGGAGACTGTCAGCCAGTGGCAGGGTTGGAGTAAGCTGGCCAGTCTGCAATTCCCAGTGATGGTCATCCGTGGGGAAAGGGATCGCGTTTTCCCACAGGCGTCGTTTGCGCGCGTCGCCGAGGTGATTCCCAACGCCGAAGATGTCAATGTCGGCGCCTCGGCGCATATGGTGATGATCGAGCGGCGCGATGCCGTCAACCGGGCCATCGAACGTTTCATTGACAGCGCGCCGGCCGCATCACGCCATACGCGCTGGCGTAGCGGCGAGGAAGACTGGGAACCGCACTCTCGATTGGTGCCCGAGCGACCCTGGCTGCTGCATTATGAATCGGGGGTGCCGCACACGATCGACATTCCGCGCGTGCCGCTGACCCGCCTGCTCGACCGGACCGTGCGCAAGTTCCGGTACCGGCCGGCGATCTATTATGACGGGCGAAGGCTCTCTTACCGCTACTTCAACAATCAGGCAAACCGCTTCGCCAACGCCCTACGCAGCCTCGGGATAGGACAAGGCGCGCGGGTGATGCTCCTCCTGCCCAATGTGCCGCAGTTCCCGGTAGCGTATTATGGAGCCCTGCGCCTCGGCGCGATTGCCGTGATGAGCAACCCGCTTGCGGGTGATGAGGAGATCGTTCGCCAGGCGCGGGACTCTGGCGCCGAAGTGCTAGTCACTCTGACCACCTTTCAGGAAACGGCGATGGCTGTTCACGCACAGACGGATGTGCGCCACGTCATCTTTGCCCACGTCGACGATTACGCGCCCCTCTATCGCCCACTGCAAATGCTTTTCTTTCCGTGGCGCCGGCGCTGGCTCAGGAACCGTCTACGCCACAGCCTGACAGAACACGACCATCGCTGGCGTGCGTTGCTCCGGTCTCAATCAATCGCGCCGCCGGAGGTGACAGTCGCCGCGAGCGATGTTGCCGTCATCCAATACACAGGCGGTACGACGGACGAGCCGCACGGGATTACCCTGACCCATGCGAATCTCGTGGCGAACACGCTGCAGGCACGCGTCTGGATACCCACCCTAAGCGACGGCGAGGAACGGGTCTTGAGTGTCGTCCCTTTCAACCATGCTTATGGTATGACTACCGCGATGAACTTGCCGGTGGCTATTGGCGCGGAGATGATCCTGCTGCCGGAGTTCGATACACGTGCTGTTCTGGAGCACATTCGTCGCCATCGCCCCGCGCTCTTCCCTGGCGTTCCCGCGATGTACGTAGCCATCAATAACTTTCCCGGTGTGCGGCGCTTTGGCATCGATACGATCCAGGCCTGTATCAGCGGTGCTGCACCCCTGCCCATCGAGGTCGAAGAAGCGTTTGAGCGGTTGACCAAAGGGCGGCTGATCGAAGGCTACGGGCTTAGTGAAGCCAGCCCGCTGACCCACGCCAACCCGATATTCGGTCAAGACAAAGTTGGCTCGATCGGGTTGCCGGTGCCCAACACCGAGGCACGGATCGTCGACCTGCGTACGGGCATACCCCTGTTGGTTCCGGTTGGGGAGTTCGGCGAGCTCCAAGTGCGCGGGCCGCAGGTGATGGCCGGGTATTGGCAGAACGAGCCGGTCACGCGCGCGGTGCTCGATGCCGACGGCTGGCTCCGTACCAGCGACATTGCCCGCATGGACGCCGACGGCTACTTCCAGATCATCAGCCGGCGGCAGGACACCTGGCAGTCTGAAGACGCCAGTCTCGCCTTCCCGCGTGATGTGGAAGAGGTGATCTATGAGCTTCCGGAGGTGCGTGAAGTCGTGGTAATCGCCATTGCCAACCTGCCGGTAGCCTTCGTGCAATTAAAAGAGGGAACTAACGTGCCCGCTGATTCAATCATCGCCTTTGCCCGGCGCCGGCTGCCCGCGCAGCAAGTTCCACGGCGCATCGTCTTTGTGAAGGAGTTTCCCCGCAGCCTGATCGGAAAAGTACTGCGGCGCGAGCTCGTCAGCCAGTACGAACACGCGATCGAGGCCGGATCTGGCACCGTCGGCGCCCACTTACCAGGGCTCCAGGATAGAAATCAGGAGGAACGATGACTCGTTTACCCGTGACGCGGATGACCCTGTACAAACATGGCGTCGGCTACTTCGAGCGCGGTGGAGCGATTAGCGGCGACGAACTCACGCTGAAATTCCACGAAACGCAGATGAACGATCTGCTGAAAAGCCTTACGGTGATCGACCGGGGGAAAGGGCAGGTACTCGGCGTCGATTACCCAACCCCGCAAAGCCGGGAGGAGCGGCTGGCGGGAAATAGCATCCGCTTGCGGCAGGGCAGCAGCCTGCGCGATTTACTCGCCAGCCTACGCGGGCGCCGTGTGACGCTTGCGCTAGATCAGGATGAGCGCTACGACGGTCGCGTGCTGGGAATCGACGAAATCGCCGAACAGCCGCTCGCCGCGGCCCAAGTCTCCCTCCTGGATGCTGCGAGGGAAGAGGTCCTCACGTTTCCGCTCGGCCGTGTACAAGGGGTCTATCTGCGCGACGAGGATGCAGCCCGTGACCTGCGTTTCTTCCTTGACACGGCGATGGCTCAGGAAGATTACAGGGAAGTGGCGATACGCCTCTCGCCAGGAGAGCACGACCTGTTAGTCGCTTACGTAGCGCCCGCGCCCACATGGCGGGTAAGCTACCGCCTCGTGACCGCCGGCAGTGCTGGGAGTGAGGCGCTGCTGCTTGGCTGGGGCATCTTTGACAACCAGCTCGAAGAAGCGCTGGAAAACATAGAATTAACGCTGGTCGCCGGTATGCCCATCTCCTTCATCTACGACCTGCACACGCCGTTTACGCCAGAACGCCCCGAAGTAGAGGAGGAAGCACGCGTAGCGGCGGGGCCGGTCGCCTTCGAAGCGCCGGTGGAGAAGGCGATGCGCATGGAGGCAGCGCCAGCAGCGATGTCCGGACAGCGGTCGCGGATGGCAGCGGCCGCCTTTCGTGAAGATCAGCGCGATGCGCTGCGGGAGGCAGCCCCGGTCACCACGAGCGGCGAGGCGCGCGGCGAGCAGTTCCAGTACCGGATTGGCACACCGGTAAACGTTGGGCGTGGCCAATCGGCGATGGTCCCGATCATTGCCGCCGACCTGCCGGGGCGCAGAGAACTCCTGTACAACAGCAGCCAGCTCGCATCACACCCTGTAGCCACCTTGCGCCTGCGTAACAACAGCGGGCTCACGTTTGAACGTGGTCCGGTCACGGTCATCGCCGGCGATGGCTATGCTGGCGAGGCGATCCTCCCGTATACAGCCGAAGGCGCTGAGCTCTTCGTCCCCTATGCGGTCGAGCTGAATGTGCAAGTGCGCGAGCACCAGCAGCACCGCAGCGAGATACGTGCCTTGCACATCGAAGGCGCCTATTTCATCGTCGAGCAATGGGAAATCCGCGACCGGGACTACTTCGTCGTAAACAAGACCGCGGTGGAGCAGACGATACTTATCGAGCACCCGCGCTCGCCGGACTTCGAGCTTTTCGATACACCTGATCCCGCAGAAACAACAGCCGAACAATTGCGCTTCTCGCTTGCCGTGCCGGCACGCCAGGAGCGCCGGCTGCGCGTGCAACAGCGGCAGCTGATCAGCCGCCGTGAGCATTTGGAGCGGCAGACGTACGAACAACTGAGCCGCTACCTGCGCCAGGGACTTCTCGACCAGGAACAATTCGAGGCTGTGTTGGCACTACTGCGCCTCTACGAACGAGTTGCAGAAGTGCAGAGAAACATTGAGCGTACCGAAAGCCGCCGGCAGAAGTTGTTCCAGTCGCAGGAGCAAATCCGGCACAATCTGCAGGCGCTGGGCCAGTCAGGGAAGGAAGGGGCGCTTCGCACTAGTTATGTAAACAGGTTGGAGCGTAGCGAGCAGCAGTTGGAGCTACTCCAAGCCGAGGAAGACTCGGCGCGCGAACTCCTCGCTAACCTTAATCAGGAGGTCGAAGCCGCTCTGGCAGCTCTCTCTTAAGCAAAGCGACGCCTGCGTCAGCCAGCTGCTGCTAACCTGCTTCATACATCTGCTCCTTAAGCTCCTTGGTAGAAGTAACACCAACTCAAGGAGATGCGACAATGGCCGATGGAGACAGAATTGTTTACCGCAAAGAAAACGGTAAATGGGCCGATGAGGCAGTCGGCGCCGAAAGAGCTGCCACCTTATTCGATACACAGGAAGAAGCGATCAACTCGGCGCGAGCGCGCCTGGAGCGCGGCACAGGCGGCGAGCTCATTATCAAAGGCGAAGATGGTCAGATCCGGCGTAAGCTGACCATTGGGTCTGCTAAAGACCCGTTTCCCCCGCGCGACACCAACCGGTAAAACGAAAAAGACCTCGCTGTCTGCGAGGTCTTTTTCGTTCTTCATATCAGGGAACTAACGGCGGACCCGCACGATTTCATACTCAACATCAGGGCCGGGAGGTGTGCCGAAGCGAGCATTAACGGCATATAGCGCATTACCAAAGGCGGCTGCCGTTGTCGGCACGCGGAAGTTCGCGTCGGTGATCGTGGCGACGACTGACCCGCTCATGTAATCGGCGGCGAGCTCGACGACGGCGATCTGGTTCGAGCGATTCTGCACCACGTACAACGTGTGACCGAAAAGCACTAGGCCGTCGCCGTTCGGCAGGGCATCTCCGCCTAGGTCGATTGCCGCCGACGTGCCTGACGTGGGGTCAACGCGGTAGATCATCTGTGCGCCGCTGTTGGCGATGATGAGCCAGCGCCCATTGGCGGTAGCAACGATACCGTTGCTGTTGAAGCCGCCGGGCTCGAACAAGTAGTTGTCGCTGAAGGAGATGGTCTCGACGGCAGCACCTGG
>JAVVFG010000023.1:8148-20097 GCA_032260445.1 Anaerolineae bacterium | reverse complement strand
GCCCGGCCGGCGCTGTCACCGGCGTCGACATCAACGAGGGCATGCTCGCCGTCGCCCGGCAAAAAGCCCCGCATCTCACCTGGCGGCCCGCTCCGGCCGAATCACTGCCCTTCGACGATGCCACCTTTGATCGCGTCGTCAGCCAGTTCGGCTTAATGTTCTTCGTGGATCCGCCACGGGCGCTCGCCGAGATGATGCGTGTCCTCCGCCCGGGCGGCACCCTGGCTGTTGCCGTCTGGGATACGCTGGAGATGACACCCGGCTACGCTCAGCTTGCCACGCTGCTAGACGAGCTTTTTGGATCCGAAGCGGCGCAATCACTTCACGCCCCTTACGTGTTGGGTGACAAGCAGACACTGGTCTCCCTTTTCGCAGAAGCAGCCGTGCCAGATCCAACCATCCAAACGATGTCCGGAACGGCCCGTTTCCCCTCCCTGGAGGCCTGGATGTACACCGATATCAGGGGCTGGACCCTGGCGGGCATGATCGACGACGAGGGTTTCGAACGGCTGCAGCGAGCAGCACAAGAGAGACTATCTCACTTTGTTCGCGCCGACGGATCCGTCGAATTTGACGCCCCCGCACACATTGTGACGGCAATAAAGCCGTAACCGCCCAATTGGCGCCAGCGAACACGCCTGCCCTGCTTAGCAGGCGACCAGCACTAAGCAGCCACGATGTTCTCCGCAAAATCACGGATAAACATCTCCGGTATCCGCACCGGCCGCCCGCTCGCGGGATCGACCCACGCCCACAGCGCCCGCGCCCGCGCCAGCAGCCCGCCATCCGTCGCCCGGCGGACCGTGTAATGGCGCACCGCGCTCGCCCGCCGCACGTCGCTGATCCACGTCGCCACCTCGAGCAGCTCGTCCAGGTGGGCCGGCTCCTGATACTCGATGCGGTAGCGGCGGGCGACGATGGCAAAGCCGCCCTCGTCCAGCATCCGCGCCACCGGCCAGCCGCGGCTGCGCGCATCGCCGATAGCACAGTCCTCCAGGTAGTTGAGATAGCACGCATTGTTCACGTGGCCCGCCGGATCCAGATCACTCCACGATACGCGCCGCTCCTGCCGGTATACACCGGGCGGCGGCTCGGGCGCCTGCGGGAACGGCTCCCGCGGCTGCAGATCCGGTGCGGGGCCATCCGGCAGAAACGCTTCAACCATTCCCGCCGGCACGCTCGCCGGGCGCTGCCGCTCGCTGTCCAGGAAGACCCAATCGGTCACCGCCCGCGCCACCACCGTCTCATCGCTCGCGCGCCGCATCTCGTAAGCCCGCCGGCTGCGCACGCGCCGGAAATCGAGCACCCAGGTATCTACCGCGATGTGGTCGCCATAGCGCAGCGGCGCCAGATACTCGATCTCCGTATCGCGCACGAACCACAGCCGCCCCATCTCCCGGTAGCGGTCCACCGGATAGCCGATCGCCGCCGAGGCCGCAAACGCCGCCTCGAGCAGATAGCGCAAGTACGAGGCATGGTTCACGTGGCCATACGGGTCACAATCGTCGTAGCGGACCGGGAAGGGAAACGTCTGCCGCACCAATTGTCTCTACCCTACCCTGCGACTTTCTGCTCTCATCTTTTGCGCACTCCCGCTAACCGACCCCGGCCCAACGCGGCTCCTTGACCCATCCGGCGAGCAGCACCAGGCCGGCCAAACCCGCCGTCGCGCTCAGTGCGAACAGCGGGCGGTAGCCCACCCCAAGACCTGTGCCGATTTGTGCCAGGAGACCGCCCAGCAGCGGCGCTGCGAACCCTGCCACGCCGACGATGCTGTTCGCCAGCCCCGTGTACGTCGGGCGGCGTGCCGGCGGGCTGAACTCCAGCACGACGAGAATCCCGCTGACCAGGAGGGCGCCAAAAGAGAAGCCTAACAGGGCGAACACCGCATAGTACCAGGCCGGTCCGGGCGCCAGCCAGGCCAGCACGTAGGAGAGGACGGCGGCAACGGTGCCGATCTTCAGCGAGAGCAAATGGCCGGCACGGTCGGCAAGCAAACCAAAGACGAGCGTTCCCGCCGTCTGGCCCAGGAGCAGCACTCCCGTATACTGTCCCACAACCGGGTCGGCGACGCCAAAACGGCGCAGCGCCGCCACCGTGAGGAAACCCTGCCCCATGCCGGCAAAGGCGATGAGCAGCCGTGCCAGCAAGAAGCGGCGGAAGTTGTGGTCCTGGCGCACGATGCGCCGCAGGTCGGCCCAGAAATGCAGGCCATCGGCCAGCAGCGGCTCCGGTGGCTGCGCCGGCTCCCGCGTCAGCGCCAGGAAGACCCAGCTCAGGTTGATGCCTGCAGCGGCGATGGCGAAGGTATAGATGAAGCTCGTCGGGAAGGGAAACGTCGCCAGCAGCCAGCTGCTCAGCGCCGCGCCCGCTGCGCCCATGCCCGTTCCGATAAAGGTGGTCAGCCCCAGAAAGCGCCCGCGCTTAGCCACCGGAAAACAGCGCGCGATCAGATCCTGCCAGGCCGTCGCCACAACGCCCGCGCCGATCACGTGCCAGCCGTAAGCAAGAAGCAGCAGCCCCAGCGCCAGCGCCGGTGTTTCACGTGCAACGATCGCCGCCACGATCAGCAGCCACATCGGCAGCCGCTCGAGGAAAAAGCCCAGGTTGACCACCACCGGCTTCTTGCGCGCCAGCCGCTCCACGCTGCGCGCGGTGAAGAGCTGCGGCAGATACCAGCCCCCCTGCCCCAGCACGGCAATCGCCGCCAGCGGCCACGTGGCATCCGACAGCTTGCTGATGAACAGCGGCAGGATCGTACTCGAGCTGGCAAAGCTCAACCCGAACCAGAAGGCCGCGCCGTCGAGCAGATTGACGGCAAAGTTCCAGCGGTAATCGCGATCCCGCTGTGCCTCAACCTCGGCGTCCGTCACCTGCGCCGCCGGCTTGTCGGCCTGTACCAGCCAGCGCAGCGCGCGCAGGGTCCGCGTCGGCCGGATCATGGCGCGCTACGCTCCAGCGCCAGCTCGCCCAACGGCCGGCGGTGCGTGCGCAGCTGGAAGATAAGCCAGACGAAAGCCACCAGCAGCCCGAGCAGCCCCACGCTTGCCGTTACCGTACGCACACTCATCCCCAGCGCATCCTGGGCTACCCCGGCCCAGAAGATACTGATCGACTGTGTCAGGGTCAGGGCCGCAAATTCGAAGGCAAACACGCGCCCGCGCACGTGGTCCGGCACGATCATCTGCAAAATCGCCGCGCTGAAGACCCACAAGGTGCCCGAGCCCACCGTACGCACCAGCGTCGCCAGCCCGAACCAGCCCAGCGTCGGCGCCGCCGCCAGCCCGAGAATGCCCGCCGCCAGCACCCAGAAGCTGCCCGTAATCGCCCAGCGCAGACGCGGCGGCGCGTCCCCCAACCAGCGGCGCAACAGCAGTGGCCCAAACCCCGTGCCCAGGCCGGCAAGCGCGTAGATGTAACCCAGCGTCAGCGCACTCCCATCCGTGCTGCCCAACGAACGCGCGAGATCGGTGAGCGGAAAGACCTTCTCCGCGAAGTCAATCTCCAGCACGTTGATCGCCCCCCACACCAGGGAGCCGCCCGCCTTGATCAGGCTCAGCGCCAGGATATAGGGCTCGCTGCGCAGGTAGCGCAGGCCGTCGAGGAAGTCCAGCCAGCTGCCACGGCTGCCCGCGGCCCGCGCTGCCAGCAGCTCCGGCGGCAAAATCACCTTCGCCGTCAGCCAGCCGGCGAGCACGAAAGTGAGCGCGTCGATCACGAAGGCCGCCGCCACACCGAACAACCCGGTCGCCAGCCCGCCCAGCAGCGAGCCCACCGCGAGCATCGTGCTCCACGTGAAACTATCCAGGGCGTTGGCCGTGACCAGCTCCTCTTTCTTGACGATATTCGCCAGCACCGCGGTGCGCGCCGGCGTATAGACGGAGCTCAGCGCGAATTGCAGCACCGTCAGCAGGTAAAAGAGCCACACCAGGCTGGCCTCGCGCACCAGCAGAAAACCAAGTACCGTCACCGCGCGCAGCAGGTTACTGGCCACCAAGATCGTGCGCCGGTCAAAGCGATCTGCTAACACGCCCGCGAAAGGGCTGAAGAGGAACAGCGGCAGGAAGCGCGCCAGGAACAACAGGCTGACCGCCGCACTTGCCGACGTCAACTGCTGGATGATCAGCGCCGAGGCGATGAGGTTGAACCAGTCGCCGATCTGGCTGATCACCGCCCCTAACCACAGAAAGCGGTAATTTCGATTCTCGCGAAGCAGGTTGATATAGCTATTCATAGGCAGGCACGGCGGCGCCAGTGCGTCGCCTCACAAGACCACGAATTATGCCACGATGCCTGCCTGTCCACCAATATCCATCTGGCGACTTTTCCAACTATGCGAAACGAGGCCACTTCTGCATGGCGTGCCCGCCGGCCCTGTTCGGCCGCCTCGCCGCAACGCCTTAATACCTGCACGAGCGCAACGCCCACCAGGCGTTGTGGATATTTTATGTTGTGTCACTCACAAATAATCCCAGAATTCCGGCTACATTTCCGCCTTTATGTAAACTATGGTCCCTCCCTTGCCCCCGCGGCCCGCTCTGAACATATATTCAGTCTTTTGTTCGCCACAAACGGACCGCGGGCAATCTGCCCGCCCTCGATTCTGGCGGCCAGAATGCCCCCTACTCCCCTTTCTGTCTGCCCGTTCCTCCCCTTCATAGGCTCGCCGCGTTTGTCATGATACTGAAAAGCGTTAAAATCGCCTGCAAGTCAGGTTTCATCGGCTCCAGAGCGCACACCGCCAGTCCGCCTGCCGCTGCGCGCAGCGCCGGCCCTGGCCAAGCAAGGACCTATGCCCGAGCAGAACAGCGCCAGTAACACAACCTTAATTCCCCTGGAACAGCGCCAGGTGCTTTTCTACGACGACGAGGTCACCGCCGTGCTCGTCGCCGACGGCGAGCGGCGGCAGATCTACGTGCCCCTGCGCCCCCTTGTCGACAACCTCGGCCTCGCCTGGTCGGGCCAGTACGAGCGGCTGCAGCGCGACGCGGTGTTAAGCGAGGAGATACGATCCGTTCGCGTAACACGAACGGAACCCGGCCGCTCCGCCAGCCAGGAGACCGCCGAGGTCAGCCGCGAGATGGTCTGCCTGCCGCTCGATTACCTTAATGGCTGGCTCTTCGGCATCAACGCTAGCCGCGTGAAGAGCGAGATCCGCGAGCGCCTCATCCGCTACCAGCGCGAATGCTACCATGTCCTGCACGAAGCGTTCGTCGATGGCCGGCTCAGCGGCGACCCCAATTTCGCCGACTTACTACGATCCGATTCGCCAGCCGCGCAAGCCTACCGCATCGCCTCGGCCATGATGCGCCTCGCACGCCAACAGCTCGTCCTCGAGGCGCAGGTCGAAAGCCAGGGAGAGCAGCTCGCCGACCACGAGCGCCGCCTGGAAGAGGTCGAAGCTACCCTCGGCGACCCCGGCCGGCACATCACACCAGAACAGGCCAGCCAGATCAGCCAGGCCGTCAAGGCCGTGGCCATGGCCCTCAGCAAACGGAGCGGTCGCAACGAGTACGGCGGTGTCTACGGCGAGTTCTACCGGCGCTTCGGCATCACCGGCTACAAGCTCCTCCCCGCCCGCCGCTTCGACGACGCCATGGCTTTTCTGAGCGAGTGGTACCAGAGCCTGGAAGGAGACGTACCTTTTTAGGGCCGGGGAAGAATAGGGAGGTCGGGTGACGCGTGTCATAGCCATTGCCAATCAGAAAGGGGGAACAGGGAAGACCACGACGGCGATCAACCTGGCGGGTGGGTTGGCGCGGGCCGGGCGGCGCGTCCTGCTCGTCGATGCCGATCCCCAGGCCAACGCCACAGCCGTCTTTCTCGGCGTCGCCGCGGCGGCGGGTCCGCGCGAACCGGGCCGGGCCACCCTCTACGAGGTACTGCTGGCCAATCTCCCCGCCGGCGAGGCGGTCCTCACCGCCACCCTCGGCGCCGGCGACGATGCCCCCACCCTCGACATCCTGCCCAGCCACCTCGACCTCGCCTCGGCTGAGCTCGAGCTGGTTAATGCCTTCGAGCGCGAGCGGCAGTTGCGCCAGAAGCTCGCGCCCGTCATCCCTGACTACGATTTCGTCGTCGTCGACTGCCCACCCAGCCTCGGCCTGCTCACCGTCAACGCCCTCATGGCGGCGACGGAAGTGCTCATCCCCGTCGACCCCGGCCTTTTCCCGCTGATCGGCCTCAACCTGCTGCAAAAGACGATCGCCATGGTGCGGCAAGCCAACCCCGACCTGCGCATGGCTGGTGTCGTGCCCACCCTCCTCGACCGCACAGCGCTGGCGCGCGACACGCAGCTCGAGCTGCGCCAGGCATTTGGCGCACAGCTGCTGCCCGCCATCCCGCGGCGCGTGGCCATCGGCGAAGCGCACGCCGCCGGTAAAGATATTTTTGCCTACGACCGCAACAGCGACGGCGCCGAAGCGTATGCCGCGTTGCTGCAGGAGATACTCAACCGTGGCTAAGAAAAAGACCGGCCTGAGCAGCACCCTCTTCCGCGGCATCGATCCCTATGCTCAAGACACAGAGACAGGCGCCAGCCCGGCTGCCACCCATTTGCCGCTGGCGTCGATCCGCCCTGATCCCGGCCAGCCGCGCCGGGTTCTCCCGCCCGCCCTCGCCGAGGGCCTCGCTGCCGGCGCCCTTTCGCCCCAAGAGGTGCTCGATGGTTGGCAAGAGACGGCCCCCGATTCACCCGCGCTCCGCGCCCTGCAGCAGCTTGCCGACTCTATCGCCCGCCACGGGCTGATCAACCCGATCACCGTGCGCCGCCCGCGCGCCGATGAAGACGGCCCGGCCGGCGCCAGCTACTTCGTCGTCACCGGCGAGCGTCGCTACTGGGCCCACGTCCTGCTGGCCGCCGCCGGGCGCCCTATCCAGGCGGGCGACCTGCCCCAGGATCCCGCCCACATTCGCGCTAGCATCGTCGACGAAGGCATCAGCATCCGCGCCCACCAGCTCATCGAAAACATCATGCGCGAGGATATCAACGCCGTCGCCAAGGCGCGCGGGCTGTGGGCGCTGCGCTACGAGCTCTCGGGCGTTCACGCCAGTAGGGTGAACGATAGTTCACCTGGCGAGGATGAAAAAGAAGTGAATGGCAAAGGTGAAGACGGGGTGAACGATAGTTCACCTTCTGCCGCTCTCGTCCCCTGGACTCGGGTAGCCGAAGAGCTGGGCATCAGCAAGCGCTACCGCATCTTCCTTACCCAGGTGCTCACCCTGAGCCCTGAAGCACAGGCCCTCGTCGAAGAGCATGGCCTCGCTGAAACGGCGATCCGCCCCATCGTCCAGAAGCTGCGCGACGAACCCGAGCTGCAGCTCGCCGCCCTACAGCAGCTCGTCGCCTGGCAGCAGGAGAACGAAGACAGCGGTGGTCCGCGCCGCGCCATCACCCGCGGCATCGACGAGCTCGTCGCCCAGCTCCTGCAACAAAAGGACCAGGCGGAGGCCGGGCCGGCCGTACAGCGCGCCGCCGCCGCCGTCGACCAGGAGGCGCAGACCCGCCGCTTCCGCCGCCGCGTGCGCGGCGCCATCCGCTTCCTGCACCGCTTGCCCCGCCCGGAAGTCACCCTCCTGGCGCGCGACCTCGCCCTCGACAGCAGCTACGCCGACGTCGTCGACGACATGCACGCGCTGCGCGACCAGCTCGACGAGTTGATCCGCCGCATTGACGACTATCGCGACGAAGAACAGCGCGCTCGCGCGAGCGACGCCTGACAGACCTCACTCAAAGACGCCCGAGGGTAGGGGAGTCAACAAGCAGCGCCGGACCGTTCCCGGCGTACCCGTGCAACGCCTGCGCCGCCGTCCTTCGCCGTAAGGCAGACAGCTTCCCCTCAGACGCCCGATATCGCCCCAGCACGGGCTTGCCCGCCCGGATACCACTTCGGGGTGCTGCTGCCCCAAAAAATCGCCCCTGGCGCCAAATTCTCGCCCCTTTTCGTCTATAATAAGGCCCCATACGGACCACAGGCATTCTGCCCGCCTGGCCCCAGCGACTTGACAGCCCGGCGTCCGGCGCTATAATAGCAAATGCCCTACCCCCCTGGGAGGGGGATCGGAAACGAAAATAGCAGGGTTCGCAGATGGACAGGTAATAGCCAATGGATGAAAAAACACGTACCGACATTAGCCGCCGCCTCGCCAGCGCGGCCGGCCATCTCAAAGGCATCCAGCGCATGGTCGAAGAAGACACCTACTGCATCGACGTCATCCACCAGATCGACGCCGTGCAGGCAGCGCTGCATAAAGTCAGCACGCTGATGCTCGACAACCATCTGCACACCTGCGTCACCGCCGCGATTCGCGGCGACGACCCCGACGAGCGCGAGCAGTTGCTGCGCGAAGTCACCAGCGTCTTTGCCATGGGCGGCAAACGCTAATTCACAACCTGAGGAGGTAGTTACTATGCAGAGCAAAACATTCGTTGTTCCCGCCATCCACTGTAACCATTGCACCCACACCATCAAGATGGAAGTCGGCGATATTAGCGGCGTGGAGAGTGTCGAAGCCGACGTCGATACCCGGCGCGTGACCGTTACCTGGGACGATCCGGCAACCTGGGACGAGATCAAGTCCCTTCTCGAAGAGATCAACTACCCCCCGGCCGAGCCGCTGCAGGTAAACTAGACGACGATTTGATCCCGTTCAATGCAGGAAGATCTGGTAGGCCACCAGCGCCCACCAGATCTTCTTGCCAGGAAGAACCATGAGCGAACAGAGACAACTGACCTTGCCGGTCACCGGCATGACCTGCGCCAATTGCGTGGCCTCGGTTGAGCGCAATTCACGCAAGGTCGCCGGTGTCAACGAGGCGAACGTCAATTTTGCCAGCGAAAAGGTGACTCTGACCTACGATCCGGCGGTTCTCAAGAATCCGCAGGAGGTGATCGACCGCATCCGGCGCGCGGGCTACGACGTGCCGACCGTCACGGTCGAGCTGGTGCTCACCGGCATGACCTGTGCCAACTGCGCCGCCAACATCGAGCGCGCGCTGAACAAAGTCGATGGCGTGCTTGAGGCCAACGTCAATTTGGCTAACGAAAAGGCCTTCGTCACCGTCGCCGCCGGCACCGCCACGCGCCCTGATCTGGTCGCCGCCGTGCGCAAGGCCGGCTACGACGTGGTCGAGGTAGAAGGCGAAGAGCCGCTGGAGGATGCCGAAGCAGCCGCGCGCGCCGCCGAGATCCGCCACCAGTGGAAGCGGCTCATCGTCGGCGCCATCTTCACTCTGCCGCTCTTTATCACCAGCATGGCACGCGACTTTGGCCTCATCGGTCACTGGGCGCACGCCGTCTGGGTCGACTGGCTCTTCCTCCTCCTGGCGACCCCAGTACAGTTCTACGTCGGCTGGGACTACTACCGTGGCGGCTACAAGAGCCTGCGCAACGGCAGCGCCAACATGGACGTCCTCGTTGCCATGGGCAGCAGCGTCGCCTATTTCTACAGCTTCGCCGTCCTCATCGGCCGCACGCTGGGCACGACGGCGCTCGGCGAGCACGTCTACTTCGAGACGTCGGCGATGATCATCACGCTCATCGTCCTCGGCAAGCTCCTCGAGGCGCGCGCCAAGGGGCAGACAAGCGAAGCGATCAAGAAGCTCATTGGCTTGAGACCGAAGACGGCGCGCATCGTGCGTGACGGGGCCGAGGTCGACATTCCTATTGCCGAGGTGGTCCAAGGCGATGTCATCGTCGTCCGGCCGGGCGAGAAGATCCCGGTAGATGGCGTCGTCCTCAGCGGCCACTCCAGCGTCGACGAGAGCATGATCACCGGCGAAAGCCTGCCGGTCGGCAAGGCCGAAGGGGACGTGCTCATCGGCGCGACGATCAACCGCCAGGGCATGCTGCGCATGGAAGCGACGCGCGTCGGCAAAGAAACGGCGCTGGCGCAGATCATCCGGCTCGTCGAACAGGCGCAGGGCAGCCGCGCCCCAATCCAGCGGCTGGTGGATCAGGTTGCCGCCTATTTCGTGCCCGCGGTGATCGTCATCGCTCTCGCCACCTTCGCCATCTGGTACTTGAGCGGCGCCGGCTTCACACCCGCCCTCATCCGCCTCACCGCCGTCCTCGTCATCGCCTGCCCCTGCGCCATGGGCCTGGCAACGCCAACCAGCATCATGGTCGGCGTGGGGAAGGGGGCCGAAAAAGGCATCCTCTTCAAGAACAGCGCCGCCCTTGAGCAGGCGCACCGCCTGAACGCCATCGTGCTGGACAAGACAGGCACCATTACCCGCGGCGAGCCATCGGTGACTGACATCGTGCTCGGTACGCACAACACAGGGACAGGGGACGAGCTGCTACGCCTGGCGGCAAGCGCCGAACGAGGTTCCGAACACCCGCTCGGTGAAGCAATCGTCCGTGTTGCACAGGAGAGAGAGCTGTTCTTGGCCGAGCCAGCAGCCTTCGAAAGCCACACCGGGCATGGCATCGGCGCTACCGTTGACGGCCATCGCGTACTGCTCGGCAACCGGCGCTTCATGACCCGCGAAAACGTGCAGCTCAACGGCCTTGATGCGAGTGCTAGTGAGCTGGAGGCACAGGCCCGCACCACCATGTGGGTCGCCGTCGACGGGCAGGCCACCGGCCTCATCGGCGTCGCCGATACGATAAAAGAGGGCTCGCGCGAGGCCATTCGCCAGCTTCATGAGATGGGCCTTACTGTCGTCATGATGACCGGCGACAACGAAGCGACCGCCCAGGCGATTGCCCGTGAAGTGGGTATCGACCGGGTCTTCGCCGAAGTGCTGCCGGGCGATAAGGCGAACCACGTCAAACAGCTCCAGGAAGAGGGCTACAAAGTTGGCATGGTTGGCGATGGAATCAACGACGCGCCGGCATTAGCACAGGCCGACGTTGGCATGGCTATTGGCACCGGCACAGACGTAGCCATGGAAACCGCCGATGTCACCCTGATGCGCGGCGACCTGCGCGCCGTATCGCAGGCCATCTTCCTATCGCGGGCGACGATGCGCAACATCAAGGAGAACCTCATCTGGGCCTTCGGCTACAACGTGGCGCTCATCCCCATCGCTGCTGGCGTGCTTGCCCCCTTCGAGTGGGCGCCCAATTTCCTGCGCCAGCTGCACCCAATTCTGGCAGCGGGGGCCATGGCCTTCTCCAGCATCAGCGTCGTCTCCAACGCGCTGCGCCTGCGCTGGGTTAAGCTATAAGCGCCTAAGCGCGTAGCTGATTGCGTAAACCGCTCTTCTGCGGCAAACTGGGGGTCCTCACAGGTCTGAGCATGTGAGGACCCTATCTATTTCCCGCGGAGGAGAGTATGGATCCTGAATGGGTCACCATGTGGCGCTCCATCGACTGGAGCAGCGCCGGACAGATCACGCTGGCGGCGGTGCTCGGCGGCATCATCGGCATCGAGCGCGAATGGCGAGGACGGCCGGCTGGGTTTCGCACCAACATCCTTATTGCCCTCGGCGCCTGCCTCTTCACCATCCTCAGCATCGAGGGCTTTCCCGTTAAAGGGAATGCCCAAGACACGGCACGTGTCGCCGCACAGATCGTCAGCGGCGTTGGCTTCTTAGGGGCTGGCGCGCTCCTGCAAACCCGCAACAAGACCAAAGGCATGACGACGGCGGCGACCATCTGGCTCGTTGCTGCGATCGGCATGGCCGTCGGCGTCGGTGCCTATTTTCTTGCCGTCTTCACCACCGTATTGACAGCCATTGTCCTGCAGCTGCTGCGGCCTGTGAGCAAGCTGGTCGAGGAAGAGGGTCGCCAGCACCAGCGCCGCGTCCATGACGATGACGACGACTAAGCGGTCTCGTCCTTTACATTGCGGGCCGGATCGTCAAAGATATGGGTGGTTCGTTTCGTCGTGGCCGGGGGGCGCGTTTAGCGGCATATATCTAGTGAGGAGGGACAACCCATGGCAGCGGCATTGAGTAAATACTGGTGGTTGGTTGCCCTGCGCGGCCTGGCCGCCGTGCTG